>NZ_JBFAXL010000013.1:0-171191 GCF_040680795.1 Streptomyces sp. NPDC051976
CCCGCCGGGGCCACAACCCAGGGGGGGGGAGAACGCGCCCCCGTCAGGGGCGCGGGGAACTGCGCGAGCGACCGACAACCGGCGGAAGGTCTCGGGACGGTCCGAGGTGGCTGGGCGGGGAGCCCGGGTGACCCGACGAGGAGGGCTACTCCTCCTCGTCGGACGGCTCGTCCGTCTTCGCCGTCGACGCGCTCTCCGTCTCCAGGAGACGGGAGAGCTGGCGGCCCAGGATCCGCTTGAACTTGCGCTGCTGCGGCCGGGTACGGTCCAGCACCGCGACCTCCAACTGCTCGGCGGTGAGCTGCCGGTCGCTGCCGTTGCTGTCGCGGCCGAGCGACTCGACGGCGAGGCCGAGCGCCTCGGCGAGCGTCATCCCGTCCCGGTGCCGCTGGTCGAGATAGCTGCCGATCTGGTCGGAGTTGCCGCCGACGGCGACGGCGCCGTGCTCGTCGACGATCGAGCCGTCGTGCGGAAGCCGGTAGATCTGGTCGTCCTCGGGGGCGGCGCCGACCTCGGCGACGATCAGCTCCACCTCGTAGGGCTTCTCCCCCACGCTGGAGAAGATGGTGCCCAGCGTCTGCGCGTAGACGTTGGCCAGCCCACGGGCCGTCACATCGTCGCGGTCGTAGGTGTATCCGCGCAGATCGGCGTAGCGCACGCCGCCGATCCGCAGGTTCTCGAACTCGTTGTACTTGCCGACCGCCGCGAAGGCGATCCGGTCGTAGATCTCGCTGACCTTGTGCAGGGCGCGGGACGGGTTCTCGGCGACGAAGACGATGCCGTCGGTGTACTGCAGCACGACGACGCTGCGGCCGCGCGCGATGCCCTTGCGGGCGTACTCGGCGCGGTCGGCCATGGCCTGCTGGGGTGAAACGTAAAAGGGCGTGGACACCGGCTAACCGTGCCTTTCTGCTGTCGGCGCTTGGGGGCGCCCCCACGGCCCGGGGGCCGTGAGGGAGGGCGCGTGCTTCACTTGACCGGCTTCACAGCACCTGGGCCTGCGGCCCGTCGGGGTGCGTCATCCGTCCGTCCAGCACCGACCGGGCGATCTCGGACACCTCGTCCACGCCTGCCCTGCGGAATCCCTCCTCGGTGATCACCGAGATGATCGGGAAGATCTGCCGGGTCAGGTCGGGACCGCCGGTGGCCGAGTCCTCGTCCGCCGCGTCGTAGAGCGCCTGGATGACGGCGGTCATCGCCTGACGCTCACTGAGGTCCTTGCGGTAGAGCTTCTTCAGGGCGCCGCGGGCGAAGACCGAGCCGGAACCGGTGGACGCGAAGCCCAGTTCCTCGCTGCGGCCGCCGGTGACGTCGTAGGAGAAGATCCGGCCCTTCTCGCGGTCGGTGTCGTACCCGGCGAAGAGCGGCACCACGGCCAGGCCCTGGAGCGCCATGCCCAGGTTGCCGCGGATCATGGTGGAGAGCCGGTTGGCCTTGCCCTCCAGGGACAGGGTGGCCCCTTCGATCTTCTCGTAGTGCTCGAGTTCCAGCTGGAAGAGCTTGACCATCTCCACGGCGAGGCCGGCGGTGCCCGCGATGCCGACGGCGGAGAACTCGTCGGCCGGGAACACCTTCTCGATGTCCCGCTGCGCGATCATGTTCCCCATCGTGGCGCGCCGGTCACCGGCGAGGATCACGCCCCCGTCGAAGGTGGCGGCCACGATCGTGGTGCCGTGCGGGAGTTCGATCGCCCCCTTCAGCGGCGGCAGCGTCCGGTTCCCCGGCAGCAGCTCCGGCGAGTGGTCGCCGAGGAAGTCGAGGAACGAGGACGAGCCGGGCGTCAGGAAGGCGGCCGGAAGCCGCCCGGTGCCATGCGTGCTGGCTGCCACCTACTCGCCGCCCTTCTGGACGAAGGAACGCACGAAGTCCTCGGCGTTCTCCTCCAGCACGTCGTCGATCTCGTCCAGGACCGAGTCCACGTCGTCCGAGAGCTTCTCGTGGCGTTCCTTGAGGTCGTCGGCCGCCTGGGCGTCCTGCTGGACCTCCTCGGCCTCCTCCGTGGAACGCGTCGCCTTCTGCTGTCCGCCGTCGGTGTCCTTGGTAGCCATGTCCCTCACCCCGCTTGTCTTCCGTGCGCTCGGTTGACTGCCTACAAGATCAGACCCTACAAGCAGGGCCCGACATCGGCCCTCGAATAGGTCAACGTACGAGGGTCACTGGGTTGTTTCCCGGTTCTGGACCGTTTCAGCCGTGGATCAGCCTCCGGAAAGGATCCGTACCAGGTCCTCGGCCGTGCGGCAGCGGTCCAGCAGCTCCTTGACGTGGTTGCGGGTACCGCGCAGCGGCTCCAGGGTGGGGACCCGCTGGAGCGAGTCCCTGCCGGGCAGATCGAAGATCACCGAGTCCCAGGAGGCGGCGGCGACATCGTCCGCGTACTGTTCCAGACAGCGGCCGCGGAAGTACGCCCTGGTGTCCTCCGGCGGCTTGGTGGCGGCCCGGACGACGTCGGGCTCGTCGAGCAGCCGCTTCATGCGGCCGCGGGCGGCCAGCCGGTTGTAGAGGCCCTTGTCGGGCCGTACGTCGGCGTACTGCAGGTCCACCAGGTGCAGCCGGGCCGCGTCCCAGCCGAGGCCGTCACGGCGCCGGTAGCCCTCCAGGACCTCGCGCTTGGCCACCCAGTCCAGCTCGCCCGACAGGCTCATCGGGTCGTTCTCCAGCCGGTTGAGCACGTCCTCCCAGCGGGCCAGCACATCCTTGGTCTGCGGGTCCGCGTCGTTGCCGTACCGCTCCTCGGTGTACTTGCGGGCCAGCTCGAAGTACTCCATCTGCAACTGGACCGCGGTCAGCGTCCGGCCGTTACGGAGGGTGATCAGTCGTTGCAGCGTGGGGTCGTGGCTGACCTCGTGCAGGGTGCGCACCGGCTGGTCGACGGCGAGGTCCACCTTGATGAAGCCGTCCTCGATCATCGACAGCACCAGGGAGGTGGTGCCGAGCTTGAGGTAGGTGGAGATCTCGGACAGGTTGGCGTCGCCGATGATCACATGGAGCCTGCGGTACTTCTCGGCGTCGGAGTGCGGTTCGTCGCGGGTGTTGATGATGGGGCGCTTGAGGGTGGTCTCGAGGCCGACCTCGACCTCGAAGTAGTCAGCGCGCTGGCTGATCTGGAAGCCGTCCTCGCGGCCGTCCTGGCCGATCCCGACCCGGCCCGCGCCGGTGACCACCTGGCGGGAGACGAAGAACGGCGTCAGGTGCCGCACGATCTCCGAGAACGGGGTCTCCCGCTTCATCAGGTAGTTCTCGTGGGTGCCGTAGGAGGCGCCCTTGTTGTCGGTGTTGTTCTTGTAGAGGTGGATCGGCTGCGCCCCGGGGAGCTGCGCCGCGCGCAGCGCCGCCTCGGCCATGATCCGCTCGCCCGCCTTGTCCCACAGCACCGCGTCCCGCGGGTTGGTGACCTCGGGCGAGGAGTACTCGGGGTGGGCGTGGTCGACATAGAGCCGAGCACCGTTGGTGAGGATCACATTGGCCAGGCCGATGTCCTCGTCCGTGAGCTGGGTGGAGTCCGCCGAGTCACGTGCGAGGTCGAACCCCCGGGCGTCCCGGAGCGGGTTCTCCTCCTCGAAGTCCCAGCGGGCCCGCCGCGCCCGGTGCATCGCCGCCGCGTAGGCGTTGACGATCTGGGACGAGGTGAGCATGGCATTGGCGTTCGGGTGGCCGGGGACGGAGATGCCGTACTCCGTCTCGATGCCCATTACTCGCCGTACGGTCATGCGGCCCTCCTTGCCCGGCTCCGGCCCGTGCTGAGCCGGGAACACACCGGCTGCGGGTACCCGCTGTGGGGACCCGCAGCCGGAGGGTAGTGCCTACAGATACTGTCCCGTGTTCGCCACGGTGTCGATGGAGCGTCCGGTGTCCGCGCCCTGCTTTCCGGTCACCAGGGTGCGGATGAACACGATCCGCTCGCCCTTCTTGCCGGAGATTCGGGCCCAGTCGTCGGGGTTGGTGGTATTGGGCAGGTCCTCGTTCTCCTTGAACTCGTCGACACATGCCGCGAGCAGGTGGGAGACGCGCAGGCCCCGCTGCTGGTGATCGAGGAAGTCCTTGATCGCCATCTTCTTCGCCCGGTCCACGATGTTCTGGATCATGGCGCCGGAGTTGAAGTCCTTGAAGTACAGGACCTCCTTGTCGCCGTTGGCGTAGGTGACCTCCAGGAAGCGGTTCTCCTCGGTCTCGGAGTACATCCGCTCCACCACGGACTGGATCATGGCGTCCACGGTGCCCGCCGGCGACCCGCCGTGCTCCGACAGGTCCTCTCCGTGCAGCGGGAGGGTGTCGACCAGGTACTTGGAGAAGATGTCCTTGGCCGCCTCGGCGTCCGGACGCTCGATCTTGATCTTGACGTCCAGCCGGCCGGGCCGCAGGATCGCGGGATCGATCATGTCCTCCCGGTTGGAGGCGCCGATCACGATCACGTTCTCCAGGCCCTCCACGCCGTCGATCTCGGCGAGCAGCTGCGGGACGATGGTGTTCTCCACGTCCGAGCTGACACCGGATCCACGGGTGCGGAAGAGCGACTCCATCTCGTCGAAGAAGACGATGACGGGGGTGCCCTCGCTGGCCTTCTCCCGGGCCCGCTGGAAGACCAGGCGGATCTGCCGCTCGGTCTCGCCGACGTACTTGTTCAGCAGCTCCGGGCCCTTGATGTTCAGGAAGTAGCTCTTGCCCTGCGGCTGACCCGTGACCTCGGCGACCTTCTTCGCCAGCGAGTTGGCGACCGCCTTGGCGATGAGGGTCTTGCCGCAGCCCGGAGGGCCGTAGAGCAGCACGCCCTTGGGCGGGCGCAGTTCGTACTCCTTGAAGAGATCGGCGTGCAGATAGGGCAGTTCGACCGCGTCGCGGATCTGCTCGATCTGGTTGCCGAGGCCGCCGATCTGGCGGTAGTCGATATCGGGGACTTCTTCCAGGACGAGCTCTTCGACCTCGCTCTTCGGCACCCGTTCGTAGACGTAGCCGGAGCGCGGTTCGAGGAGCAGCGCGTCGCCGGCGCGCAGGGCGCCGTCGAGCAGGGGCTCGGCGAGCCGGACCACCCGCTCCTCGTCGGTGTGCCCGATGACCAGGGCACGCTCGCCGTCCTCCAGGACCTCCTTGAGGGTGACGATGTCGCCGATGAGCTCGAACTCCATGGCCTCGACCACGTTGAGCGCCTCGTTGAGCATCAGTTCCTGGCCGCGCCTGAGGTCATCGAGCTCGACGGACGGGCTGACGTTCACCCGGAGCTTGCGCCCGCCGGTGAAGATGTCGGCCGTACCGTCCTCGTTGGCCTGCAGGAACACGCCGAAACCCGCGGGTGGCTGCGCGAGCCGGTCGACCTCTTCCTTGAGGGCCACGATCTGGTCGCGGGCCTCGCGGAGAGTGTTCGCCAGCCGTTCGTTCTGCGCGGACACACCTGCCAGGTTGGTCTGCAGCTCGACGATCCGCTCCTCGAGAATCCTCGTGTGCCGCGGAGAATCGGCGAGCTTGCGTCGCAGGACGGCGATCTCCTGCTCAAGAAAGGCGACCTGGCTCATGGGATCTTCCGATCCACGAGCGGGTCGGCCGCCACGGTTGATGTCGTCGTCGTGGGCCGCCACGGTCCTCACCTCCTCCAAGGGGAGCTGGACGTTTCCAGACCCTACCTGGGCCAGTAGGGGTGTAAACCCCTAGATCAAAAAGACGATCGCGGTGTGTCCGATCTTCACCCTTGCGTACGTCCCTCCGCCAGTGAGATACCCACCGATCACACTCGGAAAGCAGCCGGTTGTATCGTCGATTGCGTCAACAGCCGCCAAGCGCTGTTACTTCCTGAACGACGATGGGCAGGCGAGGGTTTCCGTGGGCAACGAGACGGCCGAAGCGCTCGAGGTCTGGATCGACCAGGACCTCTGCACGGGCGACGGGATCTGCGTGCAGTACGCGCCGGAGGTCTTCGAACTCGACATCGACGGGCTGGCCTACGTGAAGGGACCGGCTCCGGAGGGCGAGGAGGCCGAGCTGCTCCAGGCTCCTGGTGCCACCGTACCCGTACCGCCGGAGCTGCTGCGGGATGTCGTGGACTCGGCGAAGGAGTGCCCCGGCGACTGCATCCATGTGCGGCGGGCCGCCGACCGCGTCGAGGTGTACGGGCCCGACGCCGAGTAACGGACCCCCGCGGGGGCCGGTCAGATGCTGTTGGGCAGCGGTCCCGGCAGGGCCACGTACCGCCCCTGCCGCCACTCCCAGGCGTAGCTGCGCTTGAGGTCGGGGCAGCAGCGCGGGGTGTCGGGGCTGGAGTAGCCGAGCACCGTGGCCCGGACCGTGCGGCCGTCGAGCCGGAACCCGGTGATGCTCCGCTGGTCCTTGGGGTTCACCAGGGTCTCGGCGATCACCGGCGCGCCGCCCGGCGTGGTGGGCACCGAGAGCACGTAGACGCCGCTGGGCGGAGTGCCGGTGTCGGCCTGGCAGCGCACCACGGCGACGGTCTCGGGCCGCCCGTCCGCGTCCAGGTCGCCGGAGACGCTGGAGACGACGTCCACCGGGCTCCCGGCGCAGTCCAAGGGGTAGTGGGCCGCTCTGGGGTCGGGGGCCGCGACCGGGGCCTTGGGGGCTCTGGCGGCGGTGGGAGAGGCGTCAGCGGGCTGTACGAGGGCTCCGGCGGCCACGATGGCGCCGAGCGCCGCGGCGGTGCTGATCCAGTGCACGGTACGGGTGCGGGTGTGCGGGAGGGCCGGGCCTGCGGAGGGCTGCACTCGCCTGTCTCCTGGGGGGTCGAACGGCGGGGGTGGCCAGCATGGTGCCATACGTCACACCCGGGCGGAACGCCGGGGGCCGCCGACGCGCGGGCGGGGACCCGGGAGCCGCAAAAAAGGCCGCCGCCGGTGCCCTGGAGGGGGCAAACCGGCGGCGGCGCGGTGAAGTTGGCCGGAATTATCCGTCGGAGGCGGCGGACCCGCCGCTTCCGCTTCCCGGTCCGGTGTAGTCCTCGCCGTAGGCGCCCTTGGCGGGCCGGCGGCGGCGCAGCGGCGGCTCGACGCCGTCCGCGAGGCGGCGCGCGGTGAGCAGGAAGCCGGTGTGCCCGATCATCCGGTGGTCGGGCCTGACCGCGAGGCCCTCCACGTGCCAGGTGCGCACCATGGTCTCCCAGGCGGCGGGCTCGTTGAAGGTGCCGTGCTCGCGGATCGCCTCGACGGTACGGGCGAGCTGCGTGGTGGTGGCCACGTAGGCGCACAGGATGCCGCCGGGCACCAGGGCCTTGGCGACCGCCTCCAGGCACTCCCAGGGCGCCAGCATGTCGAGGATGACCCGGTCCACGTCGGTGTCCGACAGGTGGTCCTGCAGGTCGCCGACGGTGAGCTGCCAGGCGGGGTGCGGGCCGCCGAAGTAGCGCTCGACGTTCTGGGTGGCGATCTCGGCGAAGTCGGCCCTGCGCTCGTAGCTGTGCAGCATGCCGTGGTCGCCGATCGCCCGCAGCAGGAAGCTGCTGAGCGAGCCGGAGCCGACGCCCGCCTCCACCACGCGGGCGCCCGCGAAGATGTCGGCCATCGCCAGGATCTGCCCCGCGTCCTTGGGGTAGACCACGGCGGCGCCGCGGGGCATGGACAGGACGTAGTCGGGGAGCAGGGGGCGCAGCGCGAGGTAGGCGACGTTTCCCGTGGTTCGGACAACACTGCCCTCGGGAGCACCGATCAGCTCGTCGTGCGGGAAAGCGCCCTTGTGGGTGTGGAACTGCTTTCCTGCTTCGAGCGTGAAGGTGTAGTGGCGTCCCTTGGGGTCGGTGAGCTGGACCTGGTCCCCGACTCTGAAGGGCCCGCGACGGCGGGCGGCACCGGTCGGTTCGGACATAAGACCACCCTACCGGCTGACATGGCCCCCTCCCGCCGCCGGTCGGCGGCCCCTTGGCGGGCGGGCCGGTGCGTCAGGCCGAGGGCCGGGACATCGCGGCGAGGAAGGCGCGCTCGACGTCCGCGGTGGACAGCACCCCGTAGATCTCGCCGGTCGGCTCGACCACCAGATACTCGGTGGAGGGGGTGGCCCGCAGGGTGTCGAGCAGGTCCTCGCCCGCGAGTTCGGCGGAGACCCGCATGCCCGGGGTGAGGTCCTGGGCGAGGCCGCTGACGGCCACCCAGGGGCGGCGGTGCTCCGGGATGCCGACGATCGCGGACTCCCGGACGACCGCCGTGGGGTCGCCCCGGCCGTCGACCACCACCAGGGCGCGGGCGCCTGCCTCGTTGGCGCGGCGCAGCGCCTCGGACAGTGGGGTGTCGGAGGCCACGGGGACGGCCCGGCGGGTCAGCGTACGGGCCCGCAGCGCCGGCAGCCGCTCGCGCAGCCGGGCCATCCGCAGGCTGTTGCCCGCGCCGGTCCAGATGATGGCCGCCAGGATCGCGGCGAGCAGCGCGTCGGTGAGCGAGTCGACACCGCTGCTGCTGTTGTTCCCGTTGAGCCCGCCCGCGTAGGACAGCAGCGGCAGTCCGATCAGCACCGCGAGGGCCAGCGCGCGGCCGACCCAGGCGGCGGCGACGGTGCCCGTCATCGGCTTGCCGCTGATCTTCCAGACCACGGCCCGCAGCATCCGGCCGCCGTCGAGCGGCAGACCGGGCAGGAAGTTGAAGATGGCAACGATCAGGTTGCTGACCATGAGCCCGGCGAGCAGCACCCCCGGGACCGTGCCGGACTCCACGAATTGCATGCCGCCGAAGAAGATCCCGGCCAGTATCAGCGAGAGCAGCGGCCCGACGAAGGCGAGCACGAACTCCCGGCCCGGGGTGTCGGACTCCTTCTCGATCTCCGAGACGCCGCCGAAGAACTGCAGCTGGATCCGGCGCACGGGCAGGTCGAAGCGGAGCGCGGCCACGGTGTGCGCCAGCTCGTGGACGAGCACGGAGGCGTAGAAGGCCACCGCGAAGAAGAGCGACACCAGGTAGCGCACCTTGCCCAGCTCGGGCAGCACGGTGTCGAGCTGGCCGCCGAACACCCAGGTGATGAGGGCGGCGACCAGGAACCAGCTCGGGGCGACGTAGATCGGGACGCCGAAGAAGCGGCCCATGAGGATGCCGCCACCAGGCTCGCGCGGGGGCTTGTCGGTGCCGCCGTCCTCGCCTGGGACTCGGGTGTTCTTGGACGGCGGCCGGCCGCTCTCGCTCACTGGTTCCCCTCGTTCGAACGGACCCTCGTACCGATCATGCGGGACGCAGGGTTCCATAACCATGCTATTGCCCTGCGCGTTCCGGGAGGACACCAGCACTGTCAGTGGGAGGCCATAGGGTCGTCTGCCATGGGCACCAGCATTGAGAGCATCCCCCCGCGACCCCCGTCGTCGCTGTCCCCGTCGCGCGCGGCGGACTTCATGCGCTGCCCGCTGCTGTACCGGCTGCGGGTGATCGACCGGCTGCCCGAGAAGCCCAGCGAGGCCGCCACCCGCGGCACCGTGGTGCACGCGGTGCTGGAGCGGCTCTTCGACGCGCCGGCCGCGGAGCGGACCGCCGAGCGGGCGCGGGCGATGGTGCCGGGCGAGTGGGAGCGGCTGCGGGCCGCCCGCCCTGAGCTGGCGTCGCTGTTCGACGCGGCGGACGGGGCGGCGGACGCGGCGGCGCTCACCGCCTGGCTGGAGAGCGCCGAGCGGCTGGTGGACCGCTGGTTCACCCTGGAGGACCCGACGCGGCTGGAGCCCGCCGAGCGCGAGCTGTACGTGGAGACCGTGCTGGAGTCCGGGCTGACCCTGCGCGGGTACGTGGACCGGCTGGACGTGGCCCCGGCCAGCGGCGACCTGCGGGTGGTCGACTACAAGACGGGCAAGGCGCCGCGGCCGGAGTATGCCGACGAGCCGCTCTTCCAGATGAAGTTCTACGCCCTGGTGCTGTGGCGGCTGCGGGGCGTGGTGCCGCGCCGGCTGCAGCTGGTCTACCTCGGCAGCGGCGACGTGCTGACGTACGACCCGACGGAGGCCGATCTGCGCACCACAGAGCGCAGGCTGCTGGCGCTGTGGGAGGCGATCAGGGAGGCGACGGTGAGCGGGGACTGGCGCCCGCGCCGCACCCCGCTCTGCGGCTGGTGCGACCACCAGGCGTTTTGTCCCGAGTTCGGTGGGACTCCCCCGCCGTATCCGCTGGCGGAAATAGCGGGAGCGCCGCCCTTGGTGGGCGAGAATGATCCCGTCTAGCGAAGGCGAAGGAGTTCCCGTGGCTATCCGCGTCCTGCTGGTGGACGATCAGCCCCTGCTGCGTACCGGTTTCCGGATGATCCTGGAGGCCGAGTCCGACCTTGTCGTGGTCGGCGAGGCCGGGGACGGCCAGCAGGCGCTCGACCAGGTCCGGGCGCTGCAGCCCGACGTGGTGTTGATGGACATCCGGATGCCGCGGATGGACGGGGTGGAGGCGACCCGGCAGATCACCGGGCCCGACCGCTCGGGTCCCGCCAAGGTGCTGGTGCTGACCACCTTCGACCTCGACGAGTACGTGGTGGAGGCGCTGCGGGCGGGCGCCAGCGGCTTCCTGCTCAAGGACGCCCCGGCGGCCGAGCTGGTGCAGGCGATCAGGGTGGTGGCGGCCGGCGAGGCGATGCTCGCCCCCAGCATCACCCGGCGGCTGCTCGACAAGTACGCGGGCCGGCTGCCGTCCGGTGAGGACGCGGTGCCGCAGCCGCTGCACGCGCTCACCGAGCGCGAGGTCGAGGTGCTGAAGCTGGTGGCCCGCGGCCTGTCCAACGCGGAGATCGCCGCCGAGCTGTTCGTCAGCGAGACCACTGTCAAGACCCATGTCGGCCATGTGCTCACCAAGCTCGCGCTGCGAGACCGGGTGCAGGCCGCGGTCTACGCGTACGAGAGCGGTCTGGTCCGCCCCGGCGCGGGGTGACGCTCCCCGGCGCGGGGTGACGTGACGCTGTCCGCCGGGGCGGAAAGCCCGGGGGCGGGGTGGTCCGGCCGTTCGCCGGTCCACCCCGCCCCACGCCGTCGGCCGGCCGTCAGCCGGAGGCGCCCCGGCCCAGCTCCCAGAACTGGGTCGTCGAGGACGAGTTCAGCGCCCACTCGGTGCCCGTGATGTCGCTGCGCGCGGCCAGGTACTGCTTGCCCTGCCACACCGGCAGGATCGGCACGTCCGCGGCGATGATGTCCTGCGCCGTGGTGAAGTCCGTGACCGTCCCGCTGCGCTGCGTCTTGGTCCGGGTGGACTTGATGATCTGGTCCCGGATCGTGGTGTTGGTGTAGGCGAGGTTGAGGAAGTCGTCCGCGCCGAAGAACGGGGCGATGTAGTTGTCCGGGTCCGGGAAGTCGGGGAACCATCCCATGCCGAACACCTGGTACTTGTGCGCGCGGTACGACGCCTTGTAGCCGTTCCAGTCCGACACGCCCTGCAGCGTGATGGAGAACAGACCGCTCGCCTCGAGCTGCGACTTCAGTTTCTTGAACTCCGCCGCGGTCGTCTCGCCGTAGTGGTTCGTCGTGTACGACAGCGTCAGCGGCACCGGGGTGGTGATGTGCGCGTCGTGCAGGTACGCGCGCGCCTTGGCCACGCTCGGCTGCTCGCCGTACTTGCTGAAGAACGAGTTGGTGTGGCTGGTGATGCCCTGCGGCACCAGCGAGTACAGCGGCTCGGTGGTGCGCTGGTAGACGTCACGGGTGATCGCCTCGCGGTCGATCAGCGCCGCGAACGCCTGCCGTACCGCCTTCTGCTTCACCGTGGGGTCGGCGGTGTTGAAGACCAGGTAGCGGATCTCGGTGCCGGGTGCCTCGGTGAGCTTGATGTTCTGGTCGGTGCCGACGGTGAGCCGGTTGATCTGGTCCGGGGTCATCGTGCGGTTCATGACGTCGATCTCGCCGGACTTGAGCGCCGCCTCCATCGCCGCGGAGGAGGTGAAGAACTTCAGCTCGATCTTGCTGTTGTTGAGCTTGATCGACCCCTTGTAGCTGGGGTTCTTCTCGAAGACCGCGTCCTTGCCCGCGTTGAAGGAGGACAGCGTGTAGGGCCCGGAGCCCACCACGCTGTACCCCTCGTGGATCTTCTTGGCCTGGTACGTCTCGGGGTCCACGATGTCCGCGGCCGGCGTCGCCAGCTTGAACGGGAAGGTGGAGTCCGGGTCCTTCAGGTGGAAGACGACGGTGGAGGCGTCGGGCGTCTCCACCTTGTCGATGTTGGTCAGGAGGCTCGCGGGCCCGTTCGGGTCGTTGATCCCCGTCATACGGTCGATGGAGAACTTGACGTCCTCGGACGTCAGCTTGTGACCGTTGGAGAAGGTGAGACCGTCACGCAGGGTGCACCGGTACTGCTCGCCCAGGCTGTCCGTGAAGTGGCATTCCTTCGCCGCCTCGGGCTCGGGGTCGGTGCCGCTGCGCGGGAAGCGCAGCAGCGTCTGGTACGTGTTGTAGAAGATGTTCCAGCTGCCGATGTCGTACCCGGTGGCAGGGTCGAGCGGCGCCGGGTTGTCCTTCGACATCTGGAACGTGTCCGTCGTTCCGACCACGATCGGTTTGCCGTCGTTGCCGCTGCCGCTGCCGGATCCGCATCCGGCGAGCAGCGGTGTCGCCAGACCTATGATGGCCGGCAGAACGAGCAGCTTGCGGTTCATCCTCGACGATCTCCCTTATCTGTGCGGATCAACCCGCCACACCACGGCCGAGCTCCCAGAACTGGGTGGTGGTGGAGGAGTTGAGCGCCCATTCGACACCGGTGATGTCGCTGCGCGCGGCGATGTACTGCTTGCCCTGCCACAGCGGCAGCAACGGTACGTCATGGGCGATGATCTTCTGAGCGTTCCCGAAGCCGGCGCTGGCCGTACTGCGCTGGGCCTGCTTGCGAGTCTGGGGCAGGATCTGGTTCTCGATCTGCGCGCTCTGGTACGGCAGATTGAGGAAGTTGTCCTTGTCGAAGAACGGCGCGATGTAGTTGTCGGGGTCCGGGAAGTCCGGCAGCCAGCTGATCGCGAAGATCTGGTACTTGCGCTGCGAGGCGGCCTTCAGGAAGGCGTTCCACTGCTCGCTCTGCACCTGGACGTCGAAGAGCCCACTGGCGTCGAGCTGCCGCTTGATCTCCTCGGCCTCGGCCTGGTTCATCGTGCCGCCGGTGTCGCGGCGGAAGTTGATGGTCAGCGGCACCTTGCCGGTGAAGCCCGCCGCGCGCAGCACGCTCCTGGCGGCGCTGACGCTGGGGTCGCCGTAGGCGTTGAAGAACGAGTTGACGTGGCCGGTGATGCCCTGCGGGACGACCGAGTAGAGCGGTTCGGCGGTGCGCTTGTAGACATCGCGGGTGATCGCCTGGCGGTCGATGACCCGGGCCATCGCCTGCCGTACGGCCTGGCTCTTCAGCCCCGGCGCGTCGGTGTTCAGGAACAGGTAGCGCGCCTCGCCGCCGGGCGACTCGGTGAGCTTGATGTCCGGGTCGGTGCTCTCCTGCAGGCTGTTGATCTGGTCCGGACTGAGGGTCCGCGACATGACGTCGATCGAGCCGGCCTTCAGGGCGGCCTGCATCTTCGTGGAGTCGTCGAACATCCGCAGCTCGACCCTGCTGTTGTTGAGCTTCAGCTGGCCCTTGTAGTGGTCGTTCTTGGAGAAGACGCCCTTCTTGCCCTCGTCGAAGGAGTCGAGGGTGTACGGGCCCGAGCCGACCAGCTTCCAGCCCTCGTACGGCTTGTCGGCGTCGTAGACCTGGTGGTCGACGATGGCGGCGGCGGGGGTGGCCAGCTTCGCCGGGAAGGTCGCGTCGGCGGCCTTGAGGTGGAACGTGACGGTCTTCGGGTCGGGGGTGGCGACCGACTTCACGCCGGATATCAGCGAGGCGGGACCGGCCGAGAAGTTGATCTTCTTCATCCGGTCGACGGAGAACTTGACGTCCTCCGAGGTCAACGGGTGCCCGTTGGAGAACTGCAGGCCGTCCTGGAGCGTGCACTGGTACGTCAGCCCGGTGACGTCCAGGTAGTGGCACTCCTTGGCCGCGTCCGGGGTGGGCGTGGTGCTGCCGCGCGGGTAGGTCAGCAGCATCTGGAAGGTGTTGTAGAAGATGTTCCAGGTGGCGCTGTCGTACGAGGTGGCCGGGTCGAGCGGTGCCGGGTTGTCCTTGGTGAGTTCGATGCTGTCCGTGGTGCCGACGACGATCGCCTTGCTGCTCCCACCGCTCCCCCCGCTGGACGTGCCGCACCCCGTCACGAGGGGTGCCATAACGCCCACAAGGGCGGGCAGCATCAGTAGCTTGCGGTTCATCGGCGACGTTCTCCTCTTATTCCTGCTGATCTTGCTGTGGTGCTACGCCGTACGGGCCAGGATCGCTGGTCATGTGTACGCCGGTGTTCTGGAGTCAGGGCTTGGCACGGAACCCCCCGGATGGCGTGAACTCCACCGGGCCCCGGTCGCTTTCGCGTGGATGCCGCACGTATTCCAGCACATCTCGGACTGTGCGACCGCTTCCGGGTTGTTCGGAACGCTGCCGCCCACGCCGAAGAGGGCGCCGGGACGTCCGACCTTTCGAGGGGCCCCACCACCACCCGGTCGCACGCTCCGGCGACGATACCGAGAATGCGCGTGATCAGCACTAACGATGGGGCGACGTTCTTGTCGCGGTGGCTGTGAATCGTGGCGATCGGCCTCGCCGCGGGTGCGGCTGGGGCGGCCGCCGACCCGCCGGCGTGGCACGATCCCCCCGCCGGGGGCGCAACCGGGACACAACACCGCGTTGCTCACCACCCGGTAACGTGACGCAGATCACTGGAGTACGGATTCCGTTTCAGGGAACCGTTTCGCCTCCAGGAACACGCTCAGTGCACGCGGGAACTCAGAGCGCGCAGGAACGGCACGCTCAGCTCCTCCAGTGAACCGACGACCGTCCGGCCGGGCGCGGCCGGGATCGGCACCAGCGAGGGCACCGCGACCACCCGGCAGCCGGCCGCCTCGGCGGACGCCACCCCGGTCAGTGTGTCCTCCACCACCACGCAGGAGGCCGGGTCCGCGCCCAGCCGCCCGGCGGCCGTCAGATAGGGCTCGGGGTCGGGCTTGGTGCGCGTCACCTCGTCCCCTGCCACGGTGAACGCGAAGTTCTCCGCGCCCAGGGTGCGCAGCATCACGTCGATGGTGCGCCGGTGCGAGGCGGAGACCAGCGCGGTGGGGATGTCGTGGGCGGCCAGCTCGGTCAGCAGCCGCCGCGCGCCCGGCATCAGCGGCACACCGCGGGCGATGAGCTTCTCGAAGCGGACGTTGATGGCGAGCATCAGCTCGGCGAGCGTGGCGGTCGTCCCGGTCGCGGTGATCAGATGGCCCACGCTGCGTGACATCGGCCCGCCGATCACCACCGAGCGGTGCGTCTCGTCCAGCACGTGCCCGAGATCCGCGAAGACCTCGGACTCCGCCGCCCACCAGATGCCCTCGGTGTCCACGAGGGTGCCGTCCATGTCGAGGAGGACCGCCTTCAGGCCGGGGCCCTGCGTCATCCGGGTGTCGACGACGGGGATGCTGCTTGTCATACGCCCCACTCCTCGCTGCGGTACGAAACCCGGCTCCGATGCTGCTGGAGCGCCCTGTTCCGAGGGACACAAAGGCCGGTCGCCGCACCCCCGTGGCGGGGGTGGCGACCGGCCTGTGCCGGACCGTCTATTGTACGACGGGCTGGTGAGCGGCGCTCAACGCGCGTTGAAGTACTTGGCCTCCGGGTGGTGAATGACGATCGCGTCGGTGGACTGCTCGGGGTGCAGCTGGAACTCCTCCGAGAGCTTCACCCCGATCCGCTCGGGCTCCAGCAGATCGGCGATCTTGGCCCGGTCCTCCAGGTCGGGGCAGGCCCCGTAGCCCAGCGAGAAGCGGGCGCCGCGGTACTTCAGCGCGAACATGTCCTCGACCTCGTCGGGGTCCTCACCGGCGAAGCCCAGCTCGGACCTGACCCGGGCGTGCCAGTACTCGGCGAGCGCCTCGGCGAGCTGGACGGACAGGCCGTGCAGCTCCAGGTAGTCGCGGTAGGAGTCGGTCGCGAACAGTTCGTTCGCGGCCTCGGAGACCCGGTTGCCGACGGTGACCACCTGGAAGCCGACCACATCGGTCTCGCCCGAGTCCTCGGGGCGGAAGAAGTCGGCCAGGCAGAGCCGCCGGCCCCGGCGCTGCCGGGGGAAGCTGAACCGGGTGCGCTCGGTGCCGTCCTCGTGCAGGACGATCAGGTCGTCGCCCTTGGACACGCACGGGAAGTAGCCGTAGGTGACGGCGGCCTCCAGCAGGCCCTCGGACTGCATCCGGGTGAGCAGCCCGCGCAGCCGCGGACGGCCCTCGGACTCCACCAGCTCCTCGTAGGTCGGTCCGGTGCTGCGGGCCTGCTTGAGGCCCCACTGGCCCTTGAACAGGGCGCCCTCGTCCAGCCAGGAGGCGTAGTCGGCGAGCTGGATGCCCTTGACGACCCGGCTGCCCCAGAACGGCGGGGTGGGGACGGGGTTGTCCACGGCGACGTCGGAGCGGATCTGCCCGAGGTTGACCTCGGTCTCCTCCGGCTCGGCGGCGCGCTGCGGCACCCGGCGCTGCTTGAGCTCGGGGAGCGTGGCGCCCGGGACCCCGCGCTTGACGCCGATCAGGGCGTCCATCAGCCGCAGGCCCTCGAAGGCGTCGCGGGCGTAGCGGACCTCGCCCTGGTAGATCTCGTGCAGGTCCTGCTCGACATAGGCCCGGGTCAGGGCGGCGCCGCCGAGGATCACCGGGTAGTCGGCCGACAGCCCGCGCTGGTTCAGCTCCTCCAGGTTCTCCTTCATGATCACGGTGGACTTCACCAGCAGCCCGGACATGCCGATCACATCGGCCCGGTGCTCCTGCGCGGCGTCCAGGATCGCCGACACCGGCTGCTTGATGCCGAGGTTGACGACGTTGTAGCCGTTGTTGGACAAGATGATGTCGACGAGGTTCTTGCCGATGTCGTGGACGTCGCCGCGGACGGTGGCGAGCACGATGGTGCCCTTGCCGGAGGCGTCCGACTTCTCCATGTGCGGCTCCAGGTACGCCACCGCGTTCTTCATGACCTCGGCGGACTGCAGCACGAAGGGCAGCTGCATCTGGCCGGAGCCGAACAGCTCGCCGACCACCTTCATGCCCGCGAGCAGGGTGTCGTTGACGATGTCGAGGGCCGGGCGGTCGGCCAGCGCCTCGTCGAGGTCGGCGGTCAGGCCGTTCTTCTCGCCGTCGATGATGCGCCGCTGCAGCCGCTCGTCCAGCGGCAGCGCGAGCAGCTCCTCGGCCTTGCCCGCCTTCACCGACTTGGTGTCGACGCCCTCGAACAGCTCCATCAGCCGCTGCAGCGGGTCGTAGCCCTCGCGGCGGTTGTCGTAGACCAGGTCGTGGGCGACCTGGCGCTGCTCCTCGGGGATCCGGGCGATCGGCACGATCTTGGAGGCGTGCACGATGGCCGAGTCCAGTCCCGCCTTGACGCACTCGTCGAGGAAGACGGAGTTCAGCACGACCCGGGCGGCCGGGTTGAGGCCGAAGGAGATGTTCGACAGGCCGAGGGTGGTCTGCACGTCGGGGTGGCGGCTCTTCAGCCGGCGGATGGCGTCGATGGTGGCGGCGCCGTCGCCCCGGGACTCCTCCTGGCCGGTGCAGATGGTGAAGGTCAGGCAGTCGATGAGGATGTCGGACTCGTGGATGCCCCAGTTGCCGGTGAGGTCCGCGATCAGCCGCTCGGCGATCTCGACCTTCTTCTCGGCGGTACGGGCCTGGCCCTCCTCGTCGATGGTGAGCGCGATCAGCGCGGCGCCGTGCTCCTGGGCCAGTTGGGTGACCTTGGCGAACCGGGACTCCGGTCCGTCGCCGTCCTCGTAGTTGACCGAGTTGAGCACCGCCCGGCCGCCGAGCTTCTCCAGACCGGCGCGCAGCACCGGCACCTCGGTGGAGTCGAGCACGATGGGCAGGGTGGAGGCGGTGGCGAAGCGGCCGGCGATCTCGGCCATGTCGGCCGCGCCGTCCCGGCCGACGTAGTCCACGCACAGGTCCAGCAGGTGGGCGCCCTCGCGGATCTGCTCGCGGGCCATCTCCACGCAGTCCTCCCAGCGGCCCTCCAGCATCGCCTCGCGGAACTTCTTGGAGCCGTTGGCGTTGGTGCGCTCGCCGATGGCCAGGTACGAGGTGTCCTGCCGGAACGGCACGGTCTGGTAGAGGGACGCGGCACCGGCCTCCGGGCGGGGGCTGCGCGGGGTGAGCTCCTGGCCGCCGACCCGCTCCACGAGCTGCCGCAGGTGCTCGGGGGTGGTGCCGCAGCAGCCGCCGACCAGGGACAGGCCGTACTCGCGGGCGAAGACCTCGTGCGCCTCGGCCAGGTCCTCGGGGGACAGCGGGTAGTGCGCGCCGTCCTTGCCGAGCACCGGGAGGCCGGCGTTGGGCATGCAGGACAGCGGGATACGGGAGTGGCGGGCGAGATAGCGCAGGTGTTCGCTCATCTCGGCGGGGCCGGTGGCGCAGTTGAGGCCGATCATGTCGATGCCGAGCGGTTCCAGCGCGGTGAGCGCGGCGCCGATCTCGGAGCCGAGCAGCATGGTGCCGGTGGTCTCGACGGTCACCGAGCAGATCAGCGGCAGGTTCACCCCGGCCGAGGTCATCGCGCGGCGGGCCGCGATCAGCGCCGCCTTGGTCTGCAGCAGGTCCTGGGTGGTCTCCACCAGCAGCGCGTCGGCGCCGCCGGCGATCAGCCCGGCGGCGTTCGCCTCGTAGCCGTCGCGCAGTAGGCCGTACGGGGCATGGCCGAGGGTCGGCAGCTTGGTGCCGGGGCCCATCGAGCCGAGGACCCAGCGCGGGCGGCCGTCGGCGGCGAAGCCGTCGGCGACCTCGCGGGCCAGCCGGGCGCCGGCCTCGGCCAGCTCGTGCACCCGTTCGGGGATGTCGTACTCGCCGAGGGCCGCGTGGTTGGCGCCGAAGGTGTTGGTCTCCACGCAGTCCACGCCGACCGCGAAGTACGCCTCGTGGACCGAGCGCACGATGTCGGGGCGGGTGATGTTGAGGATCTCGTTGCAGCCTTCGAGCTGTTCGAAGTCGTCGAGCGTCGGGTCCTGCGCCTGCAGCATGGTGCCCATCGCGCCGTCGGCGACGACGACCCGGGAGGCGAGCGCCTCGCGGAGGGCGGCGGCGCGGGCCGCCTGGGCACTGCCGGCCGGCGATGCGGACGAAGCGGGCGAAACGGACGACGGGGAAGGCGAGGCCATGGAACTGCTCCCTGGGATGCGACGGCTGTCGGCTATGCGGGATCCTCCGTGTCCGGAGCGGACGGGCGGCGGAGCGCGCACGTGGCCAGCGTAGCGGGCGGCAGCCGCTGGGCTCGAAGGCATTCCGAAGGGCGGACCCCGGTGTCAGAATCGTCTCTGAGATGATGATGGTCGACATTGTCGACCACCGCACGACGTAACCCTGCTTGGAGTGCACCGATGCCAGGTCCTATCCAGTCGCTGGAACGCGCAGCGGCGATCCTCCGGCTGCTGGCCGGCGGCGAACGCCGACTCGGCCTCTCCGACGTGTCGTCGTCGCTCGGCCTGGCCAAGGGCACCACCCACGGCATCCTGCGCACCCTCCAGCAGGAGGGCTTCGTGGAGCAGGAACCCGTCTCGGGCAAGTACCAGCTGGGCGCGGAGCTGCTGCGGCTGGGCAACAGCTATCTGGACGTGCACGAGCTGCGCGCCCGGGCCCTGGTGTGGACCGACGACCTGGCCCGTTCCAGCGGCGAGGCGGCGTATCTCGGCGTGCTGCACCAGCAGGGCGTGCTGATCGTGCACCACGTCTTCCGGCCCGACGACAGCCGCCAGGTGCTGGAGGTGGGCGCCATGCAGCCGTTGCACAGCACCGCGCTGGGCAAGGTGCTGTCCGCCTTCGACCCGGTGGCGCACAACGAGGTGGCCGACGGGGAGCGGGTGGCGCTCACCTCGCGGACCGTCACCGGCGCCGACGACTTCGAGACGGTGCTGGAGCTGACCCGGGCCAGGGGCTGGGGAGCCGACGTGGAGGAGACCTGGGACGGCGTGGCGTCGGTGGCCGCGCCCGTCTACGACCGGCGGCGGATGCCGGTGGGCGCGGTGGGCATCACGGGGGCCGTCGAACGGGTCTGCGACCCCGAGGGGATCCAGGCCCGGCTGGTCGCCGCGGTACGGGACTGCGCGCGCGCCGTGTCCCGGGATCTGGGCGCAGGACGCTTCTAGCGTCACACTCGTCACATGCGACCCGATTACGAATCGCCAACGGTCGCGTTTGCCCGGCACATCCCTCTTGACCAGCCCACTTCTGGGGAGAACACTCTCGTCCTGCGGTCGACATTGTCGAACACCGGACGGGACCCGGCTCGCCGCACCTGCACTGAAGACAAAGGAGTCGCTTCGTGTCCAACGGCCACATCTTCATCGGCGAAGTCATCGGGACCGCCGTTCTCATCCTGCTCGGCGGCGGTGTCTGCGCCGCCGTCACCCTCAAGAAGTCGAAGGCCAAGGACGCCGGATGGCTGGCGATCACCTTCGGCTGGGGCTTCGGTGTCCTCGGCGGCGCCTACATCGCCAACGGATACTCCGGCGGCCACCTGAACCCCGCGGTCACCCTCGCGATCGCCATCAAGACCGGCGTGTGGCACACGATGCCGTACTACCTGATGGGCCAGCTCCTCGGCGCGATGATCGGCGCCTTCCTGGTCTGGGTCGCCTACATGGGCCAATTCCAGGCCCACCTGACCGACCCCGAGGTCGTCCGCTTCCACGAGACCTCCGTGGAGGGCCCGGCCGACGACAGGAAGGGACCGCACGGCGGTCCGGTCCTCGGCGTCTTCTCCACCGGCCCGGAGATCCGCAACCCGGTGCAGAACCTGCTCACCGAGATCATCGGCACCATGGTCCTGGTCCTCTTCATCCTCACCCAGGGCATGACCTCGGGCCTCGCGCTCAACGGGCTGGGCATCCTGCTCACCGCGCTGCTCGTGGTCGGCATCGGCCTGTCACTCGGAGGGCCCACCGGCTACGCGATCAACCCGTTCCGCGACCTCGGCCCGCGTATCGTGCACAGCCTCCTGCCGCTGCCCAACAAGGGCGGTTCGGACTGGACGTACGCGTGGATTCCCGTGCTGGGCCCGCTGGCCGGAGCCGCCCTCGCCGGCGGTCTGTACAAGCTCGCCTTCACGTAGGTCTCCCCGCAGCCCCACTCCCCCTCCCCAGACCCCAGAGCGCAGACTCCGAGGAGCACACAGTGACCGACGCACCCGCCACCGGCACCCACGGCAGCGGCCCGTTCATCGCCGCCATCGACCAGGGCACCACCTCCAGCCGCTGCATCGTCTTCGACCGCGACGGCCGGATCGTCGCCGTCGACCAGAAGGAGCACGAGCAGATCTTCCCGAAGCCGGGCTGGGTGGAGCACAACGCCGCCGAGATCTGGACCAACGTCCAGGAGGTGGTCGAGGGCGCCATCGCCAAGGCCGCCCAGGACATCCCCGGCTTCAGCGCCGCCGACGTCAAGGCGATCGGCATCACCAACCAGCGCGAGACCACCGTGCTGTGGGACAAGAACACCGGCGAGCCGGTGCACAACGCCCTGGTCTGGCAGGACACCCGCACCGCGGAGCTCTGCCGGGAACTGGGCCGCAACGTCGGCCAGGACCGCTTCCGCCGCGAGACCGGCCTGCCGCTCGCGTCGTACTTCGCGGGACCGAAGGTCCGCTGGCTGCTCGACAACGTCGAGGGGCTGCGGGAGCGCGCCGAGCGCGGCGACATCCTCTTCGGCACCATGGACTCCTGGGTCATCTGGAACCTCACCGGCGGTGTGAACGGCGGTGTGCACGTCACCGACGTCACCAACGCCTCGCGCACCATGCTGATGAACCTGCGCACCCTCAACTGGGACGAGAAGATCCTGGAGTCGATGGACGTCCCCGCGGCCGTCCTGCCGGAGATCCGCTCCTCCGCCGAGGTCTACGGCACCAGCAGCGCCGGTGTGCTGCAGGGCGTGCCCGTCGCCTCCGCGCTCGGCGACCAGCAGGCCGCCCTCTTCGGCCAGACCTGTTTCTCCGAGGGCGAGGCCAAGTCCACTTACGGCACCGGCACCTTCATGCTGATGAACACCGGCGGCACGCCCGTCAACTCCTACAACGGCCTGATCACCACCGTCGGTTACCGGATCGGCGACGCCGACCCCGTCTACGCCCTCGAGGGCTCCATCGCCGTCACCGGTTCGCTGGTGCAGTGGATGCGCGACCAGATGGGCCTGATCAGCACCGCCGCCGAGATCGAGACGCTGGCCTCGTCGGTGGAGGACAACGGCGGCGCCTACTTCGTCCCGGCCTTCTCCGGGCTGTTCGCCCCCTACTGGCGCGACGACGCCCGCGGGGTGATCGCCGGACTCACCCGCTACGTCACCAAGGCGCACATCGCCAGGGCCGTACTGGAGGCGACCGCCTGGCAGACCCGGGAGATCGCCGACGCGATGACCAAGGACTCCGGCGTCGACCTGACCGCGCTCAAGGTCGACGGCGGCATGACCTCCAACAACCTGCTCATGCAGACCCTCGCCGACTTCCTGGACGCGCCCGTGGTGCGCCCGATGGTCGCCGAGACCACCTGCCTGGGCGCCGCCTACGCCGCCGGTCTGGCGGTCGGCTTCTGGCCCGACACCGACGCGCTGCGCGCCAACTGGCGCCGGGCCGCCGAATGGACCCCTCGTATGGACGCGGCCCAGCGCGACCGCGAGTACAAGAGCTGGCTCAAGGCCGTACAGCGGACCATGGGCTGGCTCGAAGACAGCACAGAGGAGCACTGAGCAACCGATGACCACCCTGCAGCGCGTTCCCGCCCTGGGAACGCATCCGACCGCCGGCGCCAACCCGGGCCGGGCCGAGACGCGTGAACTGCTCGGGCACGCCACGTACGACCTGCTCGTGATCGGCGGCGGCATCCTCGGCATCACCACCGCCTGGCACGCCGCGCAGTCGGGGCTGCGGGTGGCCATGGTGGACGCCGGCGACTTCGCCGGCGCCACCAGCTCGGCCTCCTCCAAGCTGCTCCACGGCGGTCTGCGCTACCTGCAGACCGGCGCGGTCAAGCTGGTCGCCGAGAACCACCTGGAGCGGCGCGCGGTCTCCCGGGACATCGCGCCGCACCTGGCCAATCCGCTCACCTTCTACCTGCCGGTCTACAAGGGCGGCCCGCACGGCGCGGCCAAGCTCGGCGCGGGCGTCTTCGCCTACTCCGCGCTGTCCGCGTTCCGTGACGGCGTCGGCCATGTGATCAGCCCGGCGAAGGCCGCCCGGGACGTCCCCGAACTGCGCACCGACGACCTGCGCGCGGTGGCGGTCTACGAGGACGGGCAGATGAACGACGCCCGGATGGCGCTGATGACGGTACGGGCCGCGGCCGACGCCGGTGCCACCGTGCTCAACCACGCCGAGGTGACCGGGCTGCGCTTCACCGGCGGCCGGGTCACCGGTGCCGAGCTGCGCGACCGTACCGACGGGGCCGAGTTCGGCGTCGACGCCCGGCTGGTGCTCAACGCCACCGGGCCGTGGGTGGACCACCTGCGGCGGATGGAGGACGCGGGCGCCGACCCGTCCATCCGGCTGTCCAAGGGCGCGCACCTGGTGCTCAGGAAGACCGCGCCGTGGCGGGCCGCGCTGGCCACCCCGATAGACAAGTACCGCATCACCTTCGCGCTTCCGTGGGAGGACATGCTGCTCCTCGGCACCACCGACGAGGCGTACGAGGGCGACCCGGCCGATGTGCGGGTCACCGAGCAGGACACCGCGCAGATCCTGGACGAGGCGGCGTTCTCCGTCCGCGACCAGCAGCTCTCCCGCGACCTGATCACCTACTCCTTCGCGGGGCTGCGGGTGCTGCCTGGCGGTCCCGGCGACACCGCGAAGGCCAAGCGGGAGACGGTCGTCACCGAGGGCAGGGGCGGGATGCTGTCGGTGGCGGGCGGCAAGTGGACCACCTTCCGGCACATCGGCAGGACCGTGATGGACCATCTGGCGAAGCTGCCGGGGCACCCGCTCGCCGACGACATGGAACCCATGTCGCGGCTGCCCAGGCGGGCGCCACTGCCGGGCTTCGCCAGCCCCGGCGCGGTGGCCCACCGGCTGCTCGTCGACGGCATCGCGCCCGGTCCGCGGATGGCGGCCGACACCGCGCAGCACCTCGCGCGGCACTACGGCTCGCTCTCCTTCGACATCGCCCGCCTCGCCAACGAGGACCCGGCGCTGGCGCGGCGCATCCACCCGGACGCGCCGGAGATCTGGGCGCAGGTCGTCTACGCCCGCGACCACGAGTGGGCGTACGAGGTCGACGACGTCCTGCGCCGCCGCACCACCCTCACCATCCGCGGCCTGGACACCCCGGAGATCCGCGCCGAGGTGGCCCGGGTCCTGGGAGCCGGAGCCTGAGTCACCGTCCGGAGCCCGCCGCCCCGTTGGACTCATGACGCGCCGTCAGCGCGTCGAGTTCGGCGAACAGGGCGGCGGGCTCCGGGCGTTCGATGCGGGCCAGCAGGGTGCGCCAGTGGCGGCGGCCCTCGGTCCACAGGGCGCGGGCGTACGCGCCCGGGGAGTCGTCGGTCGGGGACCGCCGGTCCACTGCCTCGACCGTACGGGCGGGGAGTTCGGCCTCGGCGGCGCGCGACGGGGTGAGCCAGTGGTCGGTACTGTGCTCGGCGAGCCGGGCCATCCACAGCAGATGGCGGGCCGCGTGGGAGAGCGCGTCCTGGGCGCGCAGCCGCTCGCCGCGGGCGGTGACGTGCAGCGCGAGCACCAGCCAGTTGGCGAACCGGCCGCACAGGTCGGCGATCTCGTCCGGCGCGGCCGGGAGTCGGGGCCGCTCGGGCAGCGACCGCAGCACGGGCGTGAGCAGTCCGTCGCGGTCGACCACGACCATCCGCTCCACGGCGGCGCCGCGCGCCGGCCAGTCGGCGACGGACGCGATGTCGCCGGTGGTGGCGAAGTGGAACTCGCCGCGCACCGGCCCGGGGAAGAGCGCCACATGGGTGCCGAACTCGTTGCGCAGCAGCAGGTTGACCGGGGCGATGTCCCGGCACCACCGCTCGGGGTCGAGGGCGGCGCGCCGCGGCGGGTCGAAGAAGAGCCAGAACTCGACGTCGCTGTGGGCGTCACCCTCCCCCGCCGCGAACGATCCGTACATCAGCGCCGCGCCGATCCCCTCGTCGGCGCGGCACTTCTCCCGTACCCGGGCGATGAGTTCGTGCTGGATCACGCCGCCCAGTATGGGTCGCGCCCGGACAGCGCGACAGCGAGTTCCAGATCGCCCGCCCCGGCGGGCGGTTGCACCGGCTCGCCGAAGCCCTTGTACTGGCGGTACATCTCCGCCTGGTCCCTGACGACGGTCAGCAGCAGCGCGGCGGTGGCGTCGTCGGCGCGGTACTCCTGGCCGGTCGCCCTGGCGAGGTCCCAGGTGTGCAGGGCGAGTTCGAGGAAGAGCATCCCGGCGACGGCGTCGGCGGGCATCCCCATGCCGCCCATGTCGACCTCGCCCTCCCAGGCGGCGGGCTCGGCCCAGGCGGCCACCGCGCGGTCCAGCGCCTGGGCGTAGCCGGCCGCCCAGTCCGGGTCGGCGGCGAAGTCGCGCTCTGCGAGGTCCGCGGGGTGCGGTTCGCGGCGGGCGCGCAGCTCCATGCCGAGGCCGGTGTAGGCGACGAGGTGGTTGGCGAGCGCGTGGGTGTCGTAGTCGGGGCAGGGGGTGGGGCCGGAGAGCTGGTCGGGAGTGACCCCGGCCGTGACCCGGGCGGCCTCCCGGGCGGCGTCGGCGATCTGTGCGTGGAAGTTCATGCCCCCGACGCTACGAGGCCGGGGCCGCCCCGTCTTGAACAAACGCGACAGCGGGGTTCGGTGGCCGGACGGCGGCCCGGAGGCCCTGTCAGTGGCAGACCCTAGGCTGGGCGGTATGACGAGGCACGCGATCGGGCGCGGGGTACTGCGTCCCGAGGTGGCCGCAGGCCGGTTCGAGCTGCGCAGCCACGCCCCGGCGGCCGCGCTGGCGGCGTATGTCGAGTTCTACTGGAACCCGCGCTGGGACCTGCGCGGGCAGCCGGACCACGAGCAGAAGGTGCTGGCCCACCCCAATGTGCACCTGGTCTTCGAGCCGCCGGAGCCGACGGTCTACGGGGTGCAGCGCGGGGTGTTCAGCCGGGTGCTGAGCGGCGCGGGCCAGGTGTTCGGGGTGAAGTTCCGGCCCGGTGCCTTCCGGCCGTTCGCCACCGGCCCGGTCGCGGAGCTGGCCGACACCACGGTGCCCGCCGCCACGCTCTTCGGGCCCGAGGTGGCCTGCCTGCAGCCGGAGATCCTGGCGCTGGACGACCCCGCGGAGATGGCCGCGCTCGCCGACGCGTTCCTGCTGGACCGGCTGGAGCGGCTGCCCGGCCCCGATCCGGTGGTCGCCGAGGTGGCGGCGCTGGTGGAGGAGATCACCGCGAGCCCGCAGCTCTTCCGGGTCGACGCGCTGGCCCGCGAGCTGGACATGCCGGTACGGCGGCTGCAGCGGCTCTTCGCCGAGTACGTGGGGGCCAGCCCCAAGTGGGTGCTGCGGCGGGCCCGGCTGCACGAGGCGGCGGCCCGCGCGGACGACGGGGCGGGCATCGACTGGGCCGCGCTGGCCGCCGATCTGGGGTACGCGGACCAGGCCCATCTGACCCGCGACTTCACCGCCGCGGTGGGCGCGCCGCCCAGCCGTTACGCGGGCCGATGAGCCCGACCTCCCGGTTTGTTAGGTGATCCGGCCTCTCGGGGCCATAATGGAGGCAATTCATCGGAGGTCTGGCGCTGCCGACCTGAACCAGGGGAGGGCGCAGATGGCGGTCACCGACGAGGCCATCGAGAAGATCAAGGAGATGATCGTCTCCGGGGCGCTGCGGCCGGGCGACCGGCTGCCCAAGGAGAGCGAACTCGCCTCCGAGCTGGGGCTGTCGCGCAACTCCCTGCGCGAGGCGGTCCGCGCCCTGTCGCTGATCCGCATCCTAGACGTACGCCAGGGCGACGGGACCTACGTCACCAGCCTCGACCCGCAGTTGCTGCTGGAGGCGCTGAGCTTCGTGGTGGACTTCCACCGCGACGACACCGTCCTGGAGTTCCTCGCGGTCCGCCGCATCCTGGAGCCCGCCGCCACCGCGATGGCCGCCGTCCGCATCCCCGTGGAGGAGCTGGACGTCCTGGAGGGCAAGCTGGACGCGCTCGGCCCGCAGCCCTCGGTGGAGGAACTGGTCGCCTCCGACCTGGAGTTCCACCGCGGCATCGTCCAGGGCTCCGGCAACTCCGTCCTCTGCTCCCTCCTCGACGGCCTCTCCGGCCCCACCACCCGCGCCCGCGTCTGGCGCGGCATCACCCAGGAGGACGCGGTCTCCCGCACCCTCCACGAGCACCGCGCCATCCTCACCGCCCTCCGCGACCGCGACGCCGAGGCGGCTCGCGCCTGGGCCACCGTCCACGTGGCGAGCGTCGAGCAATGGCTCCGCTCGACCCTGTAGCCGCCCGGGCGGCGGCTTGCGGTAGTCGCCGGACCTTCCGCCCGGTGACGGGCTGGGCGCGCAGTTCCCCGCGCCCCTGAGTGGTGCACCTCTTCCGCGGTGATCAGCCACCACCCACCAGGGGCGCGGGGAACTGCGCGAGCAACCACCCACCGGCGGAAGGTCCGGCGACGACTTCAGGCGGCTGGGCGGGCGGCTACCCCAGGCCGTAGACGGCGGCGGCGTTGCCGCCGAAGACGGCGTCCCGTTCCTCGGAACCGAGGCCGGAGGCCGCCTGCTCGGCGAGGGCGAAGACGTCCGTGTACTGGGCGGCGAGGGTACAGACGGGCCAGTCAGAGCCGAAGAGAAGGCGGTCGGGGCCGAAGGCGTCGAGGAGGTGCCGGGCGTAGGGGAGGACGTCGCGGGGCCGCCACTCCTGCCAGTCGGCCTCGGTGACGAGGCCGGACAGCTTGCAGCTGACATGCGGGAGGGCGGCCAGCTCCGTGATGTGGGCCGCCCACGGCTCCCAGCCGCCCGCGGCGACCGGGGGCTTGCCGCCGTGGTCGAGGACGAAGCGCAGCCCCGGCAGGGCGCGTGCGGTCTCGACGGCCACGGGGAGGTGGAGCGGGGTCACCAGGAGGTCGTAGACCAGGCCGGCCTCGGCGACGGCGGACAGCCCGGCGCGGACGTCGGGGCGGGCCAGCCACCGCGGGTCCGCCTCGTCCTGCACCTGGTGCCGGATCCCGGCCAACGGCCCGTCCAGCGAGGCCAGCACCTCGGGCAGCGCCGGGTCGGTGAGGTCGGCCCAGCCGACGACGCCGGCGATCCGGCCGCCCGACTTCCCGGCGATGTCCAGCAGTTCCCTGGTCTCGTCCAGCGAGGAGCTGGACTGGACGAGCACGGTGGCGTCGATCCCGTGCGCGTCCAGGTGCGGCACGAGGTCCGCGAACCGGAAGGTACGGGCTATCGGGTCGAGTTCAGGACCCGTCATCCACGGCTGCGGCCGCCGGTCGAGGTCCCACAGGTGGTGGTGCGCGTCGATCCGCATCGGCTCAGCCCTCCTGGGCCGCGGTCAGCGGCAGCGGCACATCCGCGTCCAGCAGCCCCTCGGCCACCAGCGCGTGCCACATCGCGTCGGGGATGTCGTACGAGAAGAGCGCCGCGTTGTCCCGCACCTCCTCGGGGCCGGCGGCGCCCACCACGGCGGAGACCACCGAGGGGTGCGCGAAGGGGTAGCGCAGCGCGGCGGCCCGCAGCGGGACGCCGTACCCGGCGCACACCGCCTGCATCGCCTGCGCGCGGGCGAGGATCTCCGGCGGCGCCTGCGCGTAGTCGTAGTGCGCCCCGGGCCGCGGGTCGGCGAGCAGCCCGGAGTTGTAGACGCCGCCGACGACGACCTGGGTGCCGCGCTTCTCGCAGACGGGGAGCAGGTCGTCCAGCGCGGTGCGCTCCAGCAGGGTCCAGCGGCCCGCGCAGAGCACCACGTCGACGTCCAGGTCGGCCACCAGCCGGGCGAGCACGTCGCTGTGGTTCATGCCGAAGCCGATGGCCTTGACCACGCCCTGGTCGCGCAGCGCGGCCAGCGCCGGGAAGCCGCTGTCGTAGACCTGCGGGAGGTGGTTCTCCACGTCGTGCAGGTAGACGATGTCGACGAAGTCCAGGCCGAGCCGCTCCAGGGAGCCCTCCAGCGTGGCGCGGATGCCGTCGGCGGTGAAGTCCCACTCCCGGGCGCGGGCCGGGACGTCGGCGAAGCCCTGCGGGTCGGGCGCCTCCCCCGGGCGCAGGTCGCGCAGCCGCCGTCCGACCTTGGTGGACAGCACGTACGACGACCGGTCCCGCCCGGCCAGCGCCCGGCCCAGCCGCTCCTCGGACCGGCCGAGGCCGTAGTGCGGTGCGGTGTCCAGGTAGTGGCAGCCGGTCGCGAACGCGGCGTCCACCGTCGCGTCGGCCTCCTCGTCGGTGATCACGCGGTACAGATTGGCCAGCGGCGCACAGCCGAGGCCGAGCCGGGGCAGAGCCGGTACGGGCATGGTGCGGTGTCCCTCTCCTCCTGGGCGGTCCCGCTCAGTCCTGCTTCTCGCCGCTGGCGAAGCGGGAGATGATCAGCGCGACGATGATGATGGCACCGTAGAGGAACTTGTCCCACAGCGGCGGCACTCCGCCGAGAGTGGTCACGTTCACCACGAGTTGCAGCGCGATGACACCGGTCAGGGCGCCGAACAGGGTGCCGCGGCCGCCGTTGAGGCTGACGCCGCCGATGACGGTGGCGGCGAAGACCTGGAAGATCCAGCCGTCGCCCTGGGTGGCGGAGATCGCGCCGTAGTGGCCGACGTACAGCACACCGGCGAAGGCCGCGAGCAGCCCGCCGAGCGCCAGCACGATCCAGGTGATGCGGTCGACCCGGATACCGGCCGCGCGAGCGGCCTCCTTGTTGCCGCCGATCGCGTACAGCGCGCGGCCGTGCCGCAGGTACCCGAGCGCGGCGCCGCCGATCGCGAAGAGCACCAGGCAGATCCAGACGGCGGCCGGGGCGCCGATCCAGGACGCCTTTCCGAGGTAGGAGAAGGAGTCCGGCACCTCGACGATGGACTTGCCCTGGGCGACGCCGTCCTGGAGGCCGCGCAGCATGGTGAGCATGCCCAGGGTGGCGATGAAGCCGTTGACCCGCAGCTTGAGGATGAGGAAGCCGTTGAAGGCGCCGATGGCCAGGCCCACCAGCAGGCAGAGCGGGATCGAGGTCCAGCCGGGGAACAGGCCGATGCCGTGGAAGGTGGCGGGTCCGCTGCTGGGCATCACCAGCCACATCGCGATGACCGGCGCGACGCCGATCGTCGACTCCAGCGACAGGTCCATCCGGCCGCAGATCAGGATCATCGCCTCGGCGAGCACCAGCAGGCTCAGTTCGGTGGTCTGCTGGAGGACGCCGATGAGGTTGTCGGAGGTGAGGAAGACCGGCGAGACGATGAAGCCGATCACGCCGAGGACGAAGATCACCGGGATCAGCGAGAGGTCCCGGTAGCGGGCGAGCTGGAACCGCGGCGAGGGGCTGCGTGCCCGGTCGGGCGCGGCCAGTTCGGCGCTCAGCTGGGTGGTGTCGCTCATGACTCGGCTCCCTTTTCGCCGCCCGCGCCCGCGGGCAGTCCCTCCATCGCCGAGACCAGGTCCCGGTCGGTCCATCCGCTGCCGAACTCGGCGATCACCGTGCCGTGGAACAGCGCGATCACCCGGTCGCACACCCGCAGGTCGTCCAGTTCGTCGGAGACGACCACGGCCGCGTCGCCGCGGTCGGCGACTGACCGGACGACGCCGAGCAGCGCGTCCTTCGATTTCACGTCCACTCCCGCGGTGGGGCGGATCGCGATCAGCACCCGCGGGTCGCGGGCCAGCGCCCGCGCGATGACGACCTTCTGCTGGTTGCCGCCCGACAGGTCGGAGACCGACTGGGCGGGCCCCGAGGTCTTGATGTCCAGCGAGTCGATCATGCGCTGGGCGAACGCCCGGGTCCGCGACGGCAGTACGGTGCCGTACGGGCCGAGCTGGTCGGCCACGGTGAGCGTGGCGTTCTCCGCGACGCTGCGGCCGGGCACCAGGCCCTGGCGGTGCCGGTCCTCGGGGACGTACCCGATGCCCGCGCCGAGCGCGTGCGGCACGCTGCCCGGGCGCACCGCCCTGCCGTTGACCGTGGTGCGGCCCGCGGTGGGCTTGCGCAGGCCCACCAGGGTCTCGCCCAGCGCGGTGTTGCCGCTGGCCGTCGCCCCGGCCAGGCCCAGCACCTCGCCGGGCCGCACCGCGAAGTCGATCGGCCGGAAGACGCCGTCGAGCGCGAGCGCCTCGGCGCTGAGCACCGGCTCGACGCCGGCGCCCTGCGCCGCTTCGAGGGGCCGCCCGCCCTTCGCGGCGGGCGCGTGCCAGGCCGACGCCGCCTGGCCCGCCTCCCCCGTCATGGCCTCCACGAGTTCCGCCTTGCCCAGTTCCGCGACGGGCGCGGTGAGCACATGGCGGGCGTCCCGGTAGACCGTCACCGTGCTGCACAGGTCGTAGACCTCCTGCAGGTGGTGCGAGATGAACAGGAACGCCACGCCCTGCCGCTGGAGTTCGCGCAGCTTGGTGAAGAGCCGCTCGATGCCGCCCGCGTCGAGCTGGGCGGTGGGCTCGTCGAGGATGATGAAGCGGGCGCCGAAGGACAGGGCGCGCGCGATCTCGACGAACTGCCCCTGCTCGACGGTCAGGTCACCGGCGCGGGCGGCCGGGTCGACGTCCACGCCGTACTCGGCCAGCAGGTCGCGCGCCTTCTCGCGCAGCCTGGGCCACCGGATGCGGCCGCTGTCGAACCGGTTGAGGAACAGGTTCTCCGCGACCGTCAGGTCCGGTACGACCATCGACTTCTGGTAGACGCAGGCCACCTTGGACTGCCAGGCGGCGGTGTCCCCCGGGGCGGGCGCGGGTGCGCCCTGGAAGGCGACCCGGCCCGCGTCCGGGCTCTGCAGCCCGGTCAGTACCGATACGAGGGTGGACTTGCCCGCGCCGTTGCGGCCGACCAGTGCGTGCGAGTCGCCCGCGGCGACGGTGATCCGCACTCCGTCCAGCGCGACGGTGGGCCCGAAGCGTTTGACGACGCCTTCCGCGTGGACCGCGGGCGGCGGCGAGGCGAGGCTGCTTGATCCGACGGCTTTGGTCATGGCAGGTTCAGCTCTTCCCGAGCTGGTTGGCCCACAGGCTGGGGTCGTCCACGTTGGCCTTGGTCACCAGCGGGGCGGGCAGCTGGTCCTCCAGGCCGTTGGGTATCGCCACGATGGTCGAGTTGTGGTCCGTCGGGCCGGGGTGCTGGACCGTCCCGGCGAGCGCGGCCTTGGCGTAGGCCAGCGCGTACTTGGCGTAGAGGTCGGCGGGCTGGGAGATGGTGGCGTCGATCTGACCGGCCTTGATCGCCTTGAACTCCTCCGGGATGCCGTCGTTGGAGATGATCGTGATGTGGCCCGGTGTCCCCGGCGGCTTCAGCAGGTGCTTCTGCTCCAGGAGCGCCAGGGTCGGCTGCAGGAAGACACCGCCGGCCTGCATGTAGATGCCGTTGATGTCCGGGTTGGCGGCCAGCGTGGTCTGCAGCTTGGCCGACGCGACGTCGCCCTTCCAGTCCGTGGCCAGCGGGAACAGCTGGATGTGCGGGAACTCGGTCTGCATGCAGGCGGCGAACGCCTCGGAGCGGTCACGGCCGTTGATGGAGTCCAGCGCGCCCTCGAACTCGACGACCTTGCCCTTGCCCTTGAGCTGCTGGCCCAGGTACTCGCACGCCTTGGTGCCGTACGCCTTGTTGTCGGCGCGCACCACCATGTAGACCTTGCCCTTGTCCGGGCGGGTGTCGACGCTGATGACGGGGATGTTCTTCTTGGCGAGGGTGTCCAGCGTGGAGGCGATCGCGCCGGTGTCCTGCGGGGCCATCACGATGGCCTTGGCGCCCTCGTTGGTGAACGTCTGGACGTTGGCGACCAGCTTGCCGATGTCGTTCTGCGAGTTGCTGCGGGGCAGCGCGGAGACGACGCCGTCCTTGACGCCCTTCTCGATGTAGTTGTTGTACGAGTTCCAGAAGTCGCTGTCGGAGCGGGGCAGGTCGATACCCACCTTGCCCGACGTCCCCGCCTTGCTGTCACTGCCCCGGTTGCACGCGGCCAGCGCGGTGAGGGCGAGGAGCGCGGCACAGGCGGCCACTGTCGTTCTGCGCACTCTCATCGTCGATTCCTCTTTCTTGTCCCGTGTTCTGTGTTCTGGGTTCTGTCGGCTCTGTCGGCTCTGCGGGTCGGGCACTGCTGGGTGGTGCGGACGTACGACGGCGGGCGGTTCGGGCGCCCGCCGGGTCTCAGGGGGCGGGGCGCAGGCGCAGTCCCTGCATTCCGCCGTCGACGGCGAGCGCGGTGCCGGTGACGCTGGCGGCCGCGGGGCTCGCCAGGTAGACGATGGCCGCGGCGACCTCGTCGGCGGTGACCAGCCGGCCCAGCGGCTGACGGGCGTTGAGGGCCGCGCGCTCGGCGGCCGGGTCCTCGGCCTGGTCGAGCAGCCGGCCTATCCAGGGGGTGTCGGCGGTCCCCGGATTGACGCAGTTGACGCGGACGCCCTCGCGTACGTGGTCGGCGGCCATCGCCAGGGTGAGCGCGAGCACCGCTCCCTTGCTGGCGCTGTACAGCGCGCGCTGGGGCAGTCCCGCGGTCGCGGCGATGGAGCAGGTGTGGGTGATGGAGGCGGTGCCCGGCCGGGCGGCGGCGGCCTTCCGCAGATGCGGCAGCGCGGCGCGGGCGGCCCGCACCATGCCGAGCACATTGATGTCGAGCACCCGCGCCCACTCGTCGTCGGCGTTGTCCTCGACGGTGCCGATGGCGCCGATCCCGGCGTTGCTCACCAGGATGTGCAGCGAGCCCAGTTCGCGTACGGCAGTGTCGACCGCGGTACGCACCGCGTCGTCGGAGGTCACGTCGGCGGTGACCGGGAAGGTGCCCGCCGGGGCGCCCGAGGGCTCGCGGTCGAGTACGGCGACCCGGGCGCCGCGGGCGGTGAGCAGCGCGGCGGTCGCGGCGCCGATCCCGGAGGCGCCACCGGTGACGAGTGCGGTGAGTCCGGCGAGGTCCTGCCCGGAGGCGGGGCCGGGGGTGGGCGCGGTGGTCATCGGGTGAGCTCCTGTCGGGCCAGCCACACCGGTCCGTCCGGGTAGCGGTAGTCGGCGAGCGACTCCGGGACCATACGGGCGGAGAAGCCGGGAGCGGCAGGGGCCCGGTAGCGCCCGCGGTCCATCACCACCGGGTCGGTGAAGTGCTCGTGGAGGTGCGGGACGTACTCGATGACGCGGCCGGTGAGGCTGCCGGAGACCGCCACGTAGTCGAAGATCGACAGGTGCTGGACCAGCTCGCACAGGCCCACGCCGCCGGCGTGCGGGCAGACGGGCACGCCGAACTTGGCGGCGAGCAGCAGGATGGCGAGGTTCTCGTTGACCCCGGCGACCCGTGCGGCGTCGATCTGGACGAAGTCCACCGCGCCGGCCTGGAGGAGCTGCTTGAAGACCACCCGGTTGGCGACGTGCTCGCCGGTGGCGACCCTGACGGGCTGCCCGGCGCGGATCGCCGCGTGCGCGAGGATGTCGTCGGGGCTGGTGGGCTCCTCGATCCAGTACGGGTCGAAGGGTGCCAGCTCGCGCATCCAGTCCACCGCCTGGGCCACGTCCCAGCGCTGGTTGGCGTCGACGGCGATCCGGATGTCGGGGCCGACCGCCTCGCGGGCCAGCCGCATCCGGCGCACGTCGTCCTCGACGCTGCCGCCGACCTTGAGCTTGATCTGGGTGAAGCCCTCGGCCACGGCCTCCTTGGCCAGCCGGGTCAGCTTCTCGTCGGAGTAGCCGAGCCAGCCCGGTTCCGTGGTGTAGGCCGGGTAGCCGTCGCGGCGCATCTCCGCGGCGCGTGCCGCCCGACCGGGCTCGGCGCGGCGCAGGATGTCCAGCGCCTCCTCGCGGGTCAGGGCGTCGCTGAGGTAGCGGAAGTCGACCAGGTCGACGAGCTGCTCGGGGCTCATCCCCGCGAGCAGCTCCCAGACGGGCTTGCCCGCCTGCCGGGCGGCCAGGTCCCAGGCGGCGTTGACCACCGCGCCGGCCGCCATGTGCATCACGCCCTTCTCCGGGCCGAGCCAGCGCAGTTGGGAGTCGTGGGTGAGCAACCGGTAGAACCCGCCGAGATCGCCCGTGACACTGTCCACGGAGCGTCCGACCACATAGGGTCGGAGTGCCTTGACCGCGGCGGCCACGACATCGTTGCCGCGCCCGATCGTGAAGCACAGTCCGTACCCCGCCAGACCGCCGGGCGAGTCCGTACGGAGCATCACGTAGGCGGCGGAGTAGTCGGGGTCGGGGTTCATGGCGTCCGAGCCGTCGAGCTGCTCCGAGGTCGGAAAGCGGATGTCGTACACATCGACCTCGGTAATGGTCGGACTCATGTACACCCCCATCACTAGACATCGGATCTTTTCTCTGTGATCCGATGTATAGCCGGATGCTCACCCGCATGTCCAGGGGATACGCAAATCTCGTGGATAACAGATCGGATGTCTGACCGGCCGCCATGGCAGAACGCGCGCTCTCGGGCCGCGCCGGGGGCGGAACCGGCCGCTCCGCCCGGGACGCGCCCGCGACGGCCGCCGGGCCCGGGGCGTACACGCCCGCACCCTGGGGATCATCCTCCTACGAGGACTGCGGCAGCCGCCGTGGTACGCCGTAGGCTGGTGCCGCACGTAAGAGAACAGCAGCCGGTACGGGGACGGCACCGCCCCCTCCGGCCGGAAGGAGGCGCTGGGTGATCGAGCTGGAGGGGGTACCCGAGCTCATCGACCCGGTCATGGTGGCCGCGTTCGAGGGCTGGAACGACGCCGGGGACGCAGCCTCCACCGCGGTCGGCCACATGGACCGGGAGTTCAAGGGCGAGGTCTTCGCCGCGCTCGACGCCGAGGACTACTACGACTTCCAGGTCAACCGGCCCACCGTCTGGATGGACGCCGGGGTACGCCGCGTCGTCTGGCCCACCACCCGGCTGTCCGTGGTCAGGATCCAGTCGCCCAAGCCCCGCGACCTGGTCCTGGTACGCGGTATCGAACCGAGCATGCGGTGGCGCTCGTTCTGCAACGAGATCCTCGGCTTCGCCCACGAGTTGGGCGTCGAGATGGTCGTGGTGCTGGGCGCGCTGCTCGGCGACACCCCGCACACGCGCCCGGTCCCGGTCACCGGGGTGACCTCCGACCCGGACCTGGCCACCGCGCTCAGCCTGGAGGAGTCCCGCTACGAAGGGCCCACCGGCATCGTCGGCATCCTCCAGGAAGCCTGCACGCACGCGGGCATCCCGGCGGTGAGCCTGTGGGCCGCGGTCCCGCACTATGTGTCGCAGCCGCCCAACCCCAAGGCCACCCTCGCCCTCCTCAACCGGCTGGAGGACCTGCTGGACCTGCGGATCCCGCAGGGCGAACTCCCCGAGGACGCCCGCGCCTGGCAGGTCGGCGTGGACCAGCTCGCGGCCGAGGACAGCGAGGTCGCGGAGTACGTACAGACCCTGGAGGAGGCGCGGGACACCGCCGAGCTGCCCGAGGCGTCGGGCGAGGCCATCGCCAAGGAGTTCGAGCGCTATCTGCGCCGCCGCGACCCGCAGGCCGGGGAGTACGCCAGCGAGGGCGACGGCGGGGTGCCGCAGTTCCGCGACCGCCCGCAGCCGCCGCGCGCCGAGACCGGCACGGACACCGACGAGAAGGACGACGCCGACGCCGACGACGCGGACACCTCGGACGACGACTAGCGGTCCCCGCGGTCCGCACAGCGCGAGAGGGCGCCCGCCGGCCGGCGGGCGCCCTCTCGGCCGCGGGTGGTGCTACAGGGCCACGCCGAGCAGCGCGTCCACCGCGCGGGAGACGAGGCCGGGGGCGCCGGTGTCGGTGCCGCCCTCCGTCTCCTGGACGGCGGCCCAGGCGTCGACGGCGGCCAGCGCGCCGGGCGCGTCGAGGTCGTCGGCGAGCGCCTCGCGGATCTGCTCCAGGAGCGCGTCGGCGGACGGCCCGTCGGGCCGCGAGACGGCGGCGCGCCAGCGGGCCAGCCGCCGCTGGGCCTCGTCGAGCACCGCGTCGGTCCACTCCCAGTCCGCCCGGTAGTGGTGTGCCAGCAGCGCCAGCCGGATCGCCGCCGGGTCCACGCCGTCACGGCGCAGGGTGGAGACGAAGACCAGGTTGCCCTTGGACTTGGACATCTTCTCGCCGTTGAGCCCGACCATCCCGGCGTGCACGTACGCCTTCGCGTACGGGTACTCGCCGGTCAGCACCTGCGCGTGCGAGGCGCCCATCTCGTGGTGCGGGAAGGCCAGGTCGGATCCGCCGCCCTGGACGTCGAATCCCATGCCGAGGTGGTCGAGGGCGATGGCCACGCACTCGATGTGCCAGCCGGGCCTGCCGGGGCCCAGCGAGGCGCCGTCCCAGCTCGGCTCGCCCTCGCGGGCGGCCAGCCACAGCATCGGGTCCAGCGGGTTCTTCTTGCCCGGCCGGTCCGGGTCGCCGCCGCGCTCCGCGGACAGGATGCGCATCGCGGTGGCGTCGAGCCCGGAGACCTTGCCGAAGTCCGGGTCGGACTCGACGGAGAAGTAGATGTCGCCGCCGAGTTCGTACGCCGCGCCCGCGGCGCGCAGCCGCTCGATCAGCGGCACGATGCCGGGTATGGCCTCGACCGCGCCGACGTAGTGGGCGGGCGGCAGCATCCGCAGGGCCGTCATGTCCTCGCGGAAGAGCGCGGTCTCCCGCTCGGCGAGCGCCGTCCAGTCGTCGCCGGTGGCGTCGGCCCGCTCCAGCAGCGGGTCGTCGATGTCGGTGACGTTCTGGACGTACTCGACCTGCCGCTTCGTGTCGAGCCACACGCGCTGCACCAGGTCGAACGCGTTGTAGGTGGCCGCGTGCCCCAGGTGGGTGGCGTCGTAGGGGGTGATCCCGCAGACGTAGATCCGGGCGACGGGGCCCGGGTCGATGGTCAGCGGGCCACCGGTGGCGGTGTCGTGGAGACGGAGAGCGCGTCCGGTGCCGGGAAGGGCGGGGACGTCGGAAGCGGGCCAGGCATGCATGTCATGAGATTAACCGGGTGTCCCACCGGCAAACGACCCGGAGCCGTCCAGTCGGCCCTGGGACGATCAGACCGGTGGCCAGGGGATCGACGGCCACTCGCCGCTGGGCACGGGATGGATGCCGGTCCGCAGCAGCCGGCCGGTCCTGGCCCGTACGGCCTCGGTCTCGTCCTCGGTGATCAGCTCGCGCAGCCGCTCCCCCAGGGCCCCGGACAGCTCCGCGTACAGCGCCTCCAGTACGGTGACGGACTCGGCGGGCAGCGGTTCGCCCGCCCAGCCCCACAGCAGGGTGCGCAGCTTGTCGTCGGTGTGGAAGGTCACGCCGTGGTCGATGCCGTAGAGGCGTCCGTCGGCGGCGGGGAGCAGATGGCCGCCCTTGCGGTCGGCGTTGTTGATGACGGCGTCAAGTACGGCCAGGCGCCGCAGGCGTATGTCGTCGGCGTGCACCAGAAGCGCGCTGCGGCCCTCCTCCAGCTGCGCCTCGACGACCGCCTTCCAGCCGGGCGCGGGCTCGCCGACGTCGGTGAGCGCCAGCAGTTGCGGCGCGCCCTCGCCGTCCGCCCCGCCGTCACCGTCGCCCTCGCCGTCCTGCGCGGCCTCGATCCACAGCTGGACCATGCCCTCGCCGTACGGTCCCTCGCGCAGCACGGTCGGCGGCACCAGGCCCCAGCCGGTGGCCTCGGAGACCAGGTAGGCGGCGACCTCGCGCTGGGCCAGGGTGCCATCGGGGAAGTCCCACAGCGGCCGCTCCCCGGCCACCGGTTTGTACACGCAGGCCAGGGTGCGGCCCTCGTGGACGGTCTCGCAGTACAGCACGGCGTTGGAGGCCTCGCGGATCCGGCCTCGTACGGTCAGCTCACCATGGGTGAGCGCCTCCGTGACCGGGGTCAGGCCGACCTCCGGTACCCGTTCTGACGCGGGCATACGTGTCCTTCCGGATCCAGGGGGAGGCTGCACAGGGGGCAGGGCGGGCGGCCGGCGGAGACCACGTCGAGGGCGCGCTTGGCGAACGAGCGGGCCTGGGCGCCGGTCAGCATGACGCGCAGCAGCGGGGGGCCGTTCTCGTCGTCCTGGAGCAGCTCTTCCTCGGCCGCCTCCAGGTCGTCCTCGGAGTCGCCGGTCAGCTCGACCAGCGCCTGCGCCTCGATCACCATCCGCTCGTGGGCGCCGTCCCAGGCAAGTGCCATGGTGCCGACCCGGAACTCCTCCTCGACGGGCGCGTCCAAAGGGGCGGAGTCGGCGAGTTCCGTCGGGGCGACCGCGGGCACCGGGGCGCTGCCGCCGGTCCTGCGCACCACCTCGTCGAGCAGCTCGTCGATCCGCTCGGCGAGCGCGGCCACCTGGGTCTTCTCCAGCGCGACGCTGGTGGTCCGGCCCGAGGCGGTGGCCTGCAGAAAGAACGTCCGCTGGCCCGGCTGGCCGACGGTTCCGGCCACGAATCGGTCCGGTTGCTCGTAGAAGAAGACCTGACGGGGCACGTCCTGCTCCGTTTGCTCGACTGTTCGGCTGGTGGGTCAGCGGCGGGGGGACTCAAGCGTTGCGCTGCCGGTCCACCACCCTACTGCGGAAGCTGATCACGAGGCGCCTGTGGAGCCCCCGACCACGGCGTCGTCGCTGCGGGCCGCGTCTCCGCCGGTGCCCGCGGCGGTCGCTCCGGTCCCGGACGGCGGGGGCGGGGTGAGCGGGGTGAGGTCGCCGGTGTCACCGAGCCGCAGCAGGAACGGGCGGTGCGGGGTGTAGCGGATCACCGTCACGGAACACGGGTCGGTGCTGATCCGCTGGAAGAGGTCGAGGTGCATGCCGAGGGCGTCGGCGGCCAGCGACTTGATGATGTCGCCGTGCGAGCAGACCACGTACAGCGCGTCGGGTCCGTGCTCCTGCTCGATCCGCGCGTTCCAGTCGCGTACGGCGTCGACCGCGCGGGCCTGCATGGCCCGCAGCGACTCGCCCTCGACGCCGGGGAAGACCGCGGCCGAGGGGTGGCGCTGGACGGTGGCCCACAGCGGTTCGTCGGCCAGCTCCGACAGCTTGCGGCCGGTCCAGTCGCCGTAGTGGCACTCGCCGATCCGGTCGTCGGTGTGCAGCGGCAGCTCGGGGCGGGTGTCGAGCAGCGGGCGCACGGTCTCCTGGCAGCGCTGCAGCGGGCTGCTGACGACGGCGGCCAGCGGCAGCGGGCCGAGCCGGGCGGCCAGCGCGGTGGCCTGCTCCCGGCCGGTGTCGTCCAGGGCGACGCCCGGACTCCAGCCGGCCAGCACTCCGTCGGCGTTGGCGGTCGACCGGCCGTGCCGGACGAGGATCACGGTGGGCATGCCCGCCACCGTAACCCTTCGCGGGCCGGGCCGTTGTGCTGGGTGACGGCCGTGGCGGGGAAGATCCCCCCGAGCCCCCACCACGGCCGCGGAATTCCGCGATCCGCTGTCTCCCGTGTACCCCTCGCTGTCCTAGCCCCTGGGTAAGGTCTAGCAAGGGTCGAGGGGCCCACGGCAGTTGGGCCCGAGGGCGGGGCCCGGTGGTGGGACAGCGTCGGGATCGCGAAGCGGGTGGAGATGTTCAGCAAGGCGACGAGGAGCCGTCCGACCGCGCACCGGGCGGGTCCCGCGGGGGCGGACTGGTCTCCGTACACGGGTCTCGAGGATGCCGCGGGGGTCTACTTCCTGCACGCGGATGTCGCGCTGGACGCCATCGAGGGGGTGCTCGGCCGCCGCCGGGTGCGCGGCTTCACCCTGGAGCGGGTGGTCGACCTGACGGAGGCCGGTGCCTCGGTCTGGCAGGAGGCCGCGGTGTGCGACGGGCGGCGGCTGATCCTGTGGCACAGCGAGGAGTTGGCCGACGAGAAGGCACCGGGCGGCACCGTACTCGACTCCTCGGTCCAGGTGCTGCCGCTGGACTCGATCGGCCATGTCGGGATGCGCACCCTGGTGGGGCGGGACGAGTCGGGGCGCCGGATCGACCGGGGGGTCTATCTGGTGCTGGCCACCGCGATGCCGCACGAGCTGAGCGCCGTGCAGACCGACCCGGACTCGCCGCTGCCGGTGGCCTCCGCCAGATTCCGCCCCGAAGCCTTCCGTTTCAGCAAGTCGCTGGACGATGGCGGCCCCGGCCAGATAGCCCGGCTGATCGACTTCGGGCGGCTGCTCGGACGGCTGGTTCCCAGCTAGCGCCCTCCCGGGCATACCCAAGTTACTACGGAGTCCATACGTAACGGAACAGTGAATTCCCGGCTCGAAGCCACTGAATTCATGACCGGACATGATCCGTAATGGATTCCGGTTGACCCTGGTTCCGTGACACCCGGACCCGGTCCGACCTGGTGAAACGCGCCCGGGAGTTCCCCGTAAGGGGTGGCCTCCATTCCCACAGAGTGTTACGGATGGGATATGTTCTGTCACCTTACCGGTTATCCACTTCAGGGTTGACATCGACATCCGGCCCGTGTCACGGTTTTTTGGGCGGACGAGCTGTGCCTAATTCCAGCCCGAGGTCATCGACCCGAGAGCAAGATCTCTCGGCCGCCACGCGGTATCCGCCCCAGCCCAGAGAGAAGAGACCGGACCGGTAGGCCTGATTCCGCGATCCCGCATGCCCGCGAGGGCGGATGACCGTGCTCTGAGCGGCTCCCACCTGGAGAGATGTGATGTCGTCAGTCGATGCGCTGGAGATACCCCTACTGTCACAGGAACCCGACCCGGTCGGTCTCGCCGAGTTCCACGCGCGAGTGAGAGCGGCCGGCGAGCGAATCTATACTCATACGGAACGCATAGCATTAGATTCTCTCGATAACTGGTACAGCGATCCGGAAAACGGTTGGATACGGCATCGCACGGGGAAGTTCTTCTCGATCGAGGGGCTGCGGGCGAGTGTCACCGACGCCCCGGTCCCGGGGTGGTTCCAGCCGATCATCAACCAGCCGGAGACCGGCATCCTGGGCATCCTGGTGCGGGAGTTCGACGGGGTGCCGCATCTGCTGATGCAGCTCAAGGCCGAACCCGGCAACCGCGGCGGTCTGCAGATCTCCCCCACCGTCCAGGCCACCCGCAGCAACTTCACCGGGGTGCACGGCGGGAAGGCCGTCCCCTATCTCGACCACTTCCGCGACACCCCGCCCGACCGGGTGCTGGCCGACGTACGGCAGTCCGAGCAGGGCGCGTGGTTCCTGCGCAAGCGGAACCGCAACATGATCGTCACGACCACCGAGGACGTCGAGGTGCTGGACGGCTTCGACTGGCTGCCGCTCGGCCAGGTGCTCCAACTGCTGCGCCGCGACGACCTGATCAACATGGACACCCGCACCGTGCTGTCCTGCCTGCCGTTCGCCGCGGGGGCGGCCGGCGCCGCCGACGGCCGCGGAGCCGACGGCGCCGCGCGCTTCGGGGAGTTCACCGCGGCGCTGCTGCGGTCCTGCGATCCGGCCGCGGGCAGCCACCACCCCGACCGCGAGATCCGCTCGTGGATCACCGAGGTGCGCAGCCGCACCGAGATGTCCGTGGCGCCCGCGCCGCTGGGGGAACTGGCGGGCTGGCGGCGCAGCGACGGCAGTGTGCGCCACGAGTCGGGCGGCTTCTTCGAGGTGATCGGGGTCCGCGTGGAGTCTGCGGGCCGCGAGGTGGGCCGGTGGACCCAGCCGATGCTGACCACCGGTGAGGACGGGCTGCACGGGCTGCTGGTGACCCGCATCGACGGGGTGCTGCACGCCCTGATGCACCTGCGGGTCGAGCCGGGCCTGGTGGATGTCGCGGAGTTGGCGCCGACCGTGCAGTGCACCCCGGGCAACTACGCCCATCTGCCCGCCGCGGGGCGCCCGGCGTTCCTCGACGAGGTGCTGGGCGCTCCGCCGGAGGCGGTCCGCTTCGACACCGCGCTGTCCGACGAGGGCGGCCGCTTCTTCCAGGTGAGCAACCGGCATCTGATCGTCGAGACCGACACGGTGCACCGGCACCCCGACTACCGCTGGATGCCGGTGCACCAGCTCGCCGGGCTGCTGCGGCACTGCCACTACCTGAACGTGCAGGCCCGCAGTCTCGTGGCCTGCCTCTACAGCCTGCTCGCCGCTCCCGCCGAGGGCGCCGCGACCGTCGAGGAAGGCAGCACGGCATGACCCCACAGACGCACCGCGGAGCGACGGACCCCGGCGCCCCGCCTTCCGACGGGGGCGGCGCGGGGCCGCTGGTGGTGGTACTCGGTGCCACCGGGTTCGTCGGCTCCGCGGTGCTGGCCCGGCTGGCCCGGCGGGACATCCGGATACGGGCGGTGGCCCGCCGGGCCGCCCCCGTACCGCCGGGCGCCCGCGCCGACATCGAGGTGGTGACCGCCGACCTGACCGAGCGCGAGACGCTGGCCCGCGCGGTGAAGGGGGCGGACGCGGTCGTCCACACGCTGCTGTGCGAGGGCGGCTGGCGGGCGGCGGAGCGGCCGGGCGGGGAGCGGGTGAACGTCGGTGTGATGGCCGACCTGCTCGACCTGCTCCCGCCGGACCCCGCGGACGGCGGCCGACCGCCGCTGGTGGTGTACGCGGGCGCCGCCTCGCAGGTCGGGGTGCCGCCGCGGGAGCCGCTCGACGGCACCGAGCCGGACCGCCCGGCGACCGTCTACGACGAACAGAAGCTGCGGGCCGAGCGGTTGCTGCTGGCGGCCTCGGCCGCCGGGCGGGTGCGCGGTGTCGGGCTGCGGCTGCCGACGGTCTTCGGTGAGGGCACGGTGCCCGGTACCGCCGACCGCGGGGTGGTCGCGGCGATGGCGCGGCGGGCACTGGCCGGTGAGCCGATCACGATGTGGCACGACGGCACGGTCCGCAGGGACTTGGTGCACATCGCGGACATCGCGGCGGCGTTCACGGCCGCCCTCGACCACGGCGACCGGCTCGCGGGCCGGTCCTGGCTGCTGGGCGCGGGCCGCGGCGACGCGCTCGGCGACGTGTTCCGCGCCCTGGCGGCGGGCGCCGCGGCCCGTACCGGGGGCGCCCCGGTGCCGGTGGTCGCGGTGGAGCCGCCCGCCCACGCGCCGGAGACGGACTTCCGCAGCGTGACCATCGATTCCGCCGCGTTCCGCGAGGCGACCGGCTGGTACCCGGCCGTCGCGCTGGCGGAGGGCCTGGACCGCACCCTGGCGGCCCTGGCAGGCGACCTGCCGGAGCGGCCGTAGCGCTCCCATCGGCGTACGGCGTCCGGCGAACCATCATCCGTCGACCAGCATCCGGCGACCGCGAGAAGGGGAAAGCGTGTCCACCTACGTATGGGACTACCTGCCCGAGTACGAGAACGAGCGCGAGGACATCCTCGGCGCCGTCGAGAAGGTCTTCAGCTCCGGCCGGCTGGTGCTGGCCGAGAGCGTGCGGGGGTTCGAGGAGGAGTTCGCCGCCTACCACGGGGTGGCGCACTGCACGGGTGTCGACAACGGCACCAACGCGATCAAACTGGCCCTGGAGGCACTGGGGATCGGCCCCGGCGACGAGGTGGTCACCGTCTCCAACACCGCGGCGCCGACCGTGGTCGCCATCGACGGCGCGGGCGCCACCCCGGTCTTCGTCGACGTCCGCGAGGACGACTTCCTGATGGACGTGGACCGCGTCGAGGCGGCCATCACCCCGCGCACCAAGTGCCTGCTGCCGGTGCACCTCTACGGGCAGTGCGTGGACCTCGCGCCGCTGCGGGCGCTGGCCGAGCGGCACGGGCTGGCGCTGCTGGAGGACTGCGCCCAGGCCCACGGCGCCCGGCACCACGGGGTGCTCGCCGGGACCACCGGCGACGCGGCGGCCTTCTCCTTCTACCCGACCAAGGTCCTCGGCGCGTACGGCGACGGCGGCGCGGTGCTCACCTCGCGGCCCGAGATCGACGCGGAGCTGCGCAAACTGCGCTACTACGGCATGGAGAAGACCTACTACACCGTGCAGACCCCGGCCCACAACAGCCGTCTGGACGAGGTGCAGGCCGAGATCCTGCGCCGCAAGCTCCCCCGCCTCGACGCCTATGTGGCCGGGCGCCGCGAGGTCGCGCGGCGGTACGAGGAGGGCCTGTCCGACACCGCGCTGCGGCTGCCGCGGGTCGCGGCGGGCAACGACCACGTCTACTACGTCTACGTGGTCAGGCACCCGCGCCGCGACGACATCATCGAGCGCCTCAAGGCGTACGACATCCACCTCAACATCAGCTATCCGTGGCCGGTCCACACCATGACCGGGTTCGCCCACCTCGGATACGCGCGGGGGTCGCTGCCGGTGACGGAGAAGCTGGCGGGCGAGATCTTCTCGCTGCCGATGTACCCGTCACTGTCCGCCGGACTCCAGGACAAGGTCATCGCGGCGCTCCGCGAAGTCCTCGCGTCCCTGTAGTGCCAAGCGCCGCCACCACTCACTCGTCTCAGCCATCAGCGACGGAGCTGACATGAAAGTACGTGAACTGTCGGTGTCGGGGGCCCTGGAATTCACACCCGACGTCTTTCCCGACGAGCGCGGGCTGTTCCTCTCGCCCTTCCAGGGGCCGGCCTTCACCGAGGCGACCGGCGGGACCTTCCCGCTCGCCCAGAGCAACCACAGCAGATCCCGCCGCGGTGTGGTCCGCGGCGTGCACTTCACCACCACACCGCCCGGCTGCGCCAAGTACGTGTACTGCCCGCGCGGCGCGGCCCTGGACATCGTGGTCGACATCCGCGTCGGCTCGCCCACCTTCGGCCAGTGGGACACCGTGCTGATGGACCAGAACGACTTCCGCGCGCTGTACTTCCCGGTCGGCCTCGGGCACGCCTTCGTCGCCCTGGAGGACGACACGGTGATGTCGTACATGATCACCAGCAGCTACGTGCCGGAGTACGAGCTGGCGATCTCGGTCACCGACCCCGCGCTGAACCTGCCGATCCCGCGGGACATCGCGCCGATCTTCTCCGAGCGCGACATCGCCGCGCCCACCCTCGCCCAGGCCAGGGAGCGGGGGATGCTCCCCGACTACCGGCGCAGCCTGGAGATCGGGCGGCGGCAGTCGGGGACGACGGCATGAAGGGCATCATCCTCGCGGGCGGCAGCGGGACCCGGCTGCGGCCGCTGACCGCGACGCTGTCCAAGCAGATCCTGCCGGTCTACGACAAGCCGATGATCTACTACCCGCTGTCGGTGCTGATGCTGGCGGGTGTGCGGGAGATCCTGGTGATCTCGTCGCGCGACCACTCCGAGATGTTCCGCGACCTGCTGGGCGACGGCTCGCGGCTGGGCCTGCGGGTCGAGTACGCCGAGCAGGACCAGCCCAACGGCATCGCCGAAGCCCTCATCATCGGGGCGGACTTCGTCGGCGACGACCAGGTCGCGCTGGTGCTCGGCGACAACATCTTCCACGGGCCGCGCTTCTCGCTGATGCTCGGCGAGGCCACCGCGGCGCTGGACGGTGTGGCGCTGTTCGGCTACCGGGTCTCCGACCCGCAGCGCTACGCCGTCGGCGAGATCGACGCCGACGGACGGCTGCTGTCGCTGGAGGAGAAGCCGCTACGCCCGAAGTCCAACCTCGCGGTCACCGGCCTCTACCTCTACGACAACGACGTGATCGGCGTGGCCAAGAACGTCACGCCCTCCGCACGCGGCGAGCTGGAGATCACCGACGTCAACCGGGCCTATCTGGCCCAGGGCCGGGCGCATCTCACCGAGTTGGGCCGCGGCTTCGCCTGGCTCGACATGGGCACCCACGACTCGCTGCTGCACGCGGGCCAGTACGTGCAGCTCGTCGAGCAGCGCCAGGGCGAGTGGATCGCCTGTGTCGAGGAGGTCGCGCTGCACCGGGGGTTCATCACCGCGGAGCAGTGCTACCGGCTCGGCCAGGAGATGGCGGGCACCGCGTACGGCACGTATGTGCAGGAGATCGCCCACCGCAGCGGGGCCATGACCTCCGCCTGACACCGAAGGAGCCGTCCCATGCGGGTACTCGTGACCGGCGGTGCCGGTTTCATCGGTTCGCACTTCGTCCGGCAACTGCTCTCCGGCGCCTACCCGGAGCTGGCGGACGCCGAGACGGTGGTGCTCGACAAGCTCACGTACGCCGGGAACCCCGCCAACCTCGCGACCGTCGCCGGCCATCCGCGGTACCGGTTCGTGGAGGGCGACATCTGCGACGGCGAGCTGATGGCGGCGCTGCTGCGCGGTACGGACCTGGTGGTGAACTTCGCGGCCGAGACCCATGTGGACCGGTCGATCGAGGACGCCGACGCGTTCGTCCGCACCAATGTGCTGGGCACCCACACCCTGCTGCGGGCCGCGGCCGACGCGGGCGGCGTGCGGGTGGTGCACATCTCCACCGACGAGGTGTACGGCTCGGTGGCCGACGGCTCGTGGACCGAGGACGCCCCGCTGGCCCCCAACTCCCCCTACGCGGCGTCCAAGGCCGCCTCCGACCTGATGGCGCTGGCCTTCCACCGCACCCACGGCCTGGAGGTCTGCGTCACCCGCTGCTCCAACAACTACGGGCCGTACCAGTACCCGGAGAAGGTCATCCCGCTCTTCGTGACCCGGCTGCTGGACGGCGGCCGGGTGCCGTTGTACGGCGACGGCCGCAACGTCCGGGACTGGATCCATGTGGACGACCACTGCCGGGCGGTGTCCCTGGTGGCGGCCAAGGGCACACCCGGCGTCTACCACATCGGCGGCGGCAGCGAACTGTCCAACACCGGGCTCACCGAACGGCTGCTGGCGCTGCTGGGGCGCGACTGGTCGGCGGTCGAGAGCGTCGCCGACCGCAAGGGCCACGACCTCAGGTACTCGGTCGACGCCTCGAAGATCCGGGCCGAGCTGGGCTTCGCGCCGCGCGTGGCTCTCACGGACGGCCTGGCCGCCACGGTGCGCTGGTACCGGGAGAACCGCTCCTGGTGGCAGCCGCTGCTGCGGCACCCGCAACCCTGACAAGGAGAAGCCATGCGCATCCTGTTCACCACCACGCCGACCTTCTCGCACACCACGCCGATGATCCCGCTGGCCCAGGCGGCCCGGCTGGCCGGTCACCAGGTGCTCTTCGCGGGCGGCGGGGTGACCCTCAAGACCGCGGCCGGCGCCGGGATACCGGTGATCGACGCCACGAGCGGCAACGACCTCGGCGCGCCGCACCGCCGCTTCCTGTCCGACCCGGCCAACCACCACCTGCCGCAGGAGGAGGGCGTCAAAGCCTTCATCGGGGTGATGTCGGAGATCGGCCAGCTGCTGCTGCCCGGTCTGGTCGACACCGCACGCGGCTGGGAGGCCGACATCGTCGTCACCCCGGCCTGGCTGCCCTGGGGGATGCTCGCCGCCCGCGCCTCGGGGGCGCTGGCGGTGCTGCACGGCATCGGGCTGCGGTACCCGGCGGTGCCGTACATGGCCGACGAGCCGCCGGCGTTCGTGCAGCGGCTGGGCGTCACCGAGTTCCCGGCGCACGCCGACGCCGAGGTGAGCCTGGGCCCGGCCTCGCTGGAGCAGTACAGCCCGACGGCGCCGGGCGACGTGCCCTTCCCGGTGCTGCCGGTGCGGCCGATCACGTACAACGGCTCGGGCGAGGTGCCCGACTGGGCGCTGCGGAAGTCCGACCGGCCGCGGATCGCCGTCACCATGGGCACCGCGACCAACGCCCAGGGCTGGCCCGGGGTGCTCAGGGCGGTGCTGGAGGGCACCGCCGACGTCGACGCCGAGGTGGTGCTGGCCGCGGGCGGCGTCGACCTGACCGCGATCACCGGGCCGCTGCCCGAGCGGGTGAAGGTGGTGGACTTCGTGCCGCTGAGCAGCCTGCTGCCGCGCTGTGACGCGCTGGTCCACCACGCCGGTATGAACTCGATGTTCAGCGCGTTCAACGCCCGTATCCCGCAGGTCGCGCTGCCGTCCGCCACCGCGGACTCGCCGATCAACGCCATGGTGCTGAGCCGGCGCGGCGGCGGTGTCGCGGTGAGCCAGGCGGGGATCACCGCCGAGCAGGTGGGCAAGGCGCTGCGGGAGGTGCTGGAGTCGCCGTCGTACCGGCTGGTGAGCGAGGAGGTCGCCGACGAGATGGCGGCCATGCCCGCGCCGCACGCGGTGGTCGAGCAGCTCACCGGACTGGCGGCGGCCCGCGGGCGCTGAACCGGACCACGGGACCGGTCCGCGCGGGCCGGTCCTCTCCCCTGTCCCCGCCGGGCGGCGGCACACCGCCCGGCGGGGACATCCGGCATGTCCGGGGACATCCGTCGTGTCCGGGGACTTCGCGGACGTCCCGGAGGGGCGAGGGGCGTCAGGCGAGGCCGGCCTGCTCCAGGGCCTCGACTCCGGCCCGCAGCCCGGCGATCCGCTCGTCCAGGGTGAAGCCCGCGGGGGTGACGTTGAGGGTGTTCACGCCCGCCTCGGCGTACTCGCGCATCCGGTCGGCGATCCGGGCCGTGGAGCCGAGCAGGCAGGTGGAGTCGATCAGGGCCTGCGGCACGGCGGCCGCGGCGCCGTTCTTGTCGCCCGCCAGGTACTTGTCCTGGATCTCGGCGGCCTCCTTCTCGTACCCCATGCGCTGCGCGAGCTGGTTGTAGAAGTTCTGCTTGCGGCTGCCCATGCCGCCGACGTACAGCGCGGTGTACGGGCGGAAGATGTCGGCGAGCGCCGAGACGTCGTCGCCGAGGGCGAGCGGCAGGGTCGGGCTGACGTCGAAGCCGTCCAGCGTCAGGCCCGCCTTCTCACGGCCCGCGCGGATGTGCCGCAGCGCGGTGTCCTCCAGGTGCGCGGCGGACGGGAAGATCAGCAGCGCGCCGTCGGCGATCTCGCCGGTCTGCTCCAGGTTCTTGGGGCCGATCGCGGCGATGTAGAGCGGGATGTACTCGCGCTCCGGGTGCACGGTCAGCTTGATCGGCTTGCCGGGGCCGCCGGGGAGCGGCAGCGTCCAGTGCTCGCCCTCGTAGCTGAGCCGCTCGCGGGACATCGCCTTGCGGACGATCTCCACGTACTCGCGCGTCCTGGACAGCGGCTTGTCGAACTTCACCCCGTACCAGCCCTCGGAGACCTGCGGCCCCGACACGCCGAGGCCGAGCCGGAAGCGGCCGCCGGAGAGCGAGTCGAGCGTCGCGGCGGTCATCGCGGTCATCGCCGGGGTGCGCGCGGGGATCTGGAAGATCGCCGAGCCGACGTCGATCCGCTCGGTCTGCGCGGCCACCCACGAGAGCACGGTGGGTGCGTCGGAGCCGTACGCCTCGGCCGCCCAGCACACCGAGTAGCCCAGCCGGTCCGCTTCCTGGGCGACGGCGAGGTTGTCCGCGTCCATCCCGGCACCCCAGTAGCCGAGGTTGATCCCGAGCCGCATACCGCTCCCCTTAATACTGATGAGTAACGTCGTTGTCCCTCCGGACTTTAGCGCCCGGACGCGGCGCGGGCGTCTGTCAGGTACGTCACTGCCGCCCATTCGACCGGTGCGGGCAGTAATCTCAGCGCCCATGGAGCATAGGCACCTCGGCCGTACCGGGTTGCGCGTGTCCCGACTCGGGCTCGGCACGCTCACCTGGGGGCGCAACACCGGCGAACGCGACGCCGCCGACCAGCTCAAGGCGTTCTGGGACGCCGGGGGCACGCTCGTCGACACCGCGGACGTCTATTCCGACGGCGGCGCCGAGTACCTGCTCGGGCGGCTGATCGAGGACCTGGTGCCGCGGGCCGATCTGGTGATCGCCACCAAGGCGGGCAGCGTGCCCGACCCCTACCGGCGGTTCGACACCTCGCGCGGCCATCTGCTGTCCGCGCTCGACGCGTCGCTGCAGCGGCTCGGCACCGACTACGTCGACCTGTGGCAGGTGCACGCCTACGATCCGGGTACGCCGCTGGAGGAGACGCTCCAGGCGCTCGACATCGCCGTCAGTTCCGGCCGGGCCCGCTATGTCGGCGTGTCCAACTTCTGCGGCTGGCAGCTCGCGAAGGCCGCGGCCTGGCAGCTCGCCGGGCCCGGGCGGACGCCGCTGGCCAGTACGCAGATGGAGTACTCGCTGCTGCAGCGCGGGGTGGAGCGGGAGGTGCTGCCCGCCGCACTCGACCTCGGGCTGGGGCTGCTGCCCTCCTCGCCGCTCGGCCGCGGCGTCCTCACCGGCAAGTACCGGCACGGCACGCCGCCGGACTCGCGCGGCGGCTCCGAGGACATGGCGGCCTTCGTCGCCCCCTACCTCGACGAGACGGCGCGCCTCATCGTGGACGCGCTGGCCATAGCGGCCGACGGGCTCGCGGTCTCCCCTCTGCACGTGGCCCTCGCGTGGGTACGCGACCGGCCCGGCGTCACCGCGCCGCTGCTCGGCGCGCGCAACGCCCAGCAGCTCACGGCGGCGTTGTCAGTGGAGGCCCTTAGTCTTCCGGAGGAGATCTGCCAGGCGCTCGACGACGTGTCGGCGCCGCTGCACCGCTACCCGGACCACGACTGGAGCACGCTCTGAGGCGCGCCTCCGGCCCCCTGTCCCCCGCCCCCCCGGAGGCCCCAGTGACCAACCCCCACCCGACCCCGGGCTCCCCGTCCGCCACCGCCTCCGGCGGCGAACCCGGCGAAGGCGACCCCGGGACGCGGTCCGGGGAACCCACGAGCGCCACTCCCCCGCCCCGGCGGGGCACTCCGGCCCCGGACGTGGCCTCCCTGGCCGCCGCGATGCGCGCGATCGAGCGCGGCGAGAATCCGGCTGCGCCCGCGCCCCGGGGAGACGCCGCCGAGGCGCGCCGCAAGCGCCGCGAGGCGATGGCGGCCGAGGCGGCGGCCCTCCAGTCCGCGGAGGCCGCGGAGGCGGCGGGCGAAGCGCCCCAGACGGGCGCGGACGCCGGGGACGCGCCTGCGGAGACGGCGGGGGAAGCCGCACCCATCGACGACGCCCCTGCGGGGCGCGCGGCGGGCGATACGACCGGGGACGAGGCCGATCAGACCACGGCGACCGACCCGGTGGCCGGGGACGAGCCGGCAGACGGTGGGACCGGGGAGGCCGCCGCGGGCAGCGACGCCCCCGGGGGGCGCGGGGTGTCCGGCGCGGGCCGGGAGACGGCGGACGCGGGGCACACGGGCGGGGACGAGTCCTCGCAGGAGGCGGCCGCGGGCGGGCCGGGAACCGCCGCTGCGGGGCGCGCCGCTGGCGGACACGTGCCCGCGCGGCGCGCGGCCGCTGGGGAGGCGGGGGGAGGCCGGGGGCGGCAGAGGGTGGAGCCGGTGGATGCGGGGGCTCTCGCGGCTGTGCGGGGGGTTTTGGAGGAGGGTGGGGCGCCCGGGGGGTTGGGGGAGGCGGCGGTGCGGTTGCTCGGGGAGCGGGCCGCCGAGGTGTTGCGGGGGGATCCGTGGCTGGTGCTGGGGCTGAGTGGGGCGCGGGTGGAGTCGGCGGACGCGTTCGCGCGGGCGCTGCTCGGTCCGGAGTGCGGGCCCGGTGACCCGCGGCGGGCCGCCGCGCTGATCGGGTGGCTGCTGGAGCGTGCCGCCGAGCAGGGGCACACCGCGCTGCCGTCCGCGACGCTGCAGGCGGCACTGGCCCGGCACGCCGTGCCGGACCCCGGCGCCGCCGTGACCACGGCCGTCACCGACGGCCAGGTCCTCGTCTTCCGCGACGGCGACGACACGGACGGGGACGCCGACGAGGACGACGAGACGGCCTCCGACGTACCGCTGCTGCTCGGGCTGGACCGCTACGCCCTCGCCGAGGAGTCCCTGGCCGACGGGCTGATCCGGCTGCTGAAGTCCTTCGAGGACCAGGACGCGGACTGGGAGGAGGCGGCGGCCGCGGCGCCGTCCCCGTCCGCCGCGGAGCTGATCCGTGCCGCCGCGCGCAGCGGCCTGGTGGCGCACACCGGCGGCGAGGCGGCCCGCGCGGAACCCGCCGCGCTGGTGGCCGCGGCGCGCGCGGCCGGGCTGCGGGCGTACGCGGCCGCCGCCACCGCGGACGGCAGGCGGCGGCTGGCCGCCGAGCTGGGCGAGGAGGCGGCGGTGACGGTCGAGGCACTGCTGTCCGGCGCCGAGGGGCCCGGCCACGCCCCGGACGGCAGCCTCGCCCTCGACCTGCTCGCCGTCCTGGACGCGCCGCAGTTGGGCGTGGAGGACGCGGCGACGCTCGTCGAGGCGGTCCCGGACGGCGCCCGGCTGGTGCTGAGCGGTGACGAGCACACGCTGTGGTCCGTCGGCCCCGGCCGGGCCTTCGCCGACCTGCTGGCGGCGAAGACCTGCCCGCGGGTGTCCTCGCGGACGCCGGACCCCGGCCCGATCGGCGAGCTCGTCTCCGGTATCGGCATCGGCGAGCTCGCCGCCGTCGAGGCGCCGGACAAGGAAGTCGTGGTGGTGCCGGTGCGCGACCCGCGCGAAGCCGTGCACCGTACGGTCCAGCTCGTCGCCGACTCGGTGCCGCGGGCGATCGGGGTGCCGTCCGACCGGACCCAGGTGATCACCCCGGGGCACGGCGGCGCGGTCGGCACCCGGGTGCTCAACGCGGCGCTCAAAGAACGGCTGAATCCGGGCCCCGGCCGCTTCGGCGGATTCGACCCGGGCGACCGCGTCGTCCATGTGCCGGTCCCCGGCCGCACGCTGCCCGGCACGGTCGTCGGCGCGGAGCCGGACGGGCTGCGGCTGGAGTGCGAGGACGGCCCCGTGCTGGTGCCGCGTGACGACGTCGCTGCCACGGTCCGGCACGGCTGGGCGATCACCGGGCACCAGGCGGCCGGGAGGCGCTGGCCCGCGGTGGTGGTGGTCGTCCCCGGGGACGCGGGACCGCTGCTCGACCGCTCCTGGGTCTACACGGCCTTCGCCCGCGGCGAGCGCCATCTGTCGGTGGTGCAGGGCGCCGACCAGGCGCTGTCCCAGGCGGTGGCCGGCCCACCGGCCAAGGAGCGTACGACGCGGCTGCGTTCGGTACTGCGGGAGCTGGCCGCCGAGCAGTGACCGGGTGGGGCCGGGAGAGGGCGAACCGCCGCCCCGGCCCCGCCGGACGGGCCTAGGGCCTGTCCGGCGGATCATGGGCGGTCCAGGCGGCGCCTGGTGCGTGCGAGCGCAAGACGCCGGAGTGTCCTCATAGCGGAGCTATTTGGGCATTTCGGCAACGCAGCGGGCGGGCGTGCCAGGCGCCGAAGGGGCCGTTCGTGATCCGCCGGACAGGCCCTAGTCCGGGTCGAGCATGCTCAGCTCGTCGTCGAAGACGGCGCTCACGTCGAAGCGGCAGACCACCAGCTGCGGATCGGCCTGGTCGAAGGGGGCGTCGAGCCACTCCCCCGGCTCGGCGGCGTCCACCACCGCGGAGACCCACACCGTGGAGTCGCCCTCCTCCAGGCCGAACTCCTTGTGCCGCTGGGCGATCTCGTCCGGCTCGTACTCCCCGAAGATCACGCCGATCGCCGCGTTGACCGTCGACGACGCCGCGTCGTCGCCCTCCCCCGCCCTCCTGGCCTGCGCGAACAGCCGCTCGGGCTCGACGATGGTGTAGTCCCGCCGGATCAGCACGCTGATCGCCTCCGGGTTCTCGGGACCGGCGTACTCCGGCAGCGAGTCGCCCGCGGGCACCTCGAAGGGAGTCACCTCGTCGTAGGTGTCGTACAGCAACTCGTCATAGGTCTCGGCGGCCGAGGCCAGCGCCTCGAACGCACGATAGACAGCGGGGTCGTCCTCGCCCGTACGGTTCTCGATCGCGTCGAGGTGACGGTCGAGCGCGGCCTTGACCGCCTCGACGGCGGCACGGACCTCGGCAACGGTGGGCTGCACGTCATCAGACATGAGGCAGACGCTATCCGCACCAGGGCGTTGCCCGCACAATAGATGCGATGCCGGAATACGAATTCAGAGAGATGTATGTCGCACGCGGGGTCTCCCGCAAGGAAGCGACCCGACTGCTGACCGAGCAGGCGGAGTACGGTCACTGGGAACTCGACCGCGTCCGTCTCTACCCCGACGGCAGCCGCAGGGTGCGGTTGCGCCGCCGGATCATCCGACAGGTACGGGCCACGTGGTGAGCCCGCCGGACAGACCCCGGTGGTGACCGGGCGGCTGTCGGCCGCCCGGTACCGCGCGAGACGCCCACGACACGGGGGCGCGGCGTCCCGCTCAGCAGCCGCTCAGCTCCGGCCGGAGGACCGGCCGCGACGGTAGAGCACCGTCCCGCCGAGCAGCATCAGGGTGGCCAGCGGGGCCGCCAGCTCGACGCCGTCCGCGCCGGTGTGCGCCAGCGTCGCCCCACGGCCGCCGTTCTCGGACGGCGTGCTGGTTCCCGTTCCGGGGGTTCCGGGGGTGCCCGGAGTCCCCGGAGTGCTCGGGGTGCCCGGAGTCCCGGGGGTGCCCGGAGTCCCGGGGGTGCCCGGGGTGCCCGGCGTACCCGGGTTCCCAGGAGTGCCGGGGTTGCCCGGGGTTCCGGGGTTGCCCGGGGTTCCGGGGTTGCCCGGAGTACCCGGGTTGCCGGGGGTTCCGGGGTTCCCAGGCGTACCCGGGTTTCCGGGAGTCCCGGGGTTCCCCGGCGTGCCCGGATTCCCCGGCGTGCCCGGATTCCCCGGCGTGCCCGGATTCCCCGGCGTGCCCGGATTCCCCGGCGTGCCCGGGTTGCCCTGGGTGCCCGGGGGGACCTCCGCGTTGGCGCACTGGTTGCCGAACGCGGGGTTGAGCAGGCCGACGACGTCGACGCTGTTGCCGCAGGCGTTCACGGGCACGTGCACGGGGGCCTGGACCTGGTTTCCGGAGCCGACGCCCGGCGAGTGCGAGGCATGGCCGTGCGCCGAGGCGCCGGAGACGCCGCCGTGGCCGTGGCCGTGGCCCGACGCGTTCGTGCAGGTGTTGCCGAACGCGGGGTTGAGCGCGCCGATGACGTCGACGGTGTTTCCGCAGAGGTTCACCGGCACGTGCACCGGCACCTGCACGGAGTTGCCGGACAGCACGCCCGGCGAGCCGGCCGCCGTCCCCGCGGCGCCCGCGTCGGCGAAGGCCAGACCGCCGCTCGCGGCAATCACCCCGCCGGTGGCCACCGCAGTGAGCAGGCTCTTCTTCGCGACCTGTCGCATTCCGCTCCCATCCTTCGATTCGACCGGAGCCGCGTCGCACTCCCCTGTACGGAGGTGCCCAACCCCGGAAATGGCGAGCGGCCCCGGAGCGCGGGATGCGCCCGGGGCCGACCCGTTACCGGCCGCGAACGGCCGGTCCGGGATTACTGGTTGACGCAGGCGTTGCCGAACGCCGGGTTGAGCAGACCGATCACGGAGACCGTGTTGCCGCACACGTTCACCGGCACGTGCACCGGGATCTGGACCAGATTGCCCGACAGCACGCCCGGCGACTGCACCGCGGCGCCCTGGGCGCCCGCGTCGGCGACAGCGATGCCCGCACCCGCGAGCACGAGTCCGCCGGTGACAGCCGCAGCGGCTACGACCTTCTTGATCATTTTCTTCCTCCTGATTGACAAGTGCGGTCCCAGCCGCGGACCACACCCGTCGTAACGACGCCGGAGGAATAGAGCTACGAACGCACCGGGCCCTTCACTCGTCCCGGTGAGTGGGATCACTCGTACGGGAACGCACGGCCGACCGCCCCGCGTTTCTCGCTCAGCCGTTCCCGCTCAGGAGTGCTCGATGAAGCGGTCGAGAACGCGCACGCCGAAGCGCAGCCCGTCCACCGGCACCCGCTCGTCGACACCGTGGAACATCCCGGCGAAGTCCAGCTCCGGCGGGAGCTTCAGCGGCGCGAAGCCGAAGCAGCGGATGCCCAGGTCGTCGAAGGACTTCGCGTCGGTGCCGCCGGAGAGCATGTACGGCACCGCGCGGGCGATCGGGTCCTCGGCGACGAGCGCCGCCTGCATCGCGTCGACCAGCGCCCCGTCGAAGTCCGTCTCCAGGGCCTTGTCCGAGTGCAGCGTCTCGCGCTTGACGCGCGGGCCGAGGATCCGGTCGAGGTCGGCCAGGAACTCCTCCTCGTGGCCGGGCAGGAACCGGCCGTCGACATGGGCGGTGGCCTGGCCGGGGATGACGTTCACCTTGTATCCGGCGCCGAGCATCGTCGGGGCGGCGGTGTTGCGCAGGGTGGTGCCGATCATCCTGGCGATGCCGCCGAGCTTGGCGAGCGTCGCCTGCATGTCCTCGGGGTCGAGTTCGGTGCCGAAGGCGTCGGACAGCTCGTCCAGGAAGCCGCGGACCGACTTGGTGACGCGTACCGGGAACTCGTGCCGTCCCAGCCGCCCGACGGCCTCGCACAGCTCGGTGATCGCGTTGTCGTTGTTGGTCATCGAGCCGTGCCCGGCGGTGCCGTCCACGGTGAGCCGCATCCAGTGCATGCCCTTCTGGGCGGTCTCGACCAGGTACAGCCGCAGGTTCTCGTTGACGGTGAAGGAGAAGCCGCCGACCTCGCCGATCGCCTCGGTCACGCCCTCGAAGAGGTCGGGGTGCTTGTCCACCAGGTAGCGGGCGCCGTAGGTGCCGCCCGCCTCCTCGTCGGCGAGGAAGGCCAGCACGATGTCGCGCGGCGGCCTGCGCCCGCTGCGCAGCCGGTCGCGGACGACCGCCAGCGTCATCGCGTCCATGTCCTTCATGTCGACCGCGCCGCGGCCCCACACGCAGTCGTCGGCCAGCTCGCCCGAGAAGGGGTGGTGGGTCCAGTCGTCCGCGTTGGCCGGGACCACGTCGAGGTGGCCGTGGATGAGCAGCGCGGGACGGGAGCTGTCCTCGCCCTCGATCCGCGCCACCGTGGACGCCCGGCCGTGGTGGGACTCGAAGATCTTCGGGTCGAGCCCGACCTCGGCGAGCTTGGCGGCCACGTACTCTGCCGCGGCCCGCTCACCGGGACCCGAGTGGTCGCCGTAGTTGCTGGTGTCGATCCGGATCAGCTCGCTGCACAGGTCGACGACCTCGTCCTCGCCCGCCACGGTCCCGCTGTCCGCCCTGCCCGGCTCCGACTCGCTCACGCTGCCTCCTCGTAGTTGCCTGCCGCGCCCCCGCCTCGGCGACCACGGCGGATGCCTCCCCATCCTCTCTCCCCACCCCCGCCACCCCCAAGGCTCCCCGCCCACCGCCGTCCCGGGCGCCCCTCCCACCCGTGATCGACGTGACCGGATCTTTGCTATGGTTTACCTCGTCGCCACGGCCTCGCAGCCGCGGGGACACACCCGGTCCGGGTGGCGGAATGGCAGACGCGCTAGCTTGAGGTGCTAGTGCCCTTTATCGGGCGTGGGGGTTCAAGTCCCCCCTCGGACACATCTTCTCCCCGTGGTATCGATCTCCCGGAGGCCGCTCCCGTATCCGCCGGTGCGTAATACGGTGGAGGGCATGGGGCCGCATCAGCACCGCGACAAGCCCTGGCGGGTCAGGGTGGACCACGCGGACGGGACCACTTGCGGCGCCGGGGTGCTGCTCGACGACCGCCATGTCCTCACCTGCGCCCATGTGGTCAGAAACGCCGAGGCGGCCCCCCAGTTCGGGCCCGAGCCGCTGCGGATCACCAGCGTGGCGTGCCACCCGGAGTGGAGCGGCACCGCGCGCCTGGCCCCCGGCTCGTGGATGCAGAAGGACGGCACCCAGCGCGGCGACGTGGCGCTGCTGCGACTCGACGCACCCGCCGACTGCGGTACGCGGACAACGTTGTGGCGGGTTCCGCTGTCCGGCGGCGAGGTGAGTGCGTACGGCTTCCCCGAGGCGTCCCGCAGGATCGGCATGGGGACCGACGCCGAACTGGCGGGCTCCGGCGGCCGGGAGGGCGAGTGGGGCCTGCTGCACCGGGTGCGCGAAGGCGGCCCGTGGATCGAGCCGGGCTACTCGGGGGCCGGAGTGGCCGTCAAGGAAGGCGAGTTCAAGGACCGGGTGATCGGCATCGTGGTCGCCGACTTCGTGGACGGCGGCGCCCGCGCCGCCTGGATGCTGCCCACCGAGACCATCCAGGCGTATCTGCCGCAGATCGCGCCGTACATCGGCGGCGGGCGCACCTCCGACCTGCCGGACGACCCGTGGCCCGACGACGTGCTGGGCGACTCGCTGCGGCTGGCGCTCACCCAGGAGCTGACCCGGCTGCTGGGCGGGAAGTGGGCGGGCACGGTCGTGCTGGGCACCGGCGGCGCCACCGGGGCGGGTGCCTCGTGGCTGGCGCGGCTGGTGCGTACCGCCGACCCCGCGGCCAGGGCCGGGCTGTCCGACGCCGAACTCACCGGGGCGCCCGGGGACACCGTCCTCGGCGTGGGCGCGATCGACGCGGCGTTCGACGTGCGCGGCAAGCGCGCCGAGGATCTGCGGCGCTATCTCGTGGCCCGGTTCGGGCTGCCCGGCGGCACCGACACGGAGGTCGTCCACCAGTTACTGCGCCGCCGGCCGCCCGCGTGCGTGGTGGTCGGCAGCGTCGACCTGGCCGACGACCCCGAGGCGCTGGTGCGCGGGCTGCTCAAGCCGCTGGCCACCCGCGCCCGTTCACGCGGAGTGCGGCTCGCCCTGGGCTTCGAGGGGCCGCCGCCCGACGATCTGGCGTACGACGTCTCCCTCTACACCGAGCCCCTCGCGGCGTCCGTGCCCGGCAGGGTGACCGCGCGGGAGGCCGAGGCGGCGGTGGAGCGGCTGGCGGTGAAGGAGGAGGAGGCCGCGCTGCTCCAGGCCGAGTGGGGCCCGATGTTCTTCGGCGCGCCGCGGCCGCCGAGCGCCGCCGCACCGCGGTTACGGGTCCGGCTGGCGGTCGCCCGCGGCGCCGCGCCCGAGTCCGCGCCCGACCCCGAACTGGCCGTGATCCACGCCCAGGCGTGCACGGCCCATGACGAGGCGGGCCGCTTCACCGGCGCCCTGGCGAAGATGCGCACGGAGTTCGAGGACCGGAGCAGTTCGCTGGAGGTCCACCGGGTGCGCTCCGCGCGGTACTTCGGCGACGAGGACCGGCCGCTGGGCGAGCTGTACGCCGCCGCGGTCCGCACGCTGCGGTCGCCGCCGGTGGATCTGACGGCCGCGCGCCGGCGGGTCAGGCGCTACACCGACGAGGTCAACCGCCGGATCGAGGAGGCGTCGGGTCATGCCGGAGGCTGAGGCCGCGCGGGCGGGCGGCGACGCCGCGGAGCGGTGCAACCGCCCCGACTGCGGCCGGGGGGTGATCGACGAGCAGGGCTTCTGCGGCGCGTGCGACCGGCGCCCCCTGGAGCGGGCCCCGGAACCGCCGACCGCCCCGGAGGCCCCGCCGCGGCGGGCGGGCGTGGGCGTGGCCCCCGTACGCTCCGACCCCTGGTACGGCCTCGGCCTGGTCGAGGCGGCGCCGCTGCCCGACGACGGCGACGACGAGGAAGTACCCGGGGCGGAAGCGGTCGGTGAGGAGCACCGCTTCTGCGGCAACCCGGTCTGCCGGGAGCCGGTGGGGCGCGGCCACGACGGCGTGCCCGGGCGCACCGCGGGCTTCTGCCCGAACTGCGGCACCCGCTTCGACTTCGCGCAGCCGCACGGCCTGACGATCGCCGGGCGCTACGACGTCAAGCGCTACCTGGGCTCGGGCGCGTACGGCGCCGCGTATCTGGCACACGACCGCAACCTCGAGACGGACGTGGTGCTGAAGAAGCTCAACAACGCGGCGGTGGCCACCACCGCGGACCGCGAGCGCAAGGGCCTGGTGGGGCTGCGGCACGACGCCATCGTCCGCATCCTCGGCTACGAGGCCGACGGCCCGCACCTGGTGCTGGAGTACATCCCCGGCGCGACGCTGTCCGCGCGGCCCGACGACCGGCTGGAGTTCCTGCTCGGCCACGGTGTCCGCATCCTCCAGGCCCTGGACTACCTGCACGCCCGCGGGCTGCTGCACTGCGACGTGAAGCCGGTGAACATCATCCGCTTCAGGGAGGAGAGTTCGGCGGGCCCCAGCGACCGGGTGCGGCTCATCGACTTCGGTTCGGTGCGCTCGCGGAAGGACACCGGGCCCGTCACGGCGTACACCGGTCTCTACGCGCCGCCGGAGGGCGACCCGGAGCATGTCCGCCCCACCCCCGGCTTCGACCTGTACTGCCTGGGCGTGACGCTGAAAGAGGTGTGCCGGGTCCCGCTGCGCGAGCGGACCGCGCCCGGCATCGACTCGCTGCACCTGCTGCTGGACCGGGCCACCGGGACGGCGGTACCCAGAAGCCGGTTCGTGTCGGCCCGTCAGTTCGGCGAGCAGCTCAGCGGGGTGATACGGCAGGTCGTCGCGGCGCGCCCGACGCTGCGGCAGGTGACGAGGGCGTCGGCGCTGTTCGGCTCGATGCCGGAACCGCTGCACGGCGGGCTCGGGGCGGCCCGGCCGCTCGACCACTGGCTGACGGCCACGCTGACCGAGGACGAGGAGCTGGTGCTGCCGCCGGCGTTCACCGCGCCCGATCCCGCGGCGATCGTGGTGGCGCTCCCGAAGCCGCTGGGCGATCCCGACGAGCCGGACCTCGCCGCGGCGGCTGAGGACGCGCTGGCCGAGTGCCGGCTCGCGCTGCATCGGGGCGACCCGGATCTGGCGGAGCGCGCCCTCGCCCGGAGCGGGCTGCCCTCCTGGCACTGGCTGCGCTCCTGGTACGCGGGGCTCGTCGCGCTGGCCCGCGCGCACCCGGCGGAGGCCACCGCGCACCTCGCCGAGGTGCGCGCCGCGCTTCCGGGCGAGCTCATCCCGCAGCTCGCCCTGGGACTGTGCGCGGAGCTGCGCGGTGACCTCGCGGTCGCCAGGTCGCACTACACGGCGGTCTTCACCACCACCCCGGCGCTCGGCGCGGCGGGCTTCGGCCTGGCCCGCGTCTGCCTGCTCCAGGGGCGGCGCGCGGAAGCGGTGGACACCGCCGAGCAGTTGGCGCGGGAGTTCCGCTACCAGCGGGAGGCGCGGGTGGCGGCGGTGCGGCTGCTGGTGACGACGGTGGCGGGACCGGAACCCGGGGCGGGGGCGGGGGCGGGGCCGACGCAGGACGATCTCGTCCGGGCCAGGGAGGCGCTGAGCGGGCTGGAGGTGGACACCGCCGCCGCGGCCGCGCTGCGCGCCGAGCTGAGTTACGCGGACTATCTGCGGCTCCACGACCGGCTGGCGCTGTCGGAGACGGTCCGCCGTCTGGGCCCGCATGTGCCCGGCGCCCGCGACTACACCGCCCTGGTCGACCTGGCCAACGCGCTGCGCCCGCCGCTGGGACGGCGATGGCGCCGTCGCCGGGGCCGCGGCCGGGGCGGCGACGGGGGGCGAAGAGCCGATCGCGTTTCCGGGGAACGCGCGGAGCGCTAGGCTGCTGGGCCGTTGGGTCCGTGAGACGAGATGTTCAGGTGATACGGGTGGTACCGATGGGGGACGAACCGGCGTTAGGACTGCGCTTCACCGTCGAGGTGGACGCCGCCTCGGACCTGGCCTTCGACGACGACCGGGTGGACGCCCTCCTCACGGTCAGGGCCCGCGCCACCCCGGGCGCGGTCAACGACGCGCCGACCGCCGAGGTCCTCATCATGGACAAGTCGCTGTCCATGGCAGGGCACGGCAAGCTCAACGAGGCGAAGCGCGCGATGTGCGCGGCCGTCGACGCCGTGGCCGACGGCAGCCTCCTGGGCATCGTCGCCGGGCACCACACCGCCGAGGTGATCTACCCGGACTCGGGCGGGCTCGCCCGGGTGGACGCCGCCGCGCGGGCCGCCGCCAAGTACCGGGTCCTGGACCAGTTCCCCGAGGGCGGCACCGCCATCGGCACCTGGCTGGCCTGCGCCGACCGCCTGTTCGCCACGGTCACCGCGCGCGAGACCGTACGCCACGCGGTGCTCTACACCGACGGCAAGGACGAGCACGAGACACCCGAGGAGCTGGGACGGGCGCTCGCGGCCTGCGCCGACGGCTTCGTGTGCGACGCCCGCGGGCTCGGCGACGACTGGCACTACGCCGAACTGCTGCGGATCACCGAGGCGTTGCACGGCAGCGCCGAGGCCGTCGTCACCGTCTCCGACCTGACCCGGGACTTCACCGACCTGATGGCGCGGGCCCGCCGTATCGTGGTCCCCCGGGTCTATCTGGGGCTGCGCGTCAACAGCCGCTTCCGGCTGGGCTTCGTACGCCAGACCCGGCCGGTCGAGGCCGATCTGACCGCCCAGCAGCAGCCCCACGACGACGAGATCCACATCCCGCTGGGCTCCTGGCCGCCCGAGGACCGGCAGTACCACGTGTCGCTGCGCTTCGACCCGGACGCGCTGCCCGTCGACGAGGAGCAGCGGGCCGCCCGTATCACCCTGCGCGCCGAGCGTCCGGACGCCACCCGGGTGCCGTGCGCGCGGCCCGAGGCCGTCCTCGTACGCCGCCGGGCCACACCGGACCTCCCGATGAGGGGGCCGTCTGCCGGACTGACCCGGGTGGAGAATCTGCGCGAGCTGGGCATGGCGATGCGGGCCTGCGCCGACGCCCAGCAGAACGAGCGGTTCGAGGAGGCCGACCGCGAGCTGCGGACCGCCCTGGAACTCGCCGCGGTCCTCGGGGACGCCGAACGGCTGGACCTGCTGCGGGCCATCGCCGTCACCGGCCCGGACGGCAGGGCGCGGGTGCGCCGCGACGCGCCGCGCGGCCAGGTGCAGCGGCTCGGCCTGCGGTCGACCAGGACCGGCGCCCCGGACGCCGACCCGATACCGGCACCGGAGCGGCAGCGGCCGTCGCGGCGCCGCTGCCCGGTCTGCGGCACGGTCACCACGGCCGTGCGGCTCCAGCACTGCGAGGAGTGCGGCCACGCGTTCGGTGACGGGGTGGACGACGCCCCGATGGACGCCGTGTGACCGGCGCCGACCGGCCCCGCCGCACGCCGCGCGGCGCGCCGGCCGGGTGGCGGACCCGGCTGCGTGCCGCCCATCCGACCGTGGTGCTGCGCTGGCTGCGGGCGGGGGTGCTGGCCTCGGTCGTGGTCACGGCGCTGCTGTACCTGGTGGTGTCGGTGCGGGCGGGCGACCAGATAGCCGCCGCCCGGCGCACCGACCGGGCGATAGGTGACATCACCACCGCGCGCGCAGACGCGCAGGCGGCGGACGTGGCGCTGGTGCGGGCCTTCACCAGCCGCCAGGTGCCGCTGATCGGCACGAGCAAGGACTTCGACAACCGCACGGCCCGGGTCTCCACGGACGTCACCTCGGCGACGGAGGGCAACGCGGCCGGGGTGCGGGGGCTGCAGTGGCTCGGCTACGTCCAGAACCAGTTGGCCAACTGTCGCAGCCGCGCCGACATCGCCGTCCTCGACTACGCCCGCGCCGGCGATCCCAGCGAGCAGACCGCCTCCCTCATCGTCCAGGCGGCCCACCACGCGCTGACCGACGCGCGGCAGCGGGACCGCGAGACCGGACTACCGATCCCCGGCACCGGCGGTCTCACCGCCTCCCTCGACGACCTCAGGACGGTCGAGGCGGACGCGCTGGCCGGGCAGCGCGACTCGCTGTGGCTCGCCCCCGCCTGCGTCTGGCCACTGCTCGTCGGCCCGTCGGCCGTGATGCTGCTGCTCGTGCTGGCCACCCGCCGTGTCGTCAACGGGCACTTCCGCAGGTATCTCGACCCGCGGCTGCCGCTGGCGCTGCTGGCCACCACGGCGGTCGGCGTCGTCACCGCGGTGCTCGTCGGCGGCGACGCACACCGTCTGGCCGCGCATCCGCTGGCCGGGCACCCGGTGACGCTGGCGCTGTCGCTGGTGGCGCTCGCCGGCGCGGGCGTGCTGGCCTACCTCGCCTACCGTCCCCGTCTCGCCGAGTACAGGTTCCCGCGCTCATGACCCCTTCTCCCGCGCGCCCGCCGCGCCCTTCCCGCCCGCGGCGCCTGGCCCGCTGCGTCCTGGCCCTGGCTCTGCTGCTGGCGGCGGCCGCCTGCGGCAGCGGGCCTCGGCACGGCCGGCTGACCGTGATGGTGCCCTGGTCCGGGGCGGAGTTCCAGGCGTTCTACTCGGTGGTGAAGACCTTCGAGCACGACACCGGCATCCATGTCGACGTGGAGGTGACCCGCGACCAGAGCCAGCAGCTCGACGCGGCGGTGGCCGCCGACGCCCCGCCCGACCTGGCCGTGCTGCCCAGCGTGGGAGCGCTGGACCGGTACGCGAAGGACGGCAGCCTGCGGCCGCTGAGCGACCTCACCAAGGACTACACCCAGCCCTTCCGCGGGCTGGCCACCGTCCGCGGCACGGTCTACGCGGTGCCGGTCAAGGCAGACGTCAAGTCCCTGGTCTGGTACGACCCCTCGGTGACCGGCCCGCCGCCCACCGCGCTGTCCGACCAGTTGGCGCGGGCCGACAAGGCTCCGAAGTCCTGGTGCCTGGGCCTGGAGTCGGGCCCGACCTCGGGCTGGCCGGGGGCCGACTGGATCGCCGACATCCTGCTGGCCCTGGGCGCCCAGGGCGCGCACGGCACCAGTGTCGACTACCAGAACTGGCTCTCGGGCCGGCTGGCGTGGACGTCCCCGGAGATCGAGGCCGCCTGGACCGACTGGCACCACCTGGTCTCGGGCAGCGCGAAGGGCGCGTCCTTCGTGGAGTTCGGGAAGGCCGCCGCCGGTATGACCGCCAAGCCCCCGACCTGCTCCCTCGCTCATGGCGCGCTGTCCGCGATGGGCTTCCCGGCTTCCGCCGTGCCGGGGAAGGCGTACGACTTCGTGACGTCGACGCCGCCGTCCGCGCGGCTGCTGCAGGTCTCGGCGGACTTCGTCGGGATGTTCAGCGCGAACCCGAACGCCGCCGCGCTGCTCCGCTATCTGTCCACCGCCGGGGTCCAGCGCGCGTGGGTCAACACACCGGGCGGGTACGCCTTCTCCGCCGACAGGCAGGTGGCGCCCGCGAGTTACCACAACCCGGTGCAGCGGCGGATCGCCGCCATGCTCCAGCCGGACTCCGGCTACCAGCTCTGTTTCAGCGCCGCCGACGCGATGCAGCCCGAGGTGTCCGCCGCCTTCTACCGGGCGGTCCTGCTGTACGCGGGGGGCGGCTTGCTGACGACCCAGCTCAGCGGGCTGGAGGGCATCCAGCGCACCCACGACACACCCCTCGTCTCCTCCGCCGACCTGTGCGCCGCGCCGAGTTGATCCCCGTCACCCCGTCTGCCCTGGGAGTCCCATGCCCGACGCCGTCCAGTTCACCCTCGCCGACGGGACCGTGGTCCTCGTGGCGCCTCCGGCGCGCTCGGGGACCGGCACGGTCGGTCTCGGCGGCCGCCTCGAAGCCGCGGGCCAGAGCCTGCGCGACGCCCTGGCCCCCGCCGCCTCCGCCGCCGCCGAGGTGATCGACGGCTTCCGCGCTCTCGCCCAGCGGCCGGACGAGGTCGAGGTCACCTTCGGCATCGTGCTGGACGCCAAGCTCGGCGGCGTCATCGCCAACGCCAACGCGGGCGCCCACCTCGACGTCACCCTCCGCTGGCATCCCTCCCCCGCGGCCGGGGACCCGGCTCCGGGCGGCCGGACGGACGGTCCCGCGCCGGACGATGGTCCCGCGGACCCTCAGCCCCGCGGCCCGCAGTCGTAGAGCCGGAACTGCCCCTCCGACCGGCGGCCGTACGCCTTGGGTGCCACCCGCCGGCAGTGCGCCTTGATCCAGCCGGTCGCGGGGGTGGCGGGGCGCTGGGTGGTGAGCAGCGCGTAGCGGAGCTGGTGGCCGGAGACGAGCGCCGACAGCTGTGTGACGCTCGGGAAGGGGGTCAGTCCGGTGAAACCGCCCATCACCAGCATGGGTTGCGCGGTGTCCCGCAGCAGCGGCTCGGCGGTGTACGCGGCCTGGGTGGCGACCAGGTACTTCGCTCCCGAGCGGTGCGCGGTCAGATAGCGCAGGATGTCCGCGTCCCGTGTGCTCGGGTGGTTCAGGCGCACCTGGACCACCGATGCCTCGTGGTCGTGGAGCGTCTGGTACGCGGTGCCGACCGGGCCCGCGAGCGGGGACATGGCGGACCCCTCGTACAGCGGGTCGAGGGACGACGCGGACCAGACCGCGGGGGCCAGCAGTGACGCGGCGAGGGCGGCGGCGAGGGCGCCCAGCACCGCCCGGTCGCTGGTGCGCGGTCCCGACACCCACAGCCCGAGGGCGCCGCACAGGCCCAGCATCAGGACGACGGGCAGCAGCCAGGACGCGAAGTGGTTGTGCGGCCCGTCGATCACCGCCGCCCAGAGCGCGGTGAGGGCGAACGCGGCGGGCAGGACCACGCGGCGCGGTCCGCCGTCGCGGTAGGCCGTCCACAGGACCGCCACCCCGCCGCCGGTCAGCGCCGCCAGCGCGGGCGCCAGTACGACGGTGTAGTAGCCGTGGTTGCCGTTGGAGGCGCTGAACACCAGCGCGTGCAGCAGCAGCCAGCCGCCCCACAGCAGGAATCCGGCGCGCACGGCGTCGGTGCGCGGCTGTCCCGCGCGCCACAGGACGCCCACCACCGCGGCCAGCGCGGCGAGCGGCAGCAGCCAGGCGATCTGCGGCCCCACGGTGTGGTTGACCAGCATCGTCCACCCGGTGTTGCCGCTGGTACGGCTGGCGGTCGTACCGGCGACGGCGCCGAGGGCGTTCGGTGAACCGCCGAAGCGGCTCAGCCCGTTGTAGCCGAAGACCAGCGCCCAGGGGCTGTTGTCGCGGGTGCCGTCGAGGTAGGGGCGGTGCCCGGCGGGCGTCGCCCAGACCAGCAGCAGCCAGGAGCAGGACACCAGCAGCGCCACGCCTCCGGCCATCGCGAGACGTCCGGCGCGCCGCGCCGGGCTGTCGGGGCCGGCCACCATGTGGACCGCGGCGAAGACCGGCAGCACCAGCCACGCCTGCAGCATCTTCGCCTGGAAGGCGAGCCCCACCCAGACCCCGCAGGTCAGCAGCGGCAGCAACCGCCCGGTGACGACCGCCTTCTGCAGCGCGCCGGCCGCGCAGACCAGCAGCAGGGTGAGCAGGGTGTCGGGTATGGAGTGCCGGTCGAGCACCACCGCGACCGGGGTGACGGTCAGCGTGAACGCCGCCAGCACACCCGCCGCCGGGCCCGCCCAGGCGCGCACGATCCGGTACAGCACGAAGACGGTGGCGACCCCCTCCACCACCTGGGGCAGGGCGACCGCCCAGGCGTGCGGGCCGAATATCCGTACCGACAGCGCCTGCGGCCACAGTGCGCCGGGGACCTTGTCCACGGTGATCGAGCCGCTGCGGTCCAGCCCGCCGAAGACGAAGGCGTTCCAGTCTGCCGCCATCGACCGCACGGCGGCGCTGTAGTACGGGTGGACCGCGGCGTGGCCGATGCCCCAGGCGTAGAGCACGACGGCCAGGGTGAGGACCACGGCCAGGACGGGCCGCTCCCAGGGCGGGGCGGGCCGCGAGGGGGCGGCGGGGGTCGCACCGCCGCCGCGCCCGGGGCGGCGGGCGCGGCGGCGGTGTCCGGGGGCGGGATCCCGGGTGTCGGATGTGGTGACCATGACGGCGGCTCTCGTGGCGGGGTGCGGAACGGGCTCGGGGGACGGATGTGCGCGCGTCGGCTCGTTCACAGTCTGCGGGCCACCCGGAGCCCTTCGGCGTAGAAGCCGGTGCCGTCCAGCCGGGCGACACCCGCCAGGTCGCCCATGGTGGGGCCGTTGGCCTGCGAGCGGCTGGAGTAGAAGCGGGGTCGGCCTTCGTTGTCCAGGCCCAGGTACATGCCGCAGTGGTCGATGGCCAGCGGCTTGCCGATGTTGATGGCGAAGAAGACCAGGTCACCGGGCTGCAGCAGGCTGAGGTCGGTCGGCTGCCGGTTGGAGTCGGGGATCACCAGCACGCCGGGCGCGTACTTGGCGATCGCGTAGGCGCGGCGGGGCAGGCCGATGCCCGGGGTGTTGGTGGTGTGCATCGGGTAGCCGTTGCGGTAGCCCCAGACCAGCCGCATGAAGCCCGAGCAGTCCACGTCGCCGTACCGGGCGTGCTCCGGGGTCTGGTGGGTTCCGTCGGGGAAGGTCCACGGGATGCCGAGGTAGTCGTAGAAGTCGGACTTCTCGTCCCGGTAGTGGAAGGAGGTCTGGGACTCGCCGGGCACCCGGGGGCCGAAGGCGGCGTCGCCGGCGTAGCGCAGGCCGCTGGCCTTGCGGCGGTCGGGGGCGCCGTCGCCGTACTCGAACGCGATGCCGATGACGTCCGGGCTGCGGTCGGCGAGCGTCTTGGGGAACCAGGAGCGGAACCACGCGCTCTTCTCGCGGCCCTCCTTCCACTCGGTGGGCATCAACCGCACCCAGGCGGTGCTGTGCACGGTCGCGGTGGTGGTGCGCGGTTCGCTCCAGGTACGGGCCGGGCCGGTGAGTACGGCGGTGCGGGCGCCGTCGGTGAAGGTGCCCAGCACGCTGCCGCCCGCGTCGCGCACCACGGTGCGGCCGGGCGCGGCGAGCCGCTCGAACTGGTAGCCGTCGGTGGGCACCGCGGTGGGGGTGCCGGTGCTGCTGGGCGACGACGTACCGGGCGGCGCCGCGTCGTCGGAACCGCCGCTCTTCCCCGAGCGCTCGATGGCGTAGCCGCCGGCCACGCCTGCCGCGGCCACCCCCGCGAGGGTGCCCAGAATCCAGCGGCGACTGGCCCCTTGGTTCTGGCTGCGGTGGGACGGATCGGGGCTCATGGCGCGACCTCCTCGGCTCTCTTGCGGGACTGCTGCTCGGTTCAGGTGGTGGGCAGCGCGCCGAGCAGCAGCCCGGCGGCCAGGACCACGTACGCGGCCAGCGTCACCGCCGTGGTGGAGATGACAGTAGCGGCCATCGGCTGGCGGACCATCTGGTAGGCGATCAGTCCCGGCACGATGAAGCCGAGGGTCTGGGTGGTGTAGAGCAGCGGGAACTCGTGCTGGAGCGCCAGCATCACGGTGGCCTGCAGCAGCACGGCGCACAGCACGACGGCCGCGAACAGCCGCTTCCCGTACAGGATCACGTTGCGCTGCAGCACCTTGGTCGCGCCCAGGGTGAGCAGGGTGACGCCGATCATGAGCGCGGCGCGGCCCGCGTCGGTGACCAGGGTGAGCGCCAGCCAGCCGGGGGTGATCATCCCGCCGGGCGACAGGTTGGTGGTCAGGTAGCAGATCAGCGAGAAGACCAGGCCGAGGGCGATCCCCAGCGCGGCGACCTGGGGGGTGACGTTGGCGGGGATCACGGCTGGTTCCTCATGCTCTGGTCGTTCGCGTCGTAGGCGCCGCGCTGCGCGGGGACGCCGTACGTCTGCTGCGGGGTGTGCTGCTGGGCGTCGTACTCGTGACCGCCGTACTGGTGGTCGCCGCGATGGTGGCCGCCGTGCTGCGCGGGGCCGTCCAGCGGCGCCACCCAGCTGTACGGCTCGGTCTCCGGCGGGCGCGCCAGGGCGATCGTGAGGGTGTCCGACATGTCGTCGGCGGGGACGGGCACGACCGGCTCGTCGGTGTCGTCCAGCGGCAGCTCGGAGAGGCACTCCAGGAACAGTTCGCCCTGGCCGTGGATGTTGCCGACGGCCACCAGCGAGGACTCCGGGCCGAGTTCGGCGAGCAGGTCGCGGGTCAGCTCGTGCGGGTCCCTGCGGTCGCCGCCCAGGTCGACCACCCGCCCCGGCCAGCCGGCCGGGATGCCGTCGCGGGCGCTCTTGGTGGGGTGGCCGATGAGGAAGACCGTGTCGGGGCCGAGCTCGGGCACGATCGCGCCCATCTGGGCGTTGCGCTCCACGCGGTCGGGGCGGCAGTTGATGATGACGTTCAGCGGGCGTCTGATGGCGCCGAGCGTCTCCAGCTGCTGGACGTTCATCAGCGTCGACTCGGGGTCGTTGGCGGCGAAGACGTTGGCGAACCGCAGCTTCTTGCCGTCGGTGGTGACATAGCGCTCCACCGACAGCACACCCGGGTCGGGCGGCGCTTCCCACATGCCGCGCATCGCGGTGTCCCGGTCCACGCCGAGGAGTTCGGCGACGGCCAGCGCGATGGCGACGTTCTCCTTGAAGGTGAACCAGCTGAAGCCGCGCAGCTCCTCGTCGGAGACCGTCTCGGGGTCCACCGCGATCAGCTGGCACCGCCGCTTGTCCGCCTCCTCCTGCAGGATGTGCAGCCGGTCCCGCTCGGCGGTGACGCAGACGCCGCCGACCGGCATGGACCGGGACAGCGAGCGGGCGACGTCGTCGAGCGTCGGGCCCATCTCGGCGAGGTGGTCCTCGCGGACGTTGCACAGCACGCCGATGGTGGAGCGGATCAGCTTCTCCTGGTTGATCTCCTGCAGCGCGGGCATCACCGCCATGCACTCGATCACCAGCGCGTCCGGCCGGTAGGTCGCCGCCCGGCGCACGATGCCGATCTGCTCGACCACGTTGGCCAGGCCGAACTTGCGGTAGACCGGCTCCTCGGTGGCGTCCGGGTGGATGAACCGGGCCGCGGTGCCGGTGGTCTTGGCGACCGTGACCAGTCCGCCGCCGCGCAGCGCTCCCGCGCACAGCCGGGTGATGGAGGACTTGCCGCGGATGCCGTTGACCAGGACCCGGATCGGGATCTGGTCCAGCGACGCGTCATGGCGCCGCTGTTCGAGGATGCCCGCGACCAGCAGCGTGGCGCAGCTCAGCAGCAGCACGATATAGAGGAACAGCACGTCGCTTCGCTTCTACGTTCGTCGCGCGGGTTCGCGCTGGGCGGACGGGACGGAGGCGGCCGGAGCCGCGGGGGCGGGCCCGGGGCGGCGGTCGCGCGCTGCCAGGGCCTGCCGGACCAGTTCGAGACTGCGGGTCACCGATCCCGCCTCGTCGTGGTTGACGGGGTAGAGCACGGTGCGCCGGTCCCCCGCCGCCAGCCGCTCGGCGAGATCGGCCAGCGCCCGCAGCGGGCGGATGGCCAGGATGTGCAGCCAGCCCAGGCACGCGACGCCCACGATGAAGGCGAGCAGTCCGGCCAGCATGGTGCGCCACTGGACCTGGTAGGCGGCCAGTTTGAGCGATTCCGCGGGCCTCGCGGAGACCACCCGCCAGCCGAGACCGGCGGCGGGGCCGGTCTGTGCGAGGGGTGCGGCCGAGGCCACCGAGGACCGGCCGAGCGGCGCGGCGCCGGTGGCCAGTACCTGCGCCTTGGCGGCGCCCGCGGTGCCGGCGGCGCCCTCGGTGCCGGCCGCGAGCCGGGTGAGGCGGGAGTCGGGCAGCGCCTGGAAGGCGCGGAAGCCGACGTTGGCGGCGAGCACCTTGTGCTGCTGGTCGGTCAGCCAGACCTTGCCCAGGCTCGGCCGGGACAGCGTCCGGTCGAGCGCGTGCACGTCGATCTCGCCGAACAGCACCACCGGGGTGTCGTCGGTGACGGCCGGGGCCGCCGGGTTCGCCAGGTTCACCGGGATCTGGGCGTAGGCGGCGACGGCCGGGATACGGCCCGAGGTGTTGACGGTGGTGATCCCGTTGCCGGTCGGGGTGTGCGTGATGGTCCGCAGCGGCCTGTCGCCGACCCGCAGCAGGATCGCTCCGCGGCGGTTCAGCACGTACAGCGAGCTGTACTGGCGGTGGGCGTCGAGCGCGCGCCGCAGCGGGGTGCGGTCCTTGTCCACCGGGGCGCCGGAGATGTTCTGGGCGAGCGTGGTCAGGTCGCCGTAGCGCTGGTTCAGGGACTGGCGTACGCGGTCGGCGGCGGCCTGGGTGCGGGCCTGCTGGTCGGCGAGGACGGAACGGGGTATCACCGCCGCCGCGTCGGCCCGGTTGAGCAGGAACAGCAGCGGCAGCGACCAGACGGCGAGCAGGAGCGCGCACACCACGACCAGGCTGCGGGTGCCCAGGCCGCGCCGGGCGGGCGCGGGGACGGGCGCGGCCTCACCGGTCAACTGGCGGCGCAGCGACTCCAGGGCCCGGCCGATCCGGGCGGGTTCGCCGAAGGCGGGTACGGGCACCGGGCGCCACAGGTCGTCCTCCTCCGCCGGGGTGGCGGGGGTGTCGTGGGCGCCGCGGGCCAGCCGGGACGCGGACAAGTGCAGCCGCACGACGGGCCGTTGCAGGGCGAGCGTGAGCAGGGCGGTGACCAGCAGCGCGATGACCACCAGGACGGCCGCGGCCTCCAGGGCGAACGGGAGGTGGTCGCCGTCGGCCGCGGTCACGTCGACCCGCTGCGCGGTGACCACGGTCAGGCCCAGTTCCGAGGTGTCGCCCTGGCCTCCCGCGGGGGCGACGGAGCCCCAACCGGCCACGGTGCGCCGGTTGCCCGCCCGGTCGCCCAGCATGCTCCCGGAGGCTTCGGTGACGTGCGAGGCGGCGTTCGCGGCGTTCGCCGCGTCGACGGGCAGCGCGGCGTCCTTGGAGCCGGGGGCCGCGCCCGGGTCGGCGGCCTGGGGGGTGGTGGCGGGGGCGTGCGTGCTGCCGAGGACGCGTCCGTCGCGGTTGACGAGCCGGGCGGTGCGCCCGTCGCCGTACACGGTCGGGACGGTGAGGGTCTCGGACACCACCAGCAGCCAGCGGCTCTGCGGGACGACCTTGCCCTTGACGTCCTGGCCCTGGTCCTGGTTGGCGTCCTGCGCGGCGGCGGAGGTGGGCAGGGTGATCCGGGCGAAGAGCAGCAGCCGCGGTGCGGCGCCGTCCGTGCTGGTCAGCCGTGCGGCGATGGGGCCGCCGTCGCTGGCCCGGTCCTGGGCGACGACATCCACCCCGGCGAGCGGCAAGGGTTCGCCGGTCGCGGCCAGTTGGCTGCCGCTGTGCGGGTCGATCAGCCCGGCGCCGCGTGCGGCGTGGTTGACCGGCAGCAGGGCCTTGAGCGCCGCGGCGGGCGTGGTGGTGGCGGTGGCCGAGTAGGCGTTCGCGGCGCGGCGCAGCGCGTCGGCGTCCGTCTCCACGGCGGTGCGGGTGGCCGCAGCGGCGTCGGCGGCGATCTGCTGCTCGGCCTCGCGCGCGGCCTGCGGCACTTCCTGGCCGCCGGTGGTCCCGAGGACGAGTACCGTGACGGCCGCGACGGCCAGCAACAGGCAGAACAGGGCGGCTATCGGCGGACGCACCCCACCGAGCAGGGGCATGTCCGCGCGCCGGTACGTGCGGTGGCGACGCGGCGCACGGTCGACCGTATCCAGGGCTCCGGATCCTCTCAGGTACGGCGGGGCTTTGCGTGGCAGCGCGACAACCCCCGCACTCTACGTGTTCGAGGGTGACAAAATGATTACGGTACTGTCCCAATGGGAACGTAGTTCGTTTGGATCCATCAGGGTACGGGCACCCGGACCAGGCCGAACTGCCGTGCGCTCAGCTGGATTTGGGGTCGGGCGTGGGGGTGGAGCGGCCGCTCGGGGACTTGCCCTGAGAGGAGCCTTTGTCGCCGCCGGAGTTGCCAGTACGGCCGCCGCCGGAGCCCTTGTCACCGCCCTTGCCGGGCAACTGGGCGCAGTACGCGGCGATGTGGTCGCTGCCACCGGCCGCCCGTTCGAGGTGGTTTCGGGAGGGAGTGTCCAGATTCTCCCCGTGCTGGGCCGACTTGGCCCACGTCTGGCACAGCTTCTTGAGGGTCGCGGCCGGGGGGATTCCGGGTGTGCCGTGCGGCGTGGGGTGCGCGGAGGGTGAGGGGGGTGCGGAGGTCGGCGGGTCGTCCGTGCCCGGTACGGCGCTGTGGCTGGTGGGGAGTTGGGCGGGCGCCGTGGAGGGCCGGCTGGAGTGCGGGTGGGGTGCGCCTGGGTGGAACGGGGACGTGAGGGCGCCGGTCTGGGCCGCGATGGCGACCCCGCTGACCGCGAAGACCGCGGCGGCGGCCGCGAGCACCGCCCTGACCGAGAAGCCCCGGCGCGGGTGCCGGGCGGCGGCGGTCCGCCGACCGCCGTGGGCCTGCCGGAAGGCGGCCAGCGCGGCGCGCTCGTGCTCGGGGTCGCCGGACAGCGGCCCGGAGGCGGCCGTGAGGACGCGTGCCAGGTCCGTCACCCGGTCGTCGGCGTCCGCCGCGACCGGTTCGCCGCTGAGCAGCCGCTCGGTGACCGCCGGGTCGAGCCACCCGTCCTGCTCGCGGTGTTCTCGGCTGTCGTTCATCCGTCACTTCTCCCGGGGCCGCCACTGATCCGCTCCGACAGGCGCTTGAGACCGCGGTGCGAGGCGGTGCGCACCGCGCCCGGTCGCTTGCCCAGGACCTTCGCCGCCATGGGACCGCCCAGTCCCAGCACCACGCGCAGCAGTACCGCCTCCGCCTGGTCCTGGGGCAGTTCCGCTATCAGGGAGAGGGCGCGTTCGGTGGACAGGTTGTCCAGGGCGATGTCCTCGGAGTCCTGCGCCGTCAGCGGCTCGGCGGTCCGCTCGTCCAGCGCGGTGGTACGCGGCCTCACCTTGAGCCTGCGCAGGTGGTCGAGGGCGCGGTGCCGGGCGATGGTCGCCGCCCAGCCGCGGAAGCCGGAGCCGTCGCCGCGGAAGGTGCCCAGGTCGCGGACGATGTCGTGCCACGTCTCGGCGGCCACGTCGTCGGCGTCGTCGGACACCAGACCGCGCAGATAGCCGAGCAGCATCGGATGGACCTCGCGGTACACGACACTGAAGGCCGTCTCGTCCCCGTCACGGGCCCGGGCGACGGCGTCGCCCAGTATCCCGTCGTCCATCCGCTCGTGCCGGCGCACTCCAGCCTTGCCCACTCTGTCCTCTTCGTGCTGACCGGCCCCCGCACGGCGGTCTTCTTGCCACCGAACGGCCTGTCAATCCCCGCTGCCCCGGGGTGTCAGACCAGACCCTGGCCCACCACCGAGAGGTAGAACAGGCCCAGACTGTCCTCCGGGCCGTTGCGGTACCGCTTGACCGCCCTTCCCAGTGGGTTCCACAGCCGCCCGTCGGGAGTTCGGATCCCGAAGGGCTGCTCGAACATATCCTGCTGACCCGCGTCGAAGGCAACCCAGGCGGCACCCGCTTCGCGGACCAGCACCTCTCCCGTGTAGGCGCCGAAGCCGAGCAGGGTGGGCGCGATCGCCTTGGCCGGGGGCTTCTCCCGGCGGATGCCGTCGATGACGCGGTCGACCACCGCCAGGCTCGGGGGCGTGTAGTCGAGCCGTATCCGTGCTCCTTCGCGGACCACGGCCACGATGTCCGCCGCGAGACGGGGACCCAGCGTGCTCGCCTGAGGATTGCTCACCGCATGCTCCATGATGTCCCTTCGGTCACCGAACGCTCCCCCTGGATCACACGGGGTTCACTTCAGTGAGGCGCGGCAGGCCGCCAAAACATCACCCCCGCGACACCTGGAGCCCGGCGGCCTGGTCAGGAACGGGAGGTGGCGGCCATCTCGAAGTCGACGTCGGCGGTGCTCACGGTGCCCGCGGTGCGGCCGGGGACCTCGTGGTTCTGCCAGTAGAGGTTGGTGTGCGCGATGACCAGCGCGGGGGCGGGCGCGCCGTAGGCCGTGAGGTCCTCCGTGGTGTGGGCGTCGTGGACCAGCGCCGCGTCGTATCCGCGGGTGATCGCGCCGTGGAGCGTGGAGCGGATGCACGCGTCGGTCTGGGCGCCCGCGACCACGAGGCTGCCGATGCCGCGGTCGGCGAGCAGCGACTCCAGTTCGGTGTCCTCGAAGGCGTCGCCGTACTCCTTCTGCACCAGCGGCTCGGTGTCCCGGCGTATCAGCTCGGGCACATAGCTCCACGCGTGGCTGCCGCGGGGCAGCTCCTCGCTGTTGTGCTGGATCCAGACGACCTCGACTCCGGCGGCGCGTGCCTTGTCCACCAGGATGCCGAGGTTGGCCACGACGGCGTCCCTTGCGTACGCCTGGTCCACGACGCCGTTCTGCACGTCGATGACGACCAGTGCGGTGTTCGGGCGGTTGTCGAGGGTGCTCATGGTGCCTCCGGGCGCGGGTGGACCGTCGTTTCCCCGATGCTATGCGGGCCCACTGACATCGCCGGTCTCGCGCGGGCTCCCGGCGACGGTCTCCTGCCGTGCGCGCAGCACCGTGACGGCGCGGGCGCACCAGTCGCGGTTGCCCTGCTCGAAGGCGAGGCCGCGCAGGCAGGTGAGATAGGGGCCGACGCGGGCGCCGTGCCGCAGGAAGTCCTCCTCCGTGCGGTCGCCGCGCATGGCCCGCAGCAGCTTGCCGAACAGCTCGATCCTGGACCGGGCGAAGGCGGCGCGCTCGGTGAGCTGCGCGATCAGGGTGACGGTGTCGACATGGTCGGCGGCCTGCACCTTCACCAGCAGGTCGTCGCGGACGAAGACCGGCTTGGCCGCGGCGGCCGTGAACCGCTCCAGCTCCGCCAGCCCGGCCTCGGTCACGGTGAACAGGCGCTTGGTGGGCCGGTTGTCCTGGACCACCTCGCGGCCGGTGATCAGCCCGTCCTTCTCCAGCCGGGCCAGCTCGGCGTACAGCTGCTGCGGCTGGGCGTGCCAGAAGTTCGCCACGCCGAGGCCGAACGCCTTGGAGAGCTGGTATCCGCTCAGCTCCTCGTCGAGCATCGCCGCGAGCACGGCATGCCGGAGCGCCATCGGCCGCCTCCTCTGTTCAGGGGCACTTCCCTCATGGTACTCATGAATATGAGTAGTCACATTCATGAGTACTGAGGAGTCGCCGTGACCGCCGCAGACCGCTTCCGGGCCGCCGTCCACGACCGCGACCTGGCCGCCCTCGAGGAGCTGTTCACCGAGGACATCCGGTTCTACAGCCCGGTGAAGTTCAGCCCCTTCGAGGGCAGGCCGATGGTGCTCGGCCTGTTCGGTGTCCTGCTGCGCACCTTCGAGGACTTCCGCTACATCGGCCACCACGACGGCGCCGCCGAGACCAGCACGGACGGCACCACCGCGCCCTCCGCCGTGCTGCTCTTCCGCACGACCGTCAACGGCAGGGAGATCCACGGCATCGATCTGCTGCACTTCGCCGAGGACGGCCGGATCAAGGAGTTCACGGTGATGGTCCGCCCGATGTCCGCCGTCCGGACCCTGAGCGAGGCCGTGCTCGCCGGACTGGTCGCCGACGGGCTGGTGCCCGCCCAGGGTTGACGCCGGACTGCCCCGAAACCCTTGTCCCGAGACCTTTATCCGAGCGTCCAGTCGACGCTGTCGGTGCGGGTCGCGCCGCCGATGACCGCGGTGACCGTGACGGTGTTCCGGCCCGGCCGCAGGGTGACACCGGTCCACCGGAAGATCCGGTCGGAGCTGGTGACGGCGCCCAGGGAGGCGCCGTTGAGGGTGGCCGTCACCAAGGTCGCGTTGGAGTAGACCTTCAGCTCGGTGGCGGCGTCGGTCCGCTGCGTCCAGCGGCGGCTGGTGATGTACAGCGTCGGGGTGGCGGCCCAGTTGGCCTTGTAGAAGTAGAAGGCGTCCTTGCGGGTGGCACGGTCGCGGGTGACCAGGCCCTTGTCGTTGATACCCGGCTGGCTGCCCTCGTTGCGCCCGTCCGACGCGAAGTCGAACATGTTCCAGACGTAGGTGCCCCAGACGAACGGGCGCGCGGCGAGCTGCTTCCAGGCCGCCTCGTGGAAGAGCGACTGGTACTCCTCGGGGTGCCAGCTCCCGCCCGAGGACGGCGCGGGCGGGTTGAGCGCGTGCTGGGTGGTGTTGGCGCCCGCGCCGTACTCGGAGACGCCGAACTTCCGCGCCGGTGCGTTCTTGTGCAGGTTGTCGGCCCACGCGCCGAGGTCGCCGTCCTTGGAGCCGCCGTACCAGCCGTAGTACTTGTTGAAGGCCGACGCCTGGGTGTGCAGGGCCACGCCCGCGCTGTCGCCGAGGTTGGAGGCGTAGGTGGAGATCCGATCGGGGTCCTCGGCCGTGACGATCGACGCCAGGGCGCCGAGCAGGGTGTTGGTGGCCGTGTCGTCGGAGCGCTGCTCGTTGCCGATGGACCAGAAGGCGATCGAGGGGTGGTTGTAGTTCTGCCGGATCAGCTCGCGGAGCTGGTTCTCGGTGCTCGCGGTGAAGGCGGCCGAGTTGGTGACGTGGTTGACCAGGGGGATCTCCGCCCACACCACGAGACCGCGTTCGTCGGCGAGGCCGTAGTCCTTCTGGTCGTGCTGGTAGTGCGCCATCCGGATCGTGGTGGCGCCGATCTCCTTGATGAGGTCGAAGTCCTGGGTGTGGTCGGCGTCGTTGACCGCCCAGCCCTTCACCGCCCGGTCCTGGTGCAGATTGACGCCGTGCAGGCCCAGGTGCGTGCCGTTGAGGGAGAAGCCGGTGGCGGCGTCGAGGGCGATCGTGCGCAGGCCGAGCGGTTCGGTGACGGCGTCGGTGACCGTGTCGGTCGCCGCGTCGCGGATCTCGACGGTGGCGGTGTGCAGATACGGGTCGGCCAGGCCGTTCCACAGGTGCGGCCGGGTGAGGGTGACGTTCTGGACGACGGTGGCTCCGGTGGCCGCCGCGACGGTACGGGCGGTCGTACGGGTGTCGGCGACCACGGTCCCGCTCGCGTCCGTGATCACGGTGCGCACGACCACCGAGCGGCTCGCCGCGCTGTTGTTCCACAGCTTCGTCGTCACCGCCACCGTGGCCGAGGCGGCGCTCACCGCGCTCTGCCGCAGGTAGATGCCGGGGCCCGCGTAGTCGAGCATCTGCACCTGGAGCTGGTCAACGGCCCAGAGGCTGACATTGCGGTAGATGCCGCCGTCGAAGCTGTAGTCCGCGTCCAGCGGGGCGATGTCGGGGTCGGCGGCGTTCGTCACCCTGACCGCGATGACGTTGTCCGCGCCCGGCCGCAGGGCGGCGGTGGCGCCGAACCGGAAGCGGGAGTAGCCGCCCTTGTGCTGGCCGAGGTGGGTGCCGTTGACCCAGACGTCGGCGACCTGGTTGGCCCCGGCGAACTGCAGGAAGAGCATCTTGCCCGCCAGCGCGGCCGGGACCGCGCAGTGCCTGCGGTACCAGCCGGGGCCCCGGTAGTAGTTGTCGCCGCCGTCCGCGCCGTCGGCGGCGTTCCAGGTGTGGGGAGTGTCGACCGAGGTCCAGCCGGAGTCGTCGAAGCCGGGCTGCTCGGCGCCGCTGACGTCGCTTCTGACGAACTTCCAGCCGGCGTTCAGGTCGATACGGGTACGGGGGTTCGGCGGCGTGTAGGTGGCCGCGGCCGGCGCGGCGGAGGCGCGGGCGGCACCGCCGGCGGCGAACGAGGCGAACGCCCCGCCGGCGAGGCCGCCGAGTACCAGCCGGCGGGAGGGGAGATCGGTCATGTCATGCCTCACTCGGGACGTGGTGGGGGGTTTGCATATATGAACACGATTCCTCTATGTGTCCGGCAGACCGTATGGGGGCGGCGGGTGGCCGTCAAGAGGTTCGGCACGCCGCGCCCCAACACCCGCAATCCGCCCTCGGCTTGCAGCATCGTGCGCGCAAACGACCTCATGCGCGCATGATTGAGCATCCCATCGCTGTTGACATGCCGAATCCCGAGCGGTTAACTCCTCGCGAGCGCCGGAGTTGAGCACCGGCGTCAGAGGTACGCCTAGCCGGTGTGCGGCGCCCGAGCGCCGCGAGCCCGGACAAAGTCGCCAGGAGCGCTGTCAGCCTCCGAGGCGGGGACGTACCCCCCATCATCAGGAGCTCGATGATGCGCATCAATCGTGCAAGGACCCGACGCTGTCTGGCCGCCCTCGCGGCGCTCGCCACGGCGGCGACACTCCCCACGCTGGCGGCCTCGTCCGCCGGGGCCTCGCCACGGACCACCTCCCCCCACACCGATTCCCGCGCCGCCGCACCCCGCGCCGCCGCCCCGCTCACCGTTTCGCTGCCGCCCGCGCACGCCGGGTTCGACTACCAGATCGGCGGCGCGTACACCCCGCCCACCGGTGTCTCGGTCGTCAGCAGGGACCACACCGCGGCGCCCGCCGCCGGGCTGTACAACATCTGCTACGTCAACGCCTTCCAGGTCCAGCCCGGCGACGAGGGCAGCTGGGACTCCGACCTCCTGCTGCGCGACGCGAGCGGCGCCGTCGTCTACGACGAGGACTGGGGCGAGGCGCTGCTCGACCTGCGCACCGCCGACAAGCGGCAGCGGGTGGCCGCCAAGGTCGACGGCTGGATCGACGGCTGCGCCGCCAAGGGCTACCAGGCCGTGGAGCCCGACAACTACGACAGCTACAGCCGCTCCAAGAACCTGCTGACCTCGGCGAACGCGGAGGCGTACATCACGCTGCTGTCCGCGCACAGCCACGGCAAGGGCCTGGCCATCGCCCAGAAGAACACCTCGGATCTCGCCGGGGACCACCAGAGCACCGGGCTCGACTTCGCCATCGCGGAGGAGTGCGGGACCTACGGCGAGTGCGGCGACTACACCGCCGCGTTCGGCAACCACGTGATCGTCATCGAGTACACCGCCAAGGGCCTGAAGAAGGCCTGCTCCGGCTGGGGAAGCCAGCTCAGCATCGTGCGGCGCGACCTGGACGTCAGGCCCGCCGGCAGCAGCGGATACGTACGCCAGACCTGCTGACCCCCGCGTGACGGCCCGCACGGGGCCGCGCCGCCGCACCCTTCCCACCAGCTCATGGACGGGGCTGCCCGAGCAGTCCCCGCTTGGAGGTACACGATGACCGCAGGCATTCTCCCGCCCGGCGGACCCGCCCGCCGGGACGTCCTGCGGAGGGGCGCCGGGCTGCTCTCCGGCGCGGCGGCCGGTTCCGTGCTCGCGGGCTGCGGCTCCGGCACGGGTGACGGCGTCGGCCCCGACGGCCGGGTGACCGTGGAGCTGTGGCACGGCCAGACCGACACCGGACGGGCCGTGATCCAGGCACTGGTGGCGGAGTTCAACCGCACCCATCCGAAGATCAGGGTGGACGCGGGCGGCGGGGTGCTCGCCGACGCCATGCTGCAGAAGGTCACCGCGGCGCTGGCGTCCGGTTCGTACCCCGACATCGCCTATGTCTTCGGGTCGGACCTCGCCAGCATCGCGCGCAGTCCCAAGGTGGTCGACCTCACCGGCACCGTCAACGACGGGCCCACTCCCTGGCGGGACTTCTGGACGCCCGCCAGGGAGGCGGTCACCGTCAACGGCCGGGTCCGCGCGGCGCCCGCGCTGCTCGACTCGCTCGCCGTGGTCTGCAACAAGAAGCTCTTCGCCCGCGCGGGTCTGCCGCTGCCGCAGCCGGGCTGGACCTGGCAGGACTTCACCGACACCGCCAGGAAGCTGACCGGGCACGGCGACGGCACCTTCGGCACCGGCTGGCCCGGAGTCGGCGACGAGGACACGGTGTGGCGGCTGTGGCCGATGGTGTGGGACCTGGGTGGCGAGGTGATCGCCGCCGACGGCCGCAGCATCGGCTTCGAGGACGCCGGTGTGCGCGCCCTGGAGACCGTCGCGGCGCTCGCCCGCGACCGCAGCGTCTACGTCGACCCGAAGCCGGGCAGCGAGCAGATGTACCAGGTCTTCCTGTCCGGCCGGATGGGCATGGTCGTCACCGGGCCGTGGGAACTGCCCGACATCCTCCAGGCGAGGACCGACTACCACGTGGTGCCGCTGCCCAGTTACAGCGGACGCCCCGTGACCATCTCGGGGCCCGACACCTGGACGGTGTTCGACAACGGCGGCGCGCGTGTCGCGGCCGCCAAGACCTTCGTCGAGTGGCTGGTCCAGCCCGCGCAGGACGTGCGGTGGGACCTGCGGGCGGGCAGCCTGCCGCTCAGCCGCTCCACCCAGGCGCTGCCCGCCTGGCAGGACCGCAGCGCCGCCACCGAGGGCCTGTCGGTGTTCACCCGCGCGCTGGAGACCGCCCGGGTGCGCCCGGCGCACCCGGCCTACCCGCAGATCTCCGAGGCGCTGGGGCAGGCCGTCGTGGCGGTACTGCTCGGCCGGAGCACCCCCGCCCACGCGTTGCGCGACTGCGCACGCGACGCCAACGCCGCCCTGCTCATCCCGCGTTGAGGAGACCCATGTCGCGCCTTCCCACCCCGCTCACCCTGGCCGACACCGACCGCCAGGCCCGCGCCCGCCGCCGTCGGCGCCGCGGCGAGTCCGCCACCGCCTGGGTCTTCGTGGCACCGTCGATCGCGGTCATCCTCGGTCTCGGCGTCCTGCCCATCATCTGGTCGCTGCTGCTGTCCTTCCAGGCCGACGACCTGGTCACACCCAGCCGCTGGGTGGGCCTGGCCAACTACCGCGCGCTGCGGCAGGACCCGCACTTCAGCCAGGCGGTGCGCAACACCCTGGAGTACACCGCGCTGTACGTCCCGCTGAGCATGCTGCTCGGGCTGGCGCTGGCGCTCGCGCTCAACCGCCGGATCCGGCTGGTCGGCCTGTACCGGACGCTGATCTTCGTGCCGTTCGTCATCTCGGCCACCGCGCAGGGCGTGCTGTTCTCCTTCATCCTCGACCCGCAGTTCGGGGCGGCCAACTCCGTCCTGCACGCGATCGGCGTCTCCCCGCAGGGCTTCCTCACCGATCCCGGCCAGGCGCTGCTGGTGCTGGTGGCGATCTCGCTGTGGAGCGGCACCGGCTTCTGCGTCGTGGTCTATCTGGCCGCGCTGCAGGACGTGCCGTCGTCGCTGATCGAGGCCGCCCGGCTGGACGGCGCCGGGCGGTGGCACCTGCTGCGGCACGTGGTGCTGCCGACGCTCACCCCGGTCAACGTCTTCCTGCTGCTGTGGCAGATCATCAACTCGCTCCAGGTCTTCGACCTCGTGTACGTGACCACCAAGGGCGGCCCGCTCGGCTCCACCACCGTGATCGTCTACTTCATCTGGGAGCAGGCGTTCCAGAACTTCACCGCCGGATACGGGGCCGCCGCCGCGTACGTGCTGGCGCTGGTCCTGCTCGTGGCCGCCGCCGGGGTACGGGCACTGCGCCGCCGCGAACCCGCGCCGGCCGAACCGGCCGAACCGGCCCCCCGCGTGTCCGCACCCCGCGAGCCCGTACGCCTCGAAGGAGCCGCACGATGACCATGACGTCCACGCTGCCCGAGGCCGCCCGCGGATCCGCGGCAACGCCCGCCGCCCCGCGCCCCGTACGGCGGCTGCCGTTCAGCGGCTGGCACCTGCTGCTCGCCCCGCTGGCGCTGCTCTTCGCGGTGCCGCTGATCTGGCTGCTGCTCAGCTCGGTGATGAGCAACGCGGAGATCAACCGCTTCCCGCCCGCGCTGTGGCCCTCACGGATCGACCTGGGCGGCTACCGCTATGTGCTGGGCAACGCGATGTTCCCGCGCTGGTTCGCCAACTCGCTGATCGTGTCGGTGGCGGCGGTGGTCTCCAACCTGGTGTTCGGCGCGCTGGGCGGCTACGCCTTCGCCCGGATGCGGTTCGCCGGTTCGCGGACGCTGCTGGTGCTGATGCTGGCCACCATGGCGATCCCGTTCCAGCTCACGATGATCCCCACCTTCCTGGTGATGAAGCGGCTCGGGCTGATCGACTCGCTGGGGGCACTGATCGTGCCGTCGCTGGTGACGCCCTTCGCGGTCTTCCTGCTGCGGCAGTTCTTCCTGTCGCTGCCCCGCGAGCTGGAGGAGGCGGCCTGGATCGACGGCTGCTCACGGCTGCGGGTGCTGGTCCTCATCGTGCTGCCGCTGTCGCGGCCCGCGCTGAGCACGGTCGCGGTGCTGACCTTCCTCAGCACCTGGAACGACCTGACCTGGCCGCTGATCGCCATCAACCACGACACCCACTACACGCTGCAGCTCGGACTGACCACGTTCCAGGGGCAGCACCACACCCAGTGGTCCGCGGTGATGGCGGGCAACGTGATCACCGTGCTGCCGGTGCTGCTGGCCTTCCTGGCCGCGCAGAAGTCCTTCATCCAGTCCATCACCTCCAGCGGCCTCAAGGGTTGAGCACATGCACCCCGTACCGCCACCCGCACCTGACCGCACACAGGAAGCACTCTGATGCCCCACACGTACGACCTGCTCGTCATCGGTGACGCCAACCCGGACGTCGTCCTCGGGCCGCTGGACGGCCCGCTGGAGTTCGGGCAGCGCGAACAGCTCGTGGCCACCGGTCTGCTCACGCTGGGCGGCTCGGCCGCGATCATGGCGTGCGGCGCCGCCCGGCTGGGGCTGAGGGTCGCGCTGGCCGGCCGGATCGGTGACGACGGCACCGGGCGCTACGTCCGCTCCGCGCTGGAGGAGCGCGGTGTCGACACCTCCGCCCTGCGCCTCGACCCCGAGCTGGCGACGCCGCTGACCACCGTGCTCACCCGCGGCGACGACCGCGCGATCCTCACCGCCCCCGGCACCCTCGCCGCCACCGGACCCGACGACGTGCCGAAGGAGCTGCTACGGGACAGCCGCCATGTGCACGCCGCCTCGTACTTCCTGATGCCCGCGCTGGCCGCCGCGCTGCCCGAGCTGTTCCGCACCGCGCGCGAGCACGGCGCCCGCACCTCGCTCGACACCAACGACGACCCCGCGGGGCGGTGGGACCCGGCCGGGATGGCCGAGGTGCTGGCCGTCACCGACATCCTGCTGCCCAACGCGCGGGAGGCGTGCGCGCTGGCCGGTACCGCGGCACCGGAGGCGGCCGCCGCCGCGCTCGCCGCCCGCGGACCACTGGTGGTGGTGAAGAACGGCGCCGACGGCGCGCTCGCCCATGACGGCACCGCACTGCTGCGGACGCCCGCGGTCCCGGTGCTGCCGGTCGACACCGTGGGCGCGGGCGACAGCTTCGACGCCGGGTTCGTCGCCGCCACCCTGGCGGGCCTGCCCACCGCCGCGGCCCTCGAACTGGCCGCCGCCTGCGGCGCGCTGTCCACCCGGGCGCACGGCGGCACGCCCGCCCAGCCGACCTGGGACGAGGCGGCCGCCGCGACCACCAGCTACCAGGAGAACCAGTGACGACCACCACGAAGATCGCGTTCATCGGCGCCGGGAGCGTCGTCTTCACCCAGGGGCTGCTGGCGGACCTGTTCGCCTTCCCCGAGCTGAAGGACGCGCACATCGCGCTGCACGACATCGACCCGGAGCGGCTGGCCACCGCGGAGGGCGCGGCCCGGCACATCGCCGGGGTGCGCGGCGCCCGGCCGCGGATCACCGCGCACGCGGAGCGCCGCGCGGCCCTGGAGGGCGCCGACTTCGTCATCAACATCGTCCAGGTGGGCATGGGCGAGGCGACCCGTACCGACTTCGAGGTCCCGGCACGGTACGGGCTGCGCCAGACCATCGGCGACACCCTGGGCGTCGGCGGTGTCTTCCGCGCGCTGCGCACCTTCCCGGTGCTGGCCTCGCTCGGCGCCGACATCCGCGAGGTGTGCCCGGACGCCTGGCTGCTCAACTACACCAACCCGATGGCGATGAACGTCCAGTACCTCACCCAGGCCACCGGGCTGACCCGCGTGGTGGGCCTGTGCCACTCGGTGTACTGGACGATCCGCGACCTGTCGGAGCTGCTGCGGGTGCCGCACGAGGAGGTCACGTACCGCGCGGCGGGCGTGAACCACCAGGCGTGGGTGCTGCGCCTGGAGCACCACGGCGAGGACCTGTACCCGCGCCTGGACGCGCTGATCGCCGACGACGCGCAGTTGCGCCGCCGGGTGCGCGTCGACATGTACCGGCGTCTGGGCTACTACCCGACCGAGACCAGCGAGCACTCGGCGGAGTACGTCCCCTGGTATCTGCACCACGACGGCGAGATCGACCGGCTGCGGCTGCCGGTGGGCGCGTACCTCGGCATCGTCGAGGAGAACACGGCGGAGTACGAGCGGACCCGGGCGGCGCTGGCGGGCGGGACGCCGCTGCCCGTCGAGGGCACGATGGAGTACGCGCCGCAGATCATCCACAGCGTCACGACGGGCACGCCGCGCACGGTGTACGGCAACGTGCCCAACCACGGGCTGATCGACAACCTGCCCGCGACCGGCACCGTCGAGGTGCCGTGCCTGGTCGACGGCACCGGCGTCCAGCCGACCCGCGCGGGCGCCCTCCCGCCGCAGTGCGCCGCCCTCAACCGCACCTACCTGAGCATGAACGACCTGGTGGTCAGGGCCGCCCTGGACGACGAGCCGCGGCACATCCGGCAGGCCCTGATGACCGACCCGGCGACCGCCGCCGCGCTGCCCGTGGAGCGGATCTGGGAGTTGTGCGACGACATGGTGAAGGCCCACTCGACGGCCCTGCAGCCGGGGTTGCGCGAGGTGCTCGGGGCGTGAGGGACTGCTGTGGAGCGGGTGGTCCGATGCGGGGAGGCTCGATGCGGGGCGACTCGAAGCGGGGCGGCTTTTATGCAGGGAGGTCTGCATGCCTGAGGTGACGCTGGCGCTCGTCGGGGCGGGACTGCGCGGCCAGATGTACGCGCGGCACGCGCACGCGGCGGGTACGGGGCGGGTGACCGCGGTGGCGGAGCCCGACCCGGCGCGCAGGGCCGCCGCCGCGGCCGAGTTCGGCGTGGCGCCGGACCGGGTGTACGCCGGCTGGGCGGAGCTGGCCGCGGCGGGGCGGATCGCCGACGCCGCGATCGTCGCCACCCAGGACCGGCAGCACAGGGACCCGGCGGTGCGCCTGGCCGACCTGGGCTACCACCTGCTGCTGGAGAAGCCGATGGCGACCGACGAGGCCGACGCGTCGGCCATCGCCGAGGCGGCCCAGCGCAACGGGATCATGCTGGCCGTCTGCCATGTGCTGCGGTACACGCCGTACACCCTGGCGGTGAAGAAGCTGCTGGACGAAGGGCGGATCGGCAGACTGGTCAGCGCCCACCACCTGGAACCCGTCGGCTGGTGGCACCACGCCCACGCCTTCGTGCGCGGGCACTGGCGGCGCGAGGACACCTCGGCGCCGATGCTGCTGACCAAGTCCTGCCACGACATCGACTGGCTGGTCCATCTCTTCGGCGCGATCCCCGCCCGGGTCAGCTCCTTCGGCAGCCGCACCCACTTCCGCTCCGAGGAGCGCCCCGAGGGGGCGGCGGACCGGTGTGTCGACTGCCCGCTGGAACCCGGCTGCGCCTACTCGGCCAAACGGCTGTACCTGGGCTGCCTCGGCGACCCGGGCGCCGAGTTCTGGCCGCTGTCGGCGGTCACCGGGGACCACACCGAGGCCGGGGTGCTGGAGGCGCTGCGGACGGGGCCCTACGGGCGCTGCGTCTACGACTGCGACAACGACGTGGTGGACCACCAGGTGGTCTCCATGGAGTTCGCCGACGGCGCGACCTGCGCGTTCACCATGAGCGCCTTCACCCCGATGGAGCACCGCAGAACCTGGCTGATGGGCACCGACGGCTCGATCGACGGCGACGGGAACACCCTGCGGTACGTCGACTTCCGCACCGGCGAGCAGCGGACGATCGACCCGATGGCCGAGGGCGGCCCGTCGGCGGCGGGCGGCCACGGCGGTGGCGACACCGCGCTGACCAGGGCCTTCCTCACCGCCGTCGCCACCGGCGACGCCTCGCTCCTGCTCTCCGACGGCACCGAGAGCCTGGCCACGCATCGGGTGGTCTGGGCGGCCGAGCGGGCCAGGACCACCGGCCAGGTGGTCACCCTGGCGCCCGACGGCTCCTAGGGCTCCCGGTCCGGGTCGAGGTCCTGATCCGGGTCCGAGTCCTGGTCCCGATCTCGGTCCGGGTCCTCGTCCGTGCCCCGGTCCCGCCGCTCCCGGCGGGACCGGCGGTGCTCGATCAGCAGCGGCACGAACGAGCCGACGACGATCAGCGCGACCACCGGCAGCAGATAGCGCTCCACGTGCGGGACGGCGGCGCCGAGCGCGTATCCGGCGAGCACCAGGCTCTGCGACCAGGCGAGCGCGCCGATGACCTGCCAGAAGGTGAAGACGCGTACGGGAACGCCCAGGGCCCCGGCGGCCGGGCTGAGCACGCTGCGCACCAGGGGGACGAACCGGCCGATCACGATCGCCTTGCCGTAGCCGTACCGGGCCAGCATCTCCTCCGCGCGGGCGAGCCCCTTCTCCAGCCGCGGGTTGTCGGTGCGTGCCAGGAAGGCCGCCCCGCCGTGCCGCCCGATCAGGAAGCCGACCTGGGCCCCGGCGATCGCGCCGACCGCGGCGCACACCATCACCTGCCACAGCGTCAGATGCGGACCCGGCCGGTCGCCGCCGGCGCAGAGCACCCCGGCGGGGAAGAGCAGGGTGTCGCCGGGCAGGAAGAAGCCGAAGACCAGCAGCCCGGACTCGGCGAAGGTCACCAGAAGCACCCCGAGCGCGCCGAACGCGGCCAGCACCGAGGCACTGTCCGTCGGGTTGACCGCCAGTGTCGTCAAGTGCGGGCCTCCTCACCCGCCAGTGTCGCCCAGTGCCGCGCGACACCGCGATCGGTCCCGCCGGTGACCGACCCCGGCACCGTCCTCGCCGAGGGGCCGGAACCCCGGGAGGTTCCGGCCCCGGCGGGGCGGGTCAGCGCGCGAAGGCGTAGTCCAGCAGCTTCTTCGCGTCCGCCGTACGGGTGGCCTCCGACGTCGACGCCAGGACCGTGCCGATGACGGTCCTGCTGCCGCGGGTGGCGGCGAAGACCAGGCAGTACTTGGCCTCCGGGCCGGAGCCGGTCTTGACGCCGATCGCGCCCGGGTAGGTGCCGAGCAGGTTGTCGGTGTTGGTCCACGACATGTAGCGGTAGCCGCCGCTCTTCGTGACGACCTTCTGCCGGGTCGACCGCGTCTTCACGACCGTGCGGAAGGTCGTGTACTTCATCGCGTTGCTCGCGAGCCTTGTCAGGTCCCGCGGTGTGGAGTAGTTGGCGTTGTTGCCGATGCCGTCGAACGAGTCGAAGTGGGTGTTCCGCAGGCCCAGGCTCCTGGCGGTGGTGTTCATCTGGCCGATGAAGGACGCCACCCGCGCGGCCCTGGTGCTGCCTTTGCCGTAGGTGTCGGCGAGCGCGTAGGCCGCGTCGCAGCCCGACGGCAGCATCAGCCCGTAGAGCAGCTGGCCGACGGTGACCTTGTCGCCCACGATCAGATGGGCCGACGAGGCGTTCTTGGCCACGATGTAGTCGCTGTACGCCTTCTGGATGGTGACCTTGGTGTTCAGGTTGAGCCGCTGCTGCGCGAGCACCACCCTGGCCGTCATGATCTTGGTGGTGGAGCCCGTGGAACGACGGGTGTCCGCCGCCTTGGCGAACAGGGCGGTGCCCGTGCCGTTGTTCATCACGAAGCCGCCCTTGGCGACGATCGTGGGGGGTGCGGGCGAGGCGGCCTGGGCCGGGACGGCGAACGCCCCGGCGGACAGGACCGCTCCCGCGGTGACGGCGACCGCGGTCGTGCGGCGGATTCCATGGCTGACGGTCTTCACGCTAAGGGTCTTCACAGTGACATCTCCAAGTGCCCCGAGTCTGCGGCCGGATGATCAAGCCGCTCGCTCGTCAGACGCCTGGCGGGGGCGGACGGATGCGCCCCGGGCGAGGAATTCACCCGTGCGCATCCGCCCGCGCGGCCCCGTTCACTCCGTCGGGGCGATCTCCAGCAACAGGTCCCCGGCCTCGACCTGCTGCACGCGGCCGATGGCCAGCCGCCGTACGGTGCCGGAGCGCTGCGCGGTGATCGACGCCTCCATCTTCATGGCCTCGATGGTCGCCACGGTCTGCCCCGCGCTCACCGTCGCGCCCTCGTCCACCTGGAGGGTGACCACGCCCGCGAAGGGCGCCGCGACCTGGCGGTCGTCGCCGCGGTCGGCCTTCTCCGCCGCCTTCACCTCGGTGGCGATCGAGGTGTCGCGCACCGAGACCGGGCGGAGCTGCCCGTTGAGGGTGGTGACCACCGTGCGGAAGCCGCGCTCGTCGGCGTCGGAGACGGCCTCCAGCTCGATCAGCAGCGTGACGCCGGGCTCGATGGTGACCGCGTGCTCGGTCTCCGGCTCCAGGCCGTACAGGAAGTCCTTGGTGGAGAGCACCGAGGTGTCGCCGTACGTCTCGCGGTGGGACTCGAAGATCTTCGTCGGGCCGGGGAAGAGCAGCCGGTTGAGGGTGGCCCGGGGGGTGTCGTGCAGTCCCTTGCGGTCCTCGTCCGACAGCGCGGGCGGCTCGGCCTGCGGCGGGCGGCCCTCCAGCGCCCGGGTGCGGAACGGCTCGGGCCAGCCGGCGGCCGGTGCGCCCAGCTCACCGCGCAGGAAGCCGATCACCGAGTCCGGTACGTCGTACCTGCCCGGCTCCGCCTCGAAGTCCGCCGCGGCGACGCCCGCGCCGACCAGGTGCAGCGCGAGGTCACCGACGACCTTCGACGACGGCGTCACCTTCACCGGCCTGCCCAGCATCCGGTCGGCCGCCGCGTAGCAGTCCTCGATCAGCTCGAACCGGTCGCCCAGGCCCAGTGCGATGGCCTGCTGGCGGAGGTTGGAGAGCTGGCCGCCGGGGATCTCGTGGTGGTAGACGCGGCCGGTCGGCGAGGCGAGCCCGGACTCGAACGGCGCGTAGACCTTCCGTACCGCCTCCCAGTACGGCTCCAGCGAGTCGACCGCCGCCAGCGACAGGCCGGTGGCCCGCTCGGTGTGGTCGGTCGCCGCCACCAGCGCCGACAGCGACGGCTGGCTGGTGGTGCCCGCCATCGAGGCGACGGCGGCGTCCACCGCGTCGGCGCCCGCGTCGATCGCGGCGATGAGGGTGGCGAGCTGGCCGCCCGCGGTGTCGTGGGTGTGGACGTGCACCGGCAGGTCGAACCGCTCGCGCAGCGCGGTCACCAGGGTGCGCGCGGCGGGCGGGCGCAGCAGCCCCGCCATGTCCTTGACGGCCAGCACATGCGCGCCCGCCTCGACGATCTGCTCGGCCAGCCGCAGGTAGTAGTCGAGGGTGTAGACGCTCTCCGCCGGGTTCGACAGGTCCGCGGTGTAGCAGAGCGCGACCTCGGCGAGCGCGGTGCCGGTGGCGCGTACCGCGTCGATCGCCGGGCGCATCTGCGAGACGTCGTTGAGGGCGTCGAAGATCCGGAAGATGTCCATGCCGGTGGCCGCGGCCTCGGCCACGAACGCGTCGGTCACCTCGGTCGGATACGGCGTGTAGCCCACGGTGTTGCGGCCGCGCAGCAGCATCTGGGTGCAGATGTTGGGCACCGCCTCGCGCAGCGCGGCGAGCCGCTCCCAGGGGTCCTCGGCCAGGAAGCGCAGCGCCACGTCGTAGGTGGCGCCGCCCCAGCACTCCAGGCTCAGCAGCTCCGGCGCGGTGCGTGCCACGTGCGGGGCGACGGCCAGCAGGTCCAGGGTGCGCACCCGGGTGGCGAGCAGCGACTGGTGCGCGTCGCGGAAGGTGGTGTCGGTGACGGCCACTCCGGGCGCCCGCCGCAGGTCCGCGGCGAACGCCTCGGGGCCCAGCTCGGCAAGCCGCTGCCGGGAGCCGGGCGCGGGCGGCACCGTGAGGTCGGTGCCGGGCAGCTTGTCGACCGGCTCGATGACCTGCGGCCTGGGGCCGTGCGGCCCGTTGACGGTGGTCTCGGCGAGGTAGCCGAGGATACGGCTGCCGCGGTCGGCGGACGGGCGGCTGCGCATCAGCTGCGGGCGCTCGTCGATGAAGCTGGTGGTGACCCGGCCCGCCTGGAAGTCGGCGTCGTCGAGCACCGCGCCGAGGAAGGGCAGGTTGGTGGAGACTCCGCGGATCCGGAACTCGGCGATCGCCCGGCGGGCGCGCCGCGCGGCGGTGGAGAAGTCCCGTCCGTGGCAGGTCAGTTTGACCAGCATCGAGTCGAAGTGCGCGGAGACCGTGGCGCCGGTGTGCACGGTGCCGCCGTCGAGGCGCACGCCGGGGCCGCCGGGCGAGCGGTAGGCGGAGATGGTGCCGGTGTCGGGCCGGAAGCCGTTGGCGGGGTCCTCGGTGGTGATCCGGCACTGCATGGCGACACCGGAGAGCGCGATGTCGTCCTGGGTGAGCTGGAGTTCGGGCAGGGTGGCGCCGGCCGCGATCCGCAACTGGGCGATCACCAGGTCCTGTCCGGTGACCTGCTCGGTGACGGTGTGCTCCACCTGGATACGCGGGTTCATCTCGATGAACACGTGCTCGCCGCGCTCGTCGACCAGGAACTCCACGGTCCCGGCGTTCACGTACCCGATGTGCCGGGCGAACGCGACGGCGTCCGCGCACATCCGGTCGCGCAGCTCGGGGTCGAGGTGCGGGGCGGGCGCGATCTCGACCACCTTCTGGTGGCGGCGCTGCACCGAGCAGTCCCGCTCGTAGAGGTGGACGACGTTGCCCGCGCCGTCGGCGAGGATCTGCACCTCGATGTGGCGCGGGTTGATGACGGCCTGTTCGAGGAACATGGTGGGGTCGCCGAACGCGGACTGCGCCTCGCGCATCGCCGCCTCGATCGCCTCGCGCAGCTCCCCGGGCGCCGACACCCGGCGCATGCCGCGCCCGCCGCCGCCGGAGACCGCCTTGACGAAGACCGGGAAGCCGATCTCGTCGGCGGCCGCGACCAGTTCGTCCACGTCGGTGGACGGCGCGGAGGAGCGCAGTACGGGGATGCCGGCCTCGCGGGCCGCCGCGACCGCGCGCGCCTTGTTCCCGGTCAGCACCAGTACGGGCAGCGGCGGCCCGACGAAGGTGATCCCGGCCTCCTCGCAGGCCCCGGCGAGGTCCGGGTTCTCCGACAGGAAGCCGTAGCCCGGGTAGACGGCGTCGGCGCCCGCCTTCCTGGCGGCCTTGATCACCTCGTCGACCGACAGATAGGCCCGGACCGGGTGGCCGGGTTCGCCGATCCGGTACGACTCGTCCGCCTTCGCGCGATGCAGCGAGTTTCGGTCTTCGTGGGGGAAGACCGCGACGGTCGAGACACCCAGTTCGAAGGCGGCGCGGAACGCCCGGATCGCGATCTCGCCACGGTTGGCGACCAGCACCTTGCCGAACATCAAGCTCCCTCGTCCGTCATGTCGTCATCGCTGCCGCACTGGCGGTGGAGGCGCGTCGCCCCGTCGGCAGACTAGCGGGGACGGTCCGCCGCGGCCCGTCCATCGGCGGCTGTCCCACGCGTCGTCGCCGCGGGTCGCGGCGTCCCGCCGTACATCCGTTTTCCCGGCGGCGGTCGGACCGCATATCCGTTCCGCATACCCAGGTCGGGCAGGACAACCACTGTGATCATGATCACGGTGAGGGGGTGTGATCCACTCGCCGACAGCACATCCGCCCAGGTTCCGCAGGCTTTATGGCTGGGATTTCACCCGTGCGTGGTCCGCCCACTGACATCGATTCCCGCTCCCCGCGCATCCCGCGATACTGTCCATGCTGCGACACGCACGGCCAGCAACTCACCTGACGTGCAAGGCCGTTGGACCCCCAGGCATGGGTGCGCGACGGTTCTGCGGGAGCACCGAACTTCCCGGAGCAGATGGTCCGAGCCGCTTACGCGCGTGGCGCACGATTACTAGTGTGACGATTGCTGTCAGCCGGTCACCCCCCTGTGTTGAGGACATCGATGCCCACACTCTCCCCCCCGACATCCCGTTCCGACCGCTCGGACGGGGCACGTCATGTCAGGCGCGCAGGGCGCGGCGGCCGGCGCAGTTCCCCGCCCGCCGGTTCGGACCTGCAGCGCCTCGTGGTGCTGCCGGGGGCGCTCGTCGCGCTCCTCGGCGCCGGGACCGTGGCCTGGCTGCTGGCCGCCGATCCGTCGAAGTCGCTGCGGACCGGGGTACTCGCCGGGGTGCTGGTCGCCGCGGCGCTGATACTCCTCGCCGGTGCCGCCGCCGCCCGCTCGGCCGACCGCAGGATCGGCCAGGCGGTGTGGGACGTCACCGGCGCCGCCTCCCAGGGCGACGACCAACTGCGCCGCATCGTGGAGGAGTTGCGGGCGGGGCGGACGCCCATGGCGCCCGCGCCGCTGCCGGTGCCGCGCGGCGACGTGGGCCGACTCGGGCCGCTGATGGCCCAGTTGGAGCACTCCCAGGCCACCGCCTACACGGCGATCACCGAGGCCGCCTCGCTGCCGACCGCGCCGTCCGGGGCCGCCGCCCTGCAGCTCGCCGTGCTCGCCAACCTGGCCCGCAGGCTCCAGTCACTGGTGCACCTCGGCATCAAGAACCTCGACGAGCTGGAGCAGCAGGTCGAGGACCCGGATCTGCTGCGCGGCCTGTTCGAACTCGACCACCTGGTCACCCGGATCCGCCGCTACGTGGAGAACGTGGCCGTGCTCGGCGGCGAGGTCACCCGGCGGCAGTGGCGCAAGCCCGTCCCGCTGGCCTCGGTCATCCGGTCGGCCATCGCCGAGGTCGAAAAGTACTCGCGGGTCAAGCCTGTCCCGCCGATCGACGGCGAGATCGAGGGCGCGGCCGTGGCCGACGTCATCCACCTGCTCGCCGAACTCATCGAGAACGCCACCGCGTTCTCCCCTCCCGGCACCAACGTGGTGCTGCGCACCCAGCGGGTCACCGCGGGTCTGGTGATCGAGGTCGAGGACCGCGGTCTCGGCCAGGGCCCGGAGGAGGAGGCGCTGCGCAACGCGGTGCTCGACCGGCCGGAGAGCGTGGAGCTGGCCGCGCTGCTCAAGGACGGCCGCGTCGGTCTGTACGTGGTCGCGGTGCTCGCCCGGCAGCACAAGATCCGGGTGGAGCTGCGGCGCAACATCTTCGGCGGCGTCACCAGCCTGGTGCTGCTGCCGCTCACCGTGCTCAGCGACCCGTCGAAGGCGGCCGCCGCGGCTCCGGCGGCGTCCGCCCCCGCGGCGGAGGTACGGCAGCCGGTCCGCGCCTCCGTGCACACCCCGGCGGCCGACCCGTCGGGACTGCCGCGGCGTACTCCCGCGTCGGTGGCCCAGGGGCAGCAGCAGCCCGTCGGCCGTGACGCGGCCCGCCCGGCGCCGACCCAGCACGACCAGTCCCCCGCGTACCCCACGGCCTCCGACCCGATGAGCCGCCAGGCGGAGCGCCCGGCGCCGGTTCGGCAGCCCGTGCAGCAGGCGCCCGTACAGCACGCCCCGGCGCACCAGGCCCCGGTCCCCCAGCAGGCCGCCCACCAGCCGCCCGCCCCGCAGGCTCCGGCGCACCAGGGCTCCGCGCACCCGGCCCCGCGGCAGCCGCAGGCCGCCCGGCCGATGCCGCTGCCCGCCCAGGCACAGCACGGGCAGACGCAGCACGGCCAGACCCCGCACACCCACGCCCAGCACGGGCAGACGCAGCACACCCAGGGGTCGGTGCCCGTACCGCCGATGGGCCCCGGTCCTTCGACGAACTCCGTGCAGGGCATGACGCCCAGTGGCCCGCGTCCGCCGCTGCCGCAGCGCACCCAGCAGGCGCGGCTGGCCCCGCAGCTCCAACTGCCGGTGCAGCCGCAGTCCGCGGGCCACGCCGACCACGCGGACTACGGGGGCCAGGAGTTCTCCCCCACCCTTGCCAACCCCGCCCTGATGGCCGCATACCGCCGCGGGGTCCGTGCCGCCGAGGAACAGACCGACCGGTCCGACGGCTGAGCCGTCCGCACCCGTCTCGCCCGCCCCTGATCTCGGTCACCCCCTAGTAGGAGTTCCATCCATGGAGAGCGACAACACGTCGAGCAGCGATCTGAGCTGGCTGCTGACCAACCTCGTAGAAGGAGTGCCGCACACCCGAGCCGCCGTCCTGCTGTCCTCCGACGGCATCAAGCGGGCCGTGCACGGCCTGGACACCGACGGTGCCGACCATCTGTCGGCGGTGGCCTCCGGGTTGTGGTCCATCGTCCGCAGCGCGGGCAAGCACTTCGGCCGGGGGCCCGGCGCCCGGCAGGTGGTCGCCGAACTGGACGGCGCGCTGCTGTTCGTGTCCGCGGCGGGCATGGGCAGTGTGCTGGCCGTCCTGGCCGGGCCGGAGACCGATCCCGGGGTGCTCGGGTTCGAGATGAACCGGATGATCCAGCAGGTCACGTCCAATCTCGCGACTCCCGCCCGCAACGCGGCGTCGGCGGCGCAATGAGCGGAGCGGCTGGACAGGAGCAGGGCAGGCTGGACGCGGACGCGGACCGGCTGATTCGTCCGTACACGATCAGCAACGGCCGTACCAAACCGAGCGTGGCCCTGGACCTGCTGTCCATGGTCCGTGCCACCGGCCGCCGGCCGCGGGTGGATCTGGAGCCTGAGCACGCTCAGGCCCTGGACCTGAGCCGTGCGCCGCGGACGGTGGCCGAGATCGGGGCGCATCTGCGCCTGCCGGTGGCCGTAGCGAAGATCGTGTTGTCCGATCTGATCGATCAAGGGGCCGTGGTCGCCCGCCCACCCGACCCGATAGCCGACCTGGCGGATCGGGACGTTCTCCAGAGAGTGATCGATGGCTTACACAAACGACTTGGATGACCTCTACCCGAAACCACTGAAGATCCTGGTGGCGGGTGGCTTCGGCGTCGGCAAGACCACCTTCGTGGGCACGGCCAGCGAGATCGAGCCGCTGAACACCGAGGAGACGGTCACCGTCGCGAGTGTGGCCACCGACCATCTCGACGGTGTGCACAACAAGACCACCACCACCGTGGCCATGGACTTCGGCCGGATCACCCTGGACGACCAGTACATCCTCTATCTCTTCGGCACTCCCGGCCAGGACCGCTTCTGGTTCATGTGGGACGAGTTGTCGAACGGGGCGCTGGGCGCGGTCGTGCTCGCCGACACCCGCCGGCTGGTGGACTGCTTCGACGCCGTGGACTTCTTCGAGAGCCGCGGCATCCGGTTCCTCATCGCGGTCAACGAGTTCGACGACGCGTACAGCTACTACCCCGAGGAGGTGCGCGCGGCGCTCGCCCTCGGCCCCCATGTGCCGGTCGTCATGTGCGACGCCCGGCAGGGCAGTTCGTCCACCCGCGTGCTGATCGACCTCGTCACCCACCTGCTGCACGCCACCTCCGTGGCGCAGCCCGCACTCTGACCGGGAGAAGAGATGACCTTCGATCCCAGCGACCGCCTGGTCGCCCCCGAAGTGGACACCGACGCCGAGCTGCTGCGTACCCAGCGGCTGCGCGCGATGGGCATCGACGACCGCCCGCTGCCCGAACTCGACGAGATCGCCGCCCGGTTGCGGGAGATGACCGGCGCCTCGTACGCGATGGTCAACTTCGTCATCGACGGCAGGCAGTACTTCGCCGGGCTGTCCAGCACCTCCGGCCCGCAGACGCTCTCCACCGGCACGGCGCCGGGCCGGGAGATGGAGCTCGACCAGGGGTTCTGCCCGCACGTGGTCGACCGCGGTACGGCGCTGCCGCTGGCCGACGTCTGCGCCTACCCGCGGTTCGCCGGGAACCGGGTGGTCGACGAACTGGGCATCCGCACCTACCTCGGCGCCCCGCTGAAGGACCCCTCCACGGGCGTGACGCTGGGCACCGTCTGCGTGATCGACACCGAGCCGATCCCGTGGAAGAAGACCGACGTGGAGAACATCAAGGCGGTCGCCGAGCAGGTCACCACCCTGCTGAAGCGACGCGAGGACGGCCTCGTATGACGACGGCCGTGCTCGGCCCCCGGGCGGATGATCTCCGCCCGGGGGCCGCGGGGTCCTCGGGTGCGGACCGCTGACAGCGGCCGTACGCGCGGCGGTCCGCGCTCAGCCGAGCAGCGCGTCCATCTTGGCGACGTCGCCGAGCCGTTGGGACCACTGCCCCTTGCTCATGCCCAGCGCGACCTCGCCGAGCCGCAGGAGCTGCACGTCGGACGTCCCGGCGGGGGCGAAGATGTGGTGGGCGTCGCGCAGGTACCGCTCCACCGGGCGGTCGGTGAACAGCCCGCTGGCGGCGTGGATCTCCATCGCGGCGCGTGCGGAGTCCAGCGCGTACTCGACGTTGACCAGCTTGGCGTTCATCAGCTCCGCGTCGCACGGGATGCCCTCGTCGAGCAGGTGCGCGGCGTGGTAGGCGGCCAGCCGCGCGGTCATCAGCCGCGACTGCATCTGACCGAGTTTCAGCTTGACCGAGTCGACGGCGTACAACGGCTTGCCGTAGCGCTGGCGTTCGGCGCAGAAGGCGGCGGTCTCCTCGACCAGCGCGCGATGGATGCCGAGCGCGACGGCGGTGAGGTTCGGGCGGCCGTAGAGCACGCTCGACGAGTACGCCACGGCCAGTCCGTCGCCCTCGTCGCCGAGCAGATTGCTCGCCGGGACACGGCAGTTGTCGAAGATCAGCTCGCCGAAGCTGAAGCCGTGCAGCCCCATCGCGGGCTGGTGGACGCCCAGCGAGAAGCCGGGGCGGTTGGACTCCACGAGGAAGGCCGACAGGCCCTGCGAGCCGGCGCCGGTGCGGACCACCACACCGTGCAGGTCGCCGACATGGCTGTTGCCGACGAAGACCTTGCGGCCGTTGATGACGTAGTCGTCGCCGTCACGGGTGGCGGTGGCGGCCATACCGAGCACATGCCCGCCGGAGCCGGCCTCGGTCACCGCGATCGTCGGCAGGCAGTCCCCCGCGGCGATCCGCGGCAGCCAGCGCTGCTTCTGCTCGTCGGTCCCGAAGTGGATGATCTTCGCCACGCCGAGCTGGGACGCCTGGGCCATCGCGCCCATCGCGCCGCTCACCCGCGAGAGTTCCTCGATGATGATCGTCTTGGCGAGATGGCCGAGACCCATCCCCTCGAATTTCCTCGATATCGTGACGCCGATCCACCGCTGTCGTGCGATATATCGAGACAGGCCGTGCTGAACCGAACGTGACGATTCCATTTCCGCGATACGCGGCCGGATCTCGTCCTCGGCGAACACACGTACGTCCTCACGTAGGCGTTCGTGCTCCTTGGTCGTGAAGTAGCCGCTCAACTGATCCTCCGTCAAAATCGCCTACCTGCACGGGCCTTGCCTGTCAACAGTCACCTCTCGGCTTCCCCCGCCCTGAACAGATCGACAGGATCATCGTGAATATTCGGCCCGCTCATTTCAAGATCCACTAACGAATTGGCTGGATCTGGACCCGCGGACGGACATTGAGCCAGCGACGGAACGGTCATACGCCGACAAGCCGGGCGCGGTGATCGTTCTGAAAACGCTTACGGACTCCCAAGCGGCCAACCGACGGTCATATGCCATGCACCTTCGGTCACAAACCGATCATTGGTACCCGACCACCGGATAGCGGTGCCGGATCGTCGGGACATTGACCGACTTATCCCTTCCCGCGGCATTTATTTCCTCAACGGAATCACTTGGAAAACCAGTGGTGCCCCTGTAACACTCTGTGTCCTGACGGGTTGTGGCGAACCGTGGGGCCCGGTGCGCGCCGGGTCGGAGGGTGGCGCCCGGCCGCGTCCGTCGACACGCGATGGAGGACCGACACGGATGCACCCCGAACCGACGGATGACGTGCGCCCGCCTCTGGCATCCCTGGCGTCCCTGGCTTCCCCCGCGGCACACCACCGCGAGCTGGAGACGGCCGTCGCACTCTATTCGGCGGTGACCACCCGCGGCAGTTCCACGGTCTCCGAGACGAACCGCTACGCCGACCTGGACGAGACCCACGCGGCCGACGGCTGGCGCATCCTGCACGACCTCGGTCTGGTGCGGATCGTCCTGGGCCGGGTCGAGGCCGTCCATCCCGACGCCGCACTGACGGTGGTGATGGACGAGTACATGCGGAACGCCGCCGCCCAGTCGCAGAACGCCCGCGCCCTCAACGAGCGGGCGCAGGCGCTGCTGACGGTCTTCCGCCCCGCCGTGGGCAGGCTGCAGGAGCGCGTGGTGGTGGAGACCTACGCCGACCGGGAGGGCCGCGACAGCGCGCTGCTCGACCTGCACACCGCGGTCCGGCACACCGCCGACTCGCTGCACCCCGGGCCGATGCCGTCCGACATGGCCGTCCTGGAGCGGTCGTTGGAGATGGACGCGGTGATGGTGCGGCGCGGGGTGCGCACCCGCGCGGTGTACCCGCGCTCGCTGCTGGAGTCGCCCAAGTACACCAAGTACCTGCACGACCTGTGCGATGTCGGCGTCTCGGTACGGCTGGTCGACCACGCGCCGCACGACCTGCTCATCTTCGACACCCACACGGTCTTCCTGCCCGGCGACCCCGAGAACCGCTCCAAGACGATGATCATCGTGCGCGGTTCGGTGCTGGTGAAGTCGTACGTGGCCATCTTCCAGGACCTCTGGCTGCACGGGACGTCGCCGCTGACGGCGACGCCCGCCCGTACCGGCGGCTCCGAACAGGGCGACCAGGAGCGGGCGATCGTGAAGCTGCTGAGCAACGGCTACAGCGACGAGCGGATCGCCCGGCGGCTGGGCATCGCGCGGCGCACCGTGCAGCGGGCGGTGACCAAGCTGATGGAGCGGATGGACGTCTCCAGCCGCTTCGAACTCGGCTTCAAGCTGGCGCGGGAGACCGACCCGGCGGATCTGTGAGCGGGCACGACGTGAGAGCGGGGAAGAGCGCGGTGCGCAACCGTCAGGCGATGCAGACGCTGCTGGCCAGGGCCAGGACGCGGGTGGAGCCCGCCGAGTTCGGCCTGGCCCCGCGCAGCGATCCGCGCGGCCGCAGGGTGGCGGGCCTGACCCACCAGCACATGACGATCCTGCTGGGCTGGGCCGAGCACAAGTACGGCTACGTGGAGCGCGGCCGGCTGGTCCAGATCGACGTGGAGCTCCTGGAGCCGATCGCGCGCATCCTGCACCTGTCGGAGCACGAGTGGGAGGCGCTGGTGCTCTACGCGACGGGCGCGCCCCCGGCGTTCCCGCTGGACCCGCGGCGGGGCAACGCGGTACCCCGCCCGTGGGAGCGCGCACTGCGCGGCATCAGCGACATGGCGTACATCAACGACGTGGCGTGGGACGTGGTGGCGTACAACTCGGCCTTCACCCGGCTGTTCAAGCGCCGCCAGGTGCCCGCCAACACGATGCGCTGGATGCTGCTGCACCCGGAGGCCCGGGTGACCCTCATGGACTGGCGGGCGAGCTGGCTGCCGCTGCTGGTACCGCAGTTGCGCACCGCGGTGCTGGCGAACCCGCACAACCGCACGCTGGCCCGGCTGCAGGCCGACGTGCGGCGCGACCCGGAGGCCGGGCCCGCCTACGCGTCGGCGACCACCGAGTACCTGCAGCCGCGGGCCGAGGGCGCCCGGCCCCTGCTGCACGACGAACTCGGCCCCGGCTGGGCCACGATGTGCGCGGGCCAGCCCTTCGGGGTGCCCGGCGGCCGCCTGATGATCGTGCTGTTCGACCGCGAGGAGCGGCCCGCGCTCGAACCCCCGATGTACGCGCCCGCCGGTGGCCCGGCCGACCCGCGTGGCCCATATGTGACATCTCCGTAACTGGACAGGACGGTGCGCCCGGTGGGCGGCCGAACGACGTGCACATGACGAATGTGCAGGTCAGCGGCCTTGCGCACGGAGCCCGCACCCACCGCCGCTGACCTGGGAGTCAGTGCGTCCATGCAGGTCAGAGGCGGTTCAACGGCCTGGTTGACAGTGCCGCCGATGTCGGCCGACGATCGTGGCGCACGACCTCGCACCAACTACGTGCCGACCGCGCAGCATCCGTGTCGGCCGCACCGGGGGAGAAGTCATGGGGCAGCGGACGGACCGCGAGGAGCCGCCGCCGCTCCATGACTCCCGGATATGGACCACCCGCACACCACCGGCGAGCGGACGCGTCCGCCGCGTTCCCCCGCCGGTCTCCTCCCCAGAGCACGACCCCCGTCGTCGAGTTCTCACCATTCCACCGAATCCGGAGATCTCCATGACTTCAGCGCCCACCGCCGTCATCGCCCGCGAGACCGTCCCCGCCACGGACGGCTGGCCCGCCCCGAGCCCGCTGGTCTGGCTGCCCTTCCACGCTGCCTGACCCGCCCGCACGGCCCATGTGAGCACCACCGCACCACATGCACCTCACGATACGCACGGCACGACACGCACCGCCGTACGCGCGTCACCGCACGGCACGGCTCGCAGCACACCGCACCGCCGGACAGTGCCCCCGCCGAGAACGGGGACAATGGACCGGCGGTGCGGCATGTCAGGGCCCACCACGGGCGCCGGAGGCCACTGGCCGGGGCGAGCGGGCGCGCGGGAGCGCAGGGGACGCGGGAGCAGAGCGTATGACCGACTTCCTGGTGATCGGCGAGTGCGTCGCCGACATCGTCCGCACCCCGGGCCGCCCCGATGTCCCGCACCCCGGCGGCAGTCCCGCCAACGTCGCCTACGGGCTGGCCCGGCTGGGCCGCCCGACCGCGCTGCTCACCCAGCTCGGCGACGATCCGGCGGGCGCGCTGATCACCGCCCATCTGCGGTCCGCCGGGGTCGAGTTGCTCGACGACGGGCAGCGCGGGGTGGCCACGCCCACCGCGGTGGTCACCCTCGACGCGCAGGGGAAGGCGTCGTACGACTTCGCCATCCGGTGGACCCTGCGGCCGGTGCCGCCCGCGGTAGCGCCCCGCCATGTGCACCTCGGCTCGATCGCCGCGGTGACGGCGCCGGGAGCGGACGCGGTACGGGAGAGCGCCGCGCTGCTGCGGCCGCGGGCCACCGTCAGCTACGACCCCAATGTGCGCCCGGCGCTGCTCGGCGACCACGCGCGGGCCGTGGCCGACGTCGAGCGCTGTGTCGCGCTCAGCGACCTGGTCAAGGCCAGCGACGAGGACCTGGCCTGGCTCTACCCGGACGAGCCGCCGCACCGCGTCGCCGCCCGCTGGCGCGAACTCGGCCCGGCCGTCGTCTTCGTGACGCTCGGCGGCCAGGGCGCCGCCGCGTACACCGGCCGCGGCTCCGGGCAGCGCGAGGTGACGGGGGCGGCGGTGCGCACCGAGGTCGCCGACACCGTCGGCGCCGGTGACTCCTTCATGGCGGCGGTCCTCGACGCGCTCGCCGACCTCGATCTGACCGGCGCCTCCGCCCGGTCCGCGCTGGCCGGGCTCGACGACGCCACCCTCGCCCACGTCCTGTGGCAGGCGGGCACCGCGGCCGCCCTCACCGTCTCGCGGCCGGGCGCGAACCCGCCGGACCGGGAGGAGTTGCGGGCCGCGCTGGGGCGCGCCTGACCCGACGTCCGCGTTCCTCCGCCACGGGCAGGGCCGCTGGCCCCCTATCACCGTGACAGCGCCCTCTTCTAGCCTCCCCTTGATGATCGATCATTCCACCAAGGGGGAACCGTGGATGCGTCCGCGTACCGCATGGTCGTTTGGACGGAACAGGACTACGTGGTCGCCGCGGCGACCGCGGACCGGCTGGTCGCCGAGTGGCTGACCGGGCCCAAGGGCTACCCGGCGACGCCGCTGCGGGACGGCCGCAACGAGATCGCCGCGCAGGTCACCCTCGACCGCGACACGGGGACCGGTCGTAACGGGGCGCACACCCGGTGGCGGCTGCGGGAGCGCACACCGGGGCAGAAGGGCACCTGGCAGTCCACCCTGATCATCAGGACGGACATGGCCGATCCGGGCAGGACCTGGGTGCAGCTCGATGTCGAACACCGGCCCGACACCCCGGACATACCGCAGATCAGGGCGTTCAAGCCGCGGCTGGCCGACGCATTGCTCGACGCCCTGGAGGCGCGCAACGGGCTGGCCGAGATACGGGCGAGGGCCAGTCTCATCCACCCCGGTGACGTACCGGAGGTCGTCGAGGAACTGTGCGACCGGGAGCGGCGGCTGCCCATCGTGGTGGCGAGCGTGCCGTTCGGCACCGACGCGGACCGCTGGCTGGAGGACGTCGTCGACCGGGCGTTCACCCAACTCGTGGGCCGCGCCGTGCTGTACGTGCTGACCCGGGAGGCGCAGCCCGCGTTCAACAAGACGCTGGAGCACCACCCGGTGTTCGGCGGCGGCATCCGCACCTACATGCCCGGTGTCGACCCCGCCTGGGCGGCGGACGGGCAGCGGCACCCGGTGATGTCGCGGGCGACCGTGGAGGCGGACCCGGTGCGGGCGGCGACCGTGCTGACCGCGCTGCCGCGCAACCTGGCCTCCCACGCGCCGCTCCCCCAGGCGCTGGCCCGGCTGCACGCCCAGGCCCCGCTGCCGCCCGGCGCCGAGCACGGCGACGAACTGGCCCGGCTCAAGGCCGACCACGACAGCCTGCTGCGGCTGCTCGACGAGGCCGCGGAGGCGGAGGCCGCCCGGTACAAGCAGGTGCGGGAGCTGCAGCACGACCTGGCGGACGCCAACTGGCTGGCCGAGGAGTTCTACGCGGAGCGCCGGGCGGCCCAGCAGCAGGTACGCGTCCTGCAGCGGCGGTTGCAGCAAGTCGGTGCGTACGAGGCGGCGTTCGCACCGGTCGACGATGACGAGGACGATCCCCTGCCCGGCAGTTTCACCGAACTGCACGCCCGGCTGGGCCAGTTCCCGACCTTGGTCTTCACCGGCGACGCGAAGCTGCTGACCGGACTCGACGACCGCTCCAAGCCGAACTGGGTGAACATCACCTGGGAGGCGCTGCTGGCCCTGGAGGAGTTCGCCGCCGCCTCCGTCGCGGGCCGGGCCAGGGGCGACTTCCGCGCCTGGTGCCAGGACCTGCCGTCGGGCAGCCACCCGTTCCCCGCGGGCAAGGTGCTGATGAAGGAGTCCGACACGGTGTGGCGCAACCTGTCCTGGCGCAAGGAGCGCATGCTGCCCGTCCCCGCGGAGGTGGACCCTTCGGGCACCGTCTACATGGAGGCCCATCTGCGGATCGGCGGCGGCAGCATGATCTCGCCGCGGCTGCACTTCTACGACGACTGCGCGGGCACCGGCCGCCTCTACATCGGCCACATCGGCCCGCATCTGACCAACACCCGCTCGTCGTGACCGCGGCGGGGGAATAGCGGTAGTTTTCGCAACCGGCGGGTCGTGTGATCCGCCGGTCGGTGCGGTGGGCGCGAGCGCGGGAGAGTCAGCGGATGGCGGCAAGGACCCCGGGGGCCGGGGGTGGTACGACGCTGGCCGAGATCGCGCGGCAGGCCGGTGTGTCGGTCTCCACGGTCTCCAAGGTGCTGCACGACCGGTCGGACGTGGCGTCCAGGACCCGGGCCAAGGTGCAGCGGCTGCTGGAGCAGCACGGCTATCTGGCCAGGCACCGACCGGCGGCGAACGCGCTCGCCGCGGGCGGGCTGATCGACTTCGTCATCAACGAGCTGGCCAGCCCCTGGGCGGGCGAGCTGATCCGGGGCGCCGAGGAGGCGCTGCACGCGGTGGGCATGGGCATGGTCGTCTCGGCGGCGCACGGCAGCGGGCCGTCGGCGCGGCAGTGGCTGGACTCGCTGGCGACCCGGCGCACCCGCGGCGCGATCCTGGTCGTGCCCGAGCTGAGCGGCGCCGAGCTGCGCGAACTGCGGCGGCTCGGGCTGCCGTTCGCGCTGATCGCTCCGATCGACGAGCCGCCGCCCGGTGTGCCGTGGGTGGGTGCCACCAACTGGCCGGGCGCGCTCGCCGCGACGCGGCACCTCGTCAGGCTGGGGCACCGCCGGATCGCGGTGATCAGCGGGCCGCCCGACCGGCTGGTCTCCCGCGCCCGGGTGGACGGCTACCGCTCCGCCCTGGAGGAGGCCGGGCTCCCCTTCGACCCCGCGCTGGTCCGCTACGGCGACTTCACCCCGGAGCCCGCCCTCCAGCACGCCCTGGACCTGCTGCGGCTCCCCGACCGGCCCACCGCCGTCTTCGCGGGCAACGACCAGCAGGCGCTCAGCACCTACCGCGCCGCGGCCTCGCTGGGCCTGCGGGTCCCCGACGACCTCAGCGTCGTCGGCTTCGACGACCTCCCCTTCGCCGCCTGGGTGACCCCCCGCCTCACCACCATCCGCACCCCCCTCGCCGACATGTCCGCCCTCGCCGCCCACCTGGTACTCCAACTCCTCGACGGCGACCACCCCCCGACCACCCGCCTCGAAGTCGCCAGCGAACTCATCCCCCGCGAAAGCACCGCCCCACCCCCCGCCTGAGCCAAGCGCTGCGCGCGGCTCAGGAGCGGAGTGCGATGTCCCCTCACGGGCCCGCGGGACGCTGTCCCCCCCCGCCCCCAACCGGGCCGGGCGCAGCCCGCGTCTCACGGGCGGACAGGGCGAGTCCCGCCCCCAGGGCCAGGACGCAGTCCGCCGCCCACACCCACGCCGGGCGCAGCCCGCGTCTCACGGCCCGACAGGGCGAGTCCAGCCGCCCAAGGCCAGGCAGGACGCACTGTCCCCGCCTCCACCCACGCCGGGCGCAGCCCGCGTCTCACGGCCCGACAGGGCGAGTCCCGCCGCCCAAGGCCAGGCAGGACGCAGTCCGCCGCGAACGCGCGCGGGGCGCCACCTGCCGCCTCGCCACTGCGCCGGGCGCAGCTCACTTCGCGAGCAGGGTGCCGATCACGCGGCCGAAGACGAGGCGGCCCGCGAGGGCCGTCGGGCGGTCGAGGGGACGGGGGAGGCGCCAGACGTGGAGGTCTTCGCGCCAGAGGACGCGGGAGCCCGTGGGGTGGGCGTGGACCTCGATCTCGGCCCAGCCGGTGACGACGCGGCCGGACTTCTCCAGGCGGCACCGGCCGGGCGAGGTGCCGGTGGGCGGCTCCCAGCGGGTGACCCGCATCGGGTCGTCGAAGCCGAGGCGGCCGATCCCGGTCCGGGCGACGAAGGCCGTTCCCACGCCGTCGGGCGGCGGGGTGAGCACGGTGATCCGGGTGAGCGGCACGGTGGCGGTGTGCCGCTCCCACGCGGTCATCCGCCGCCACGCCTCCTCGGCGGGCAGCGCGCACTCCCGCTCGATGACGAACAGCCGGCGCCCGGGCGTACTCATGCCGCCAGCGTAGGCCGCGACACGCGCCGCGCGGCGGCGCCGCCTCACCAGGCGGAGGGCGAGTAGTCCTTGAGGAAGCAGCCGAACAGGTCCTCGCCCGCCTCGCCGCGCACGATCGGGTCGTAGACGCGGGCCGCGCCGTCGACCAGGTCGAGCGGGGCATGGAAGCCCTCGGCGGCCAGCCGCACCTTGTCGGGGTGCGGCCGCTCGTCGGTGATCCAGCCGGTGTCGACGGCGGTCATCAGGATGCCGTCGGTGTCGAGCATCTCCTGCGCGCTGGTGCGGGTGAGCATGTTGAGCGCGGCCTTGGCCATGTTGGTGTGCGGGTGTCCCGGCCCCTTGTAGCCGCGGCTGAACTGCCCCTCCATCGCCGAGACGTTGACGACGTACTTGCGCCGCGCCGCCGCCGCGGCCATCGCCGGCCGCAACCGGCTGACCAGCACGAAGGGCGCCGTGACGTTGCACAGCTGCACTTCGAGCAGCTCGACCGGGTCGACCTCGCCGACCGTCTGCACCCAGGTGTTGGTGGCGTCGAGGTCGGGCACCAGCCCTCCCGCGTCGATCGCGGTGCCCGCCTCGATCCGGGCCAGCGAGGCCGAGCCGCTGACCAGGGCGAGGTCGGTGACCTCCTGGGCGGTGAGCGCGTCCGGGTGCCGCGGCCCCGGCAGCGCCGCGGCCGTCTGCGCCCCGCTGCCGAAGGCGCCGAGCACCTCGGCGGCGGGCAGCGCGCCCGCGGGCAGCGGCGCGGACTCGGCGGCGACGAGCTCGCGGTACGCCTCGGGTGAGCGCCGTACCGTCTGCGCCGCGTTGTTGATCAGGATGTCGAGCGGCCCCTCGGCCGCGACGGAGTCGGCGAGCGCCACGACCTGCGCCGGGTCGCGCAGGTCGATGCCGACGATCTTCAGCCGGTGGATCCACTCGTCGCTGTCCGGCATCGCCTTGAAGCGGCGGATCGCGTCGTTGGGGAAGCGGGTGGTGATCGTGGTGTGCGCGCCGTCGCGCAGCAGCCGCAGCGCGATGTACATGCCGATCTTGGCGCGCCCGCCGGTGAGCAGCGCCCGGCGCCCGGTGAGGTCGGTGCGGGCGTCGCGGCGGGCCCGGTTCTCCTGGGCGCACGGCTGGCACAGCTGGTGGTAGAAGGCGTCGACCTCGGTGTAGCGGGTCTTGCAGACGTAGCAGGACCGGGGGCGCTCCAGGATGCCCGCGATCTCGGTGGTGACCGAGGTGCTGAGCTGGATGCCGAGGGTCTCGTCGTCGATACGGTCGGCGGCGCCGGTCGCGGTGGCCTCGGTGACGGCCTTGTCGTTGGCGGTCTTCTCGGCCCTGCGCTCCTGGCGGCGGCGCTGCTTCACCGTGCGGTAGATGCCCGCGGTGGCGCGCCGTACGGCGATCGCGTCGGGGTGGTCGACCGGCAGCTCGTCGAGCGCGGCGAGCACGGCCAGGCAGATCTCCATGCGTGCCGGGTCGATCCCCGGCACGGCGTCCTGCCCGTCCTGGTCGTGAAGGTCCTGCGCTGTCGCCGTCATCCCGCTGCTGCTCTCTGTGATCCGCGTGATCCCGGTGTCCGTCCGGTCCGGTGTCGGTGATCCGCTCTTCGTGTGCTCCGGGCCCGTCGTCACGCGCGGTCCGCCCCTGCCCAGGGGCGAACTTTACGTTTCCACCGGTGGCAGCTCCAAACCCGGCGGCCGCGGGTCCCGGGCGGACGGTACTCTCGGGGCGTTTCCGCCCATCGCGAAGAGCCCCGGAGATCCCGGGGGGACGCCCTGGAGGTCCGTTGAGCGCCAGCAGCCCGCTCGCCGTCCCGCACGACGCACCGTTCGGGGTGCGCAATCTGCCGTACGGCGTGTTCAGCACCGCCGACGAGCCGGAGTTGCGGCGGATCGGCGTCGCGTACGGCGACCATGTGCTCGACGCGGGGGCCGCCGCCAGGGCCACCGGGGCGCCCGCGGACCTGGCCGCGGCGCTGGGCGCGCCGTCGCTCAACCCGCTGCTGGCGGCGGGCCGCCCGCTGTGGACCCGGGCCCGGGCGGCGCTGACCGCCTGGCTGACCGAGGACCGGCACCGTGCGGCGGTGGAGCCCTGCCTGCTGCCGCGCGCCGATGTGCGGCTGCACCTGCCGTTCGAGGTCGCCGACTACGTGGACTTCTACGCCTCCGAGCACCACGCGGGCAACGTCGGCCGGATCTTCCGGCCGGGCTCCGAGCCGCTGCCGCCGAACTGGAAGCATCTGCCGATCGGCTACCACGGCCGGGCGGGCACCATCGTGGTGTCGGGCACCCCGGTCGTCCGCCCGTGCGGGCAGCGCAAGGCCCCGGCCGATCCGGCGCCGACGTACGGCCCGTCGCGGCGGCTGGACATCGAGGCCGAGCTGGGGTTCGTGGTGGGTACCCCGACGCCGCTGGGCAGCCGGGTGGCGCTGGCCGACGCCGACGACCACGTCTTCGGGGTGTGCCTGGTCAACGACTGGTCGGCGCGCGACCTCCAGGCGTGGGAGTACGTGCCGCTGGGCCCGTTCCTCGGCAAGTCCTTCGCCACCTCGGTCTCCCCCTGGGTGGTGCCGCTCGACGCCCTGGCCGCCGCCCGTACCGCCCCTCCCGCCCGTGACACCGAGCCGCTGCCGTATCTCGACGACCGCGCGGCGCCGACCCCGTACGGCCTGGACGTCGCCCTGGATGTACGGATCAACGGCACGGTGATCTCCCGGCCGCCGTTCGCCGCCATGTACTGGACGTACGCCCAGATGCTGGCCCATCTCACGGTCAACGGCGCGAGCCTGCGGACCGGCGACTTCTACGCCTCGGGCACGATCAGCGGCCCCGAGCGGGACACCCGGGGCGCGCTGATCGAGCTGACCTGGAACGGCGAGGAGCCGCTGGAGCTGGCCGACGGCACGCGCCGCACCTACCTGGAGGACGGCGACGAGGTGGTGATCAGCGCGACCGCACCCGGCGCCGACGGCACCCGGATCGCCCTGGGCGAGGTCGCGGGCCGGATCGCGCCGGCGGTCTGAGGGACGCTGCGCGGGCGAGCACGCCGGTCGAAGTAGCCCGCGGGCGCCGCGCAGGCGGCGCAGCCGCGCCGCCTGCGGACCGAAGCGCGGTCAGCGCGCCGAGACGGGCCAGCGGACCAAGGCGCGGTAGCGGGGCGGTGTGCGGTCAGCGGCCCGGGGTGCCCGCGCGCGTCAGTAGCCGCGGCTGCGGTAGAGCGCGTTGGCGCGGTCGAGGCGGGTGGTGCGCAGGCGCCGCTCCTCGGTCAGCTCCAGGACGGCGTGCCGGACGGCGTCGAGCACCTCTCCGACGGGGCCGCCGGGCGGCTCCAGGTCGGGGGGTGTGTCCTCCTCGCGCAGCCCCACCGCGGCGGCCAGCGCCACGAACACCGGGTCGTCCGCCGACCAGCGGTGGCCCGCCCGGCGGCGGGCCGCCGAATCGGCGAGCACCAGCCGCCCGTCGCGCAGGAACCCCCAGCGGCGGACCTGTTCCCGTACCAGCGTGCCGTCGGCCTCCAGCGCGGCCAGATAGACCTCGGGCAGCCCCTTGCCGCGCCGCCACAGCCAGTCGTCGACGGACTCCCCCGCGCTCTCCCGCGCGAGCAGCGCCAGCGCCTGGTCGAGCAGTTCCTCGCCCGTCTCGCCGCCCGGCACCGCGGCCAGCCGGTCGCCGTCCAGCGTGACCGCCCGGGCGGCCAGCAGATCGACCGTCTCCGCCCCGGCGAGCGCGAGCGACAGGTCGCCCCTGTCCACCCCGGCGCCCTCGGGCCGGTCCATGACGGTGAGCAGGAGGTCTCGTGAGGTGGTCATCGTGCGGCTCCGCGGTGAAGAGGCATCCCGCCCAACCTACCCAAATGGCCGAGGCCCCGGCCGCCGCGTCACGCGGTGCGGGCGCCCACTCGTGGCGGTCGCCGCGCGGGTGGCGGGACCCTGCCGCGCGGGTGATGGTGGGGGGAGCACGCCGGGCGCCGGACCCCGGCGGGGAAGGCGGTCACACCATGGATCGCGCACGGCTCGGCCGCTGCCGCACCCGCACCACGGGGCGCGGCCGATGAGCGCCGCCGTCGACACCGACCGCTCGGCCTGGGACGTCATCGTCCTGGGCGGCGCCGCGGCGGGCGAGAACGCCGCGCAGTACGCGACGCAGTTCTCCGGCCTGGACGCGGTGCTGGTCGAGGCGGAGCTGGTGGGCGGCGAGTGCTCGTACTGGGCGTGCATGCCCAGCAAGGCGCTGCTGCGGCCCGCCGAGGTGCTGGAGGCCGCCCGGCACGTGCCCGGGACGGCCTCGCTGGTCGCCGGGCGGGCGCTGGACGTGGCCGCGGCGCTGGCCCGCCGGGACGAGGTCGTCCACGGCCTCGACGACGCCTCCCAGATCCAATGGGCGCTGGACACCGGCATCGACGTGGTCCGCGGCTACGGCAGGCTCGACGGGGAGCGGGCGGTGCTGGTGACGGGCGCCGACGGCGGTACCCGCAGGCTCACCGCCCGGCACGCGGTGGTCATCGACACCGGGTCGCGCACCATGGTGCCGCCCGTGCCGGGGCTGGCCGAGGCCCGGGCCTGGACCTCACGTGACGTGACGAACCTGCACGAGGTGCCGCGCCGGGTGGTCATCGTGGGCGGCGGCGTGGTCGCCTGCGAGTCCGCCACCTGGCTGCGGGCGCTCGGCGTCGAGGAGCTGACCGTCGTCTACCGCGACCAGGGCCTGCTGGGCCGCGCCGAGCCCTTCGCCGGGCACATGGTCGGCGACGCGCTGCGGGACGCCGGGGTGCGGCTGGTGCCCGGCAGGTCGCTGACCGCGGTGCGCCGCGCCGACCCGCGGGACACCGGACCGGGCATGCCGCACGGCGGAGAGGTCACCGTAGGGCTCGACGACGGCACCGAACTGACCGCGGACGAGCTGGTGCTCGCCACCGGACGCACCCCGAACACCCAGGACATCGGCCTGTCCACGGTCGGCTGCCCGGACGGCGGCTATCTGGACGTGGACGACGAGCAGGCCGTACGGGCGGTCGACGGGCACTGGCTCTACGCGATCGGCGACGTCTGCGGGCGGGCCCTGCTGACCCATATGGCCAAGTACCAGGCGCGGGTGGTCGGCGAGGTGATCGCCGCCCGCGCGACGGGACGGCCGCCGGCCGGGGCGCAGTACGGCGCACTGAGCGCCGCCGAGGGGCACCGCGGCAACCCGCAGGTCACCTTCACCTCGCCCGAGGTGGGTTCCGCGGGCCTGACCGAGAAGGGGGCGCGGGCGGCCGGCCTGGACGTCGAGACGGTCGAGTACGACATGGCCGCGCTCGCCGGGACCTATGTGACCCGTGAGGACTACACCGGCCGCGCCAAGCTGGTCGTCGACCGCGTCACGGACACCGTCGTGGGCGCGACCTTCGTGGGCTCGGGGGTCGCCGAACTGGTGCACTCCGCCACCACGGCGATCGTGGCCCGGGTACCGCTCTCCGTGCTGTGGCACGTCGTCCCCAGCTACCCGACGGCCAGCGAGGTCTGGCTGCGCCTGCTGGAGACCCTGCGGACCCAGCGCCGGGCCCGCTAGCGCCTGCCGGCGTGGGTCGTCCGGGCGCCGCCGGCAGGGGGCTGCTCGGCGCGCGGGATCGGCCCGGAGCTGGTCTGCTGGTGCGGGGGGCCGTCGAGCCGACACCCGGGAGAGATCCACATGAGCACGTATCGCGTCGCGCAAGTCGCCGCCGCCGACGGGCGGTTCGAGATCGTCGAGCGCCAGGAGAGCGCGCCGGGGCCCGGCCATGTGCGGATGGCGGTGGACGCCTGCGGGATCTGCCACAGCGACGCGGTCTTCGTGGGCGCCAACGTGCCGGGGGTGAGCTTCCCGCTGGTGCCGGGACACGAGATCGCCGGGCGGATCGACGCGGTCGGCGAGGGCGTGGACAGCGGCTGGCGGGTCGGCGACCGGGTCGCGGTGGGCTGGTTCGGCGGCTCGTGCCACCACTGCAAGCCGTGCCGCCAGGGCGACTTCGTGGTGTGCGAGAACCTCAAGGTGCCCGGCTGGGCCTACGACGGCGGCTTCGCGGAGTCCGTGGTCGTGCCCGCCGACGCCCTGGCCAGGATCCCCGACGCCCTGGCGGCGGCCGAGGCGGCGCCGCTGGGCTGCGCGGGCGTGACCACGTACAACGGGCTGCGGCGCAGTGCGGCCCGGCCGGGCGATCTGGTCGCCGTCCTCGGCATCGGCGGGCTCGGCCATCTGGGGGTGCAGTACGCGGCCGCGATGGGCTTCGAGACGGTGGCCATCGCCCGCGGCGGCGCCAAGGCGGACTTCGCCAAGCAGCTCGGCGCGCACCACTACGTCGACAGCACCGCGGACACCTCGGTCGCGGACGCGCTGCGGGCGCTCGGCGGGGCCCGGGTGGTGCTGGCCACCGCCGCCAACTCCGCGGCGATCACGGCGACCGTGGAGGGGATGGTCCCGCGCGGCGAGTTGGTGGTCATCGGCGCGGACCCCGAGCCGCTGGGCATCAGCCCCAACCAGCTGCTGATGAGCGGCCGGGTGCTGCGCGGCCACCCCTCCGGTACGGCCCAGGACGTCCAGGACACCATGGAGTTCAGCCTGCTGCACGGCATCCGCCCGATGACCGAGGTGGTACCGCTGGACCAGGCCGACGAGGCGTACCAGAAGATGATGTCGGGCGCGGCCCGCTTCCGTATGGTGCTCGCCAACGGCTGACGGCGAGGACCGGGCCGACGGCCGGGTGCCGTGCCCGGGGCGGCCGTTGTCAGTAGCCCCGCCAGCGGTTGTCGGCGGCGGCCTGCTCCTGGCGCCGGGCCCGCTGGCGGCGCTCCTCGGCCAGTTCGGCGAGGGCGTCGTCGACGGCGTTGAGCACGGTCACCACCTGGTCGTCGGCGGGCACCTGGGCGTCCCCGGTCCGCTTGTCGCGGATGCCGACGGCGGCCGCGAGGGTGGCCAGGACCGGCTCGTCGGACCGCCAGCGTTCGGCCGCGCGGCGGCGGGCGGGCGAGTCGACCAGCTCGGTGTGGCTGCTCTTGAGCACCACCCAGCGCCGCCCCTCCTCCCGGGTGAGCCCGCCCTCCTCCGTGAAGACGTCCAGGTAGTGCGCGGACAGGTCCCGTCCCCTGCGCCACAGCCACTCGCCCACCGGCTCGTACGGCAGCTCGCGGTGCAGCGAGGACACCGCCTCGTCCAGCAGCGCGTCGTGCATGGCCCGCTTCTGGCCGGGTACGACGCTGTCGCCGTCGAGGGTGACGACCTCGGCTGCCAGCAGGTCGATCATCTCGGCCCCGGCGAGCCCGAGGGAGAGGTCGCCCCGCTCCACGGGCCGCACGGGCTCCATGTCGAAGGTGACGATCAGCAGGTCCCGCGGTGTGGTCATGAGGGCTCCAGGTCGTGGCGCCCGTACCGGTGGCCGTCGACGCCTGTGACGGGTGCCCTACGACCAGGGTGCCGCGTGGCGCCGGGCGCCGCGACCGGTACGGGCCGCCGCGGGCGGGTGCTCCGCGGCCCGGCGGCCCGCCCCCGCCGGTGTCGGTCGCCGGTCCGCCGTCAGTTGCCGGTGACCGCCAGGCCGGCGCCCTCGGTGCGCGGCGGTACGGCCGTGGGGTTGTGGAAGATCCGTTCGAGGGTGAGCTGCGCGCCGCCGCGGGCGGCGTTCGACAGGCCGAGGGTCGAGGCGGTGACCAGGATGCGCTCCGAGGTGGGGGAGATCTTCCGGGCGTCCAGGCTGCGCTGCACCTCGTCCAGCAGGTAGCCGCCGAAGTAGGCGAAGTAGCCGCCGAGCACGATCCGCGGCGGGTTCAGGACGTCGGCCAGCACACCGAGGCCGAGCGCGAGGCTGTCGGCGATCTCGTCCAGCGCGGCCAGCGTCCGCGCGTCGCCGCGGTCGGCGCGGGCCAGCAGTTCGTCCAGCCGCTCGGTGAGGTCGACCGAGCGGTCGTGCACCCGGTCGCCGCTGTCGGCGGCGGCGTCCAGGAACGCCTGCAGTCCGACCGCCACCTCCCAGCAGCCGGTGCGTCCGCAGGCGCAGGGGCGGTCGCGCCGGTCAAGCCGCATGTGCCCGAACTCCGAGCCGCGCAGCAGCTTGCCGTCGGAGATGCTGGCCCCGCCGACGCCGATTCCGCCGGTCACGTAGACCAGTTCGCGGATGTCGGGGGTGGGGGCGGCCAGGTACTCGGCGAGCGCGCCGCACTCGGCGTCGTTCTCCACCAGGACCGGCGGGGCGTCGCCGTCGAGGTGGGTGCGCAGCTCGCGGGCCACGTGCACGTCGTGCCAGCCGAGGTTGGTGGCCACCCCGACGGTGCCGGTGGTGGTGTCGACCGTGCCCTGGGTGGCGAGGGTGACCCCGACGGTTCGGACACCGCGCTCGGCCAGTGCCCGCAGTCCCGCCCTGACCAGCCCGCCCACCTGCGCTATGGCGCCCTCCGGGCTGAGCGTGGGCAGGTCGAGCGCCAGCCGGTCGTCCAGGACCACGTCGCCGCGCAGGTTCAGCGCGACGACCCGGACGTGGTCGACGCCGATCTCGGCGCCCATGCCGCAGATTGACGGGCCGTCGAGTTCGACCATCCGCCGCGGACGGCCCACCGCGCCCGCCCGGTCGAGCTCTCCCTCGCGGGCCAGGCCGCGCTGGATCAGCTCGGTGACCAGCACCGAGACGGTGGCCTTGGGCAGCCCGACCTCGGAGGCGATCCGGGTACGGGACTGGGCGCCGTGCTCGCGCAGGTGCCGCAGCACCACGCCGAGGTTGTTGCGGCGCAGCGACGACTTGTCGGCGGCGTCGGGATACGCCGCCATGGCCTGGGACGCGCTGGTGATGGCGTCGCGCCGGCCGTGCTGCACAGTGCCTCCCTGGTTCATGGGGCCTCCCCGGAAGCGCAGTGCCCGCGACCCGCCGACCACCGCTCTGACCAGGCACGCCAGGCGTAACCGACAGGAACAATACCTCGCTCGCGCAACGGTTCCTCCTGATCGTCTCCCCCGCGGCCGCCGCAGGTGACCGGCTTTCGCAAGTCGTCGGCCCCGAGTCTTGACAGCGGGATTAATTAGTTCAGACACTAGCCGAACTAAAGCCCGCCTGGCGGGCTCCCCCGCACCCCGCGTCGGACCAGTCCCCGGCGGCGGGTAGCAGAGAGGGTCACCCGATGACGTCACGTCCGTTCAGAGCCATGCGTCCGATGAGGACCGCCGGCGCCGCCATGGCCCTGGCGTCGCTGATGGCCGTCGCCGCCTGCGGCGGCAACGGCTCAAGCGACAAGAGCGACAAGTCCGCAGCCACCAGCGGCCCGGTCAAGATCAGCTTCTGGGGCTGGGCACCCGGCTACGAGAAGTCCGTGGCGCTGTTCAACGCCAGCCACAAGGACATCCAGGTCAGCTACAGCAAGATCTCGCCCGGCTCCAAGGGCGGCTACACCAAGCTCCTCAACGCGGTGAAGGCCGGCAACGCCCCCTGCGTCGGCATGGTGGGCTTCGAGACGCTGCCGACCTTCGCCGCCGCGGGCGCGCTCCAGGACGCCACCAGCGAGGCGGCACCGTACGCCAAGGACTACGCGCCCTGGGCCTTCGCCCAGACGGGGATCGCCGGGCACACCTACGGCATCCCGGTCGACATCGCGCCCATGGGCCTGATCTACCGCAAGGACCTCTTCGCCAAGTACGGCATCGCCTCCGCCCCGAAGACCTGGGCCGAGTACGCCGCCGACGCCGCGAAGATCCACAAGGCCGACCCCAAGGCGTACATCGGCTACTTCGGCAACGACGCGTACAACTTCGCCGGTCTGGCGTGGCAGGCGGGCGCCAAGTGGTTCGGCACCGACGGCGGCAAGTGGAAGGTCGACATCAACGACCCCGCCACCAAGAAGGTCACCGCCTTCTGGCAGGACCTGATCAGCAAGAAGCTGGTCAAGGTGGTGCCCAGCTTCGACACCGCGCTCTACAAGGGCATGGGCGACGGCTCGATCCTCTCCGACGTCAACGCCGTCTGGGACACCCCGATCGTCGCCAGCAGCGTCAAGCAGACCGCGGGGAAGTGGGCCGTGGCGCCCATGCCGGTCTGGGACGCCGCCGACCCGGCGTCCGGTAACGCCGGCGGCTCGCCGAACGTGGTGATGAAGGGCTGCGGACACGTCAAGCAGGCCGTGGAGTTCGCCAACTGGTTCGCCAGCGACCCGTCCAGCGTGAGCAACCTGATCAAGAACACCGGCATCTACCCGGCCGCGCTGTCCGGTCTGACCAATCCCGCGCTGTCGGCGCCCGACCCGTTCTTCGGCGGCCAGAAGATCTACGACGTCTTCAAGGACAGCGCCTCCCATGTCGACCCGGACTTCCAGTGGGGCCCGGTGATGACCAAGACCTCGGGCGCGCTGGCCGACGGGCTGGGCAAGGCGGGCGCGGGCAGCATCACGCTGGACGCGGCGATCGCCGAGACCCAGTCGCAGACGGTGGCGGAGATGAAGAGCCAGGGTCTGGAGCTCGGCTGACCATGCAGCAGTCACCGACCGTGGCCCCCGCGCGCCCCCGCGTCCATGCGGGGGCCACCCCGCGGCGGCGCCCGTCCAGGCGCCGCCTGGACGGGCGCCGCTGGGCGCCGCTGGGCTTCCTCCTCCCGTTCGTCGCGCTCTTCCTCGTCACCTTCGTCGCGCCGATCTGCTACGCCGTCTACCAGAGCCTGTTCAAGATGCACCGGGACGGCCTCGGCTTCACCCCGCCGACGAAGGTCTTCGCGGGGCTGTCCAACTACACCGCGGTGCTGCGCAACAGCGACTTCACCGGGGCCGTCGGGCGGGTGCTGGCGGTCGGCGCGGTCCAGGTGCCGGTCATGCTCGGCCTGGCGCTGGTGCTGGCGCTGATGCTGGACGCCCGCACCACCCCGGCCAAGGGCTTCTTCCGGCTCAGCCTGTTCCTGCCCTACGCCATCCCCGGCGTCATCGGCGGCCTGATGTGGTCGTTCCTTTACGAGCCGGGGGTCAGCCCGATCGCCTCGGCGCTCGGCCATCTCGGACTGCACGTCGACTTCACCTCGGACCGGTGGCTGCCCTGGTCGATCGGCAACATGCTCACCTGGGGATGGACCGGCTACAACATGCTGATCATCCACGCGGCGCTGAAGGCCATCCCCGGTGAACTCACCGAGGCCGCCGCCCTCGACGGGTGCACCGGCTGGCGGCTGGCCTGGCACGTCAAGATCCCGCTGGTGCGGCCCGCGCTGCTGATGACCACGGTCTTCTCCATCATCGGCACCGCGCAGCTCTACAACGAGCCGGTGATCATGAAGGCCATCGCCCCGAACCTCTCCAGCACCTGGACGCCGATCATGGCCGCCCAGGGCGAGGTCGCCGCGAACAACTACAACCTGGCCGCGACGGAGTCCGTGGTGCTGGCACTGGTGATCTTCGTGCTCTCCTTCGGCTTCATGCGGCTGGTCAACAAGCGCGGGAGTGCCCAGTGAAAACCAACCGACTGGCCGGGCGCACCGGGGTCCTCACCGTCCTGGTGCTCGCCGCGGTCTACTCACTGCTGCCCGTGTGGTGGCTGGTGGTCTCCTCCACCAAGGACAGCGGAAGTCTCTTCTCCAGCAACGGCTTCTGGTTCGCCGGGCGCGTCGAGATCGTGCGCAACATCCGCGATCTGCTCGACGTCCAGCAGGGCATCTTCGGCCGCTGGCTGCTCAACAGCCTGCTCTACGCGGTCGGCGGCGCGCTGGTGGCCACCCTGCTGTCCTCGATGGCGGGGTACGTGCTGGCCAAGTACCGCTTCCGCGGGCGTGAGGCGGTCTTCAACACGGTGCTGGGCGCGATCCTGATCCCCGCGCCGCTGTTCGCCCTGCCGCTCTACCTGATGTTCTCCGCCACCCATGTGGTGAACACCTTCTGGGCGGTGTTCATCCCCAGCGTCGTCAGCCCGTTCGGCGTCTACCTCTCGCGGATCTACGCGGCCGCCGCCGTACCCGACGAACTGCTGGAGTCCGGACGGATCGACGGCGCCGGGGAGTTCAGGATCTTCCGGTCGATCTCGCTGCGGGTCATGCAGCCCTCGCTGGTGACCATCTTCCTCTTCCAGTTCGTGACGATCTGGACCAACTACCTGCTGCCGTCGCTGATGCTCGCCAACGACCGGCTGCAGCCGGTGACCGTCGGGCTGGTCGCCTGGAAGGAACAGCGCGGCCAGACGGTCCCGTACAACCTGATCATCACCGGCTCCCTGCTGTCGGTCGTCCCGATCGTGGTGATGTTCCTGATCCTCCAGCGCTACTGGCAGGCGGGGCTCACCAGCGGAAGCATCAAGTAGCCGGGCCCGCGCCCCCGTTCCTTCCCCACCACCACTCCCCCACCGATCAGAAGGAGGCCACGCACGGATGAGCGAGCTGCGGCTGACCACCCTCACCCTGCCGACCGCGGCCGTCGGCCCGGTGAACCCCCTGCCACCGCTGTTCTCCGGCGCCGACCTCCACACGGTCGAGGACGCCGGTCCCGCCGACGACGAGATGCGGCGCAACATCGACTACGGCCGCGTCGGTTCGGTCCTGCCGTATCTCACCCAGGACGGCTTCACCCGGGAGCGTACCGACACCGATCACCCGGTGGCGGTACTGGAGAACGACACCCTGCGGGCCACCTTCCTGCTGGGCGCGGGCGGCCGGCTCTGGTCGCTGGTCCACCGCCCGACCGGCCGCGAACTCCTCTTCCGCAACCCGGTGTTCCAGCCCGCCAACCTCGCGCTGCGCAACGCGTGGCTTGCGGGCGGCGTCGAGTGGAACATCGGGACCATCGGCCACACCCCGACCACCTGCGAGCCGCTGCACGCGGCCCGCGCCGTACGCCCCGACGGCACGCCGGTGCTGCGGATGTGGGAGTACGAGCGCCTGCGCGGGGTGGTGTTCCAGATCGACGCCTGGCTGCCCGCCGGTTCGCCGGTGCTGCTCGTCCATGTCACGATCACCAACCCCAACTCCCGTACGACACCCATGTACTGGTGGTCGAACATCGCCGTCCCCGAGGCGCCCGACGTGCGGGTGCTCGCCCCGGCGGACGCGGCCTGGCAGTTCAGCTACGACCGCAGGCTGCGCCACCTCGGGCTGCCCGCGCCGCACGGTACGGATGTGAGCCGCACGACGCTCGCGCGGGACGCCGCCGACTACTTCTTCGACATCCCGGCCGGTGAGCGGCGCTGGATCGCGGCGCTCGACGACTCGGGCCGGGGCCTGGTGCAGGTGTCCACCGGACGGCTGCGCGGGCGCAAGCTCTTCCTGTGGGGGCAGGGCGCGGGCGGACGGCACTGGCAGGAGTGGCTCTCCGCCCCCGGCCGGGCGTATCTGGAGATCCAGGCGGGTCTGGCCCGCACCCAGTTGGAGCATCTGCCGATGCCGCCGGGCGCCCGCTGGTCCTGGGTGGAGGCGTACGGGCTGCTCGAAGCCGACCCCGCGGCCGTCCAGGGCGAGGACTGGCGGGCCGCCCGGGGCGCGGCGGCGGCCGCCGTCGACGCCCTGGTGCCGGCGCAGTCGCTCGGGGCCGAACTCACCGCCGCCGGGATCTGGGCGGAGCAGCCCCCCGAGGAGATCCTGCACACCGGCTCCGGCTGGGGCGCGCTGGAACGCCTGCGCCGCGCCGAGTGCGGTGAGCCGCCGCTGGCCGGGCCCGGCACGCCGTTCCCCGACGCGACGCTCGGCCCCGAGCAGGCGCCGTGGCGCGAACTGCTCGCGCACGGCCGCATGTCGGCGCCGGCCGACGACGGGCCGCCGGTGTCGTACCAGACCGACCCGGCGTGGGAGAAGCAGCTCCAGGCCGCCGAGGAGAGCTGGCCCGCACTGCTCCACCTCGGGGTCCTCCAGGCCGCCGCGGGTGATCCGGCCGGCGCCCGGGCGAGCTGGCGGCGCTCCCTGGACCTCCACCCCACCGCCTGGGCCTGGCGCAACCTCGCCCGGCTCGCCGAGCACGAGGGCGATCTGGCCGGGGCCGCCGACGCCTACGAGGAGGCGGCCCGGCTCGCCCCCGGTCTGCTGCCGCTGACCCTGGAACGCACCCGCCTGCTGCTGCGCGCGGACCGCGCCGAGGAGGTCATCGCCCTGATCGACGCGCTGCCGCCCGCCCAGCGCGCCCACGGCCGGGTCCGCTGGACCGAGGCCCGCGCCGCGCTCGACAGCGGCGACCCGGACCGCTGCGGGCGCCTCCTGCAGGACGGCATCGAACTCCCCGACATCCGCGAGGGCGAGAACACCCTGTCCGAGCTCTGGTTCGCCCACCGGGCCAGCGCCGCCGAGCCCGGCCCTGCCGCGGGGCCCGGAGGCCGGGCACCGCGGCAGTACGACTTCGGCATGCTCGAATGACCTCCGCCCGCGCGCCCCGGTCGCGGGCGCGCGGCGGCCCGTTCAGCAGTCGGGGGCCGTCATCAGGCGTTCGGGGAGCGGATCGGCGGGGGCGGCGAGCCAGCCGAGGGCTGCGGCCTTGATGCCAGCCTGGAAGCGGCTGCGCGAGTCCATCCGCGTCATCAGGGTGGACATCATGCGGCGGACCGTCCGCAGGGAGACGCCCAGCCGCTGGGCGGCCCGCTCGTCGGTGAGGCCGTCGGCGAGCAGCCGCAGCAACTGCCGCTCCTGGTCGGTCAGTCCGGAGGAGTCGCGCTGGCTCTCCTCGCCGAGCGGCTTGGCGGTCTCCCAGACCTGCTCGAACAGGGCGCGCAGCGCGGCCAGCACACCGGGGCTGCGCAGCAGGACCGCGCCCTTGCCCGGGGCCTCGGGGTCCAGCGGGACGACCGCCACCGCGCTGTCGGCGATGATCATGCGCAGCGGCAGCGCGGGCACCGTGCGTACGGTGCCGCCGAGTTCGTTGAGCCACCGTGCGTACTGCACGGTGGCCTGGTCGTTGCGCACGCTGTCGAGGTAGACGGTGCGCATCCGCACTCCGCGCTGCAGGCTCTGCTGGTCGAGCGCGCGGCTGGCCTCCATCACATTGGCGGGCTGGGGGCCGCCGGGGGCGAAGGACAGCACCTCCGCGACGGCGTCCGCGGCGAGTTGCTCCAGCCGGTCCCTGACGTCCTCCAGGGTGGTCAGCATCTCCACACCGGAGGCGTGCGACTGCTGGTTGGCGCGGGCGTACTCGGCGATCAGACCGGTCATGGTGCCGCGGCTGTGCTCGAGTTCGGCCTGGCGGCGGGATGCCTCGGCCTCCTGCCGGGACAGCAGCGCCGCGAGTCCGGCCTCCGGATTGACCGCGCGCCAGCGGCGGTTGGCACCGGGGGGCCGTACGAGGGCGAGATCCGCCAGGCGTTCCAGCGAGGCGAGCACGTCCTCGGGGCTGCGGGCCAGCCGCTCAGCGATCTCCGCCGGGCCGTCGGCCGAATGGAGCAGCAGAACCCGATAGACCGATTCTGAAAGGGCGTCAAGTCCGAACGGCACTTCCGCGGAACGCGCGTGCCCTGTGCGCTCCAGAGGAAATTCCCCCGGGTCGTGCCCCTCTGAGGTCATCAGAACTCCCCTGTGTTCCGAGTGACGAAGCGGCCGCCGTACTCACCAACTGGCCCACGGTGGTCAGACGCGAGTCCACCCGCCTGCCCGGTGGAGTGGGTGCGCGGGCGTACAGGATAGCGGCTCGTGCGATGAATTCGAAAAGAAAGAGCGGGAATTGTGTGGGTGGCCGACACAAACGGACTCCCTGCAATCATTTCTTTACTCGTGCCCGTCCTCTCACTTTGCTCCTTCCGGCCTCCCACGCCACAGGGGATTCCCCGTACTCCACGGCGGCCCTCCGGAAGCCCGCCGGACCACCTCTGGCACGACAGTGCCACTGCACCGTCGTGCCACCTCCGCACTGCTGACACACGCTGATCCACGGCGGCATGCTCAACGTGTCACCGGGAGCCGCTCACAGGGGCGGGCCCCGGCCGACGACTCGGTGGAAGACCCGCAGGGGGAACGACGCGGGCGCTCCACCCCGTCAATCCGTGTACGTCGAGAGGATGGGGACCTCCATGCACAAGATCGCCGCTTTTGTCCTTGTTGCCGCCCTTTCGTCAGCGACCCTCGGCGGTGTCGCGCTCACCGCCGCCGACGCCTCCGCCGCACCGGGAGCGGCGCACGGCCCGGCCCTCGTCCTGGCCGACGGTGGCAGCGGCACCGCGGAAACGGGCGGCGGCAGCGGCCAGGACGGCAGCGGCACCGCGGGCACCCCGGCGCCCTCCCCCTCCCCGTCCGGCACCGGCGTGCAGCCGCAGACCTGGGGCTGGTGCTGCTGAGCGGGCCGCAGACCCGCCGCCCGCAACCGACCACCGCCCGGAGGAACCAGGATGACCACCGCAACGGCCGTCGCCGCCCCCGCGTCCCGCGGCCCTGATCCCGCGCTCATGACGGCCCCGCCGGCTCGGGGAGCCACCGCGGCGCCGACCGTACCGCCCGCCGGTGTCTCCCTGGCACCGGCCACCGCCCTCCACACGATCACCGTCCTGCTCGCCGACGGCCACCGCCTCTTCCGCTCCGCGCTCGCCGCCCTGCTCGACCGCGAGGCCGACCTGAGTGTGGTCGCCGAACCCGGCTGCGGGGACGACGCCCTGCGCGACGCCCAGCTGACCGCGCCGGATGTCGCCGTCCTCGACCTCGACCTTCCCGGCCTGCCCGCCCTCGACCTGGCCGCCGCGCTCCAGGACGGCGGCACCGGCACCCGGGTGCTGCTGCTCAGCGCGTACGCCCGGCCCGCCGAGGTCAAGCGCGCGCTCGCCGACGGCGTCGACGGCGTCCTGCTCAAGGACCTCGCGCCGGACCGGCTGCTCGCCGCGGTGCGGGCGCTCGCGGCGGGCGACCAGGTGTACGAACCGTCCCTGCTGCGGGACGCGGTCCGCGCCCGGCCCGGCGGCCCCACCCCGCGCGAACTGGCCGTACTGGGCCTGGTCGCCGACGGGTTCAGCATCGCGGAGGTGGCGCGCTCGCTGTCGCTGTCCCAGGGGACGGTACGCAACCACGTCTCGTCGGTGATCAGCAGGACCGGCGCCCGCAACCGCTGCGACGCCATCCGTATCGCCCGGGAGAGCGGCTGGCTCTGACGGGTGGTCATCACAGGTCGCACGTAAGGGCGGTGAGCGCGCACCACGCTCACCGCCCTTCACCGTCGCCCCGGCCCGGCCCCTGCGCGGGCCGATCAGCGGGCCGCTCAGCGCGCCGCCTCGCGCGCCCCCTCCACGATGTCGGCGAAGCGCGTGCCCAGCGCCGCGGGTCCCGACGGGCGGCTGCCGATGAGGAATTCACCCACCGAGGACTCCGCGGTCCAGTCCAGGCCGAGCGCCCGCGCCGCCGCGTCGGTGTCCCCGGACCCGAGGCCGCACGGCCCCAGGCCCATCGCCGTCGCCACCAGGTAGAGCGTCTGGTAGAGCACCCCGACGTGCTTGAGCGTCAGCGCGTACGCGATCTGGCTGTACTTCCAGGACAGCCGCCCGAACCGCGAGGTGATCGTGAACAGCACCTGCGGCTCCACCGCGCGGTTGGTGGCCCGCCAGGCCGAGGTGACCAGCTCGCGGAAGGCCGACTCGTCGGCGGCGCTGCTCCAGTGGCGCGGCCGCAGCCGGTGCGCGGCGGCGTCGTAGCGGTAGACACCGGGCTCCAGGCCCACGCAGGCGGTGACGGACAGATAGATCTCCAGTTCACCGGTGGACCCACCGGCCGGATAGGGCCGGTCGACCACGTCGTAGGCGCTCGGGTACTGCGGGTCGGCGGGGATGACCGACCGCACGCGGGCCGCGCGGTAGAGCAGTTCGCCGAGCTGGTCGAGGGTCACCGGTGTGTCGCCGTACGCGCGGACCGATCGGCGTCCCTCCAGCACCTCGGTGAAGGTCGCGTCCCGCGCGACCACGTCCGCCCAGTCCGGTACGGGCAGGTCGATGCCGGGGCCCTCCTCCCGCGGCCCGGTGCCCGGGACCGCGGGCACCTGCGGGAGTTCGGGGTGCGCGAAGAGGGCGCCGCTGGGGTAGTCGTGGCGGCCCGCCCTGCTCCGGGAGTGGAACAACAGGTCGTGGAAGTCCCACAGTTCGGGGTCACGGCCGCTCGGCGGACCGCTCTGCCCGGCCGTGTCCTCCTCACCGGGGTCGCCCACCGGGTCGTCGGCGGCCGGGTCGCCGGTGTGGTCGAGGAATCCGGTGCCCGCCAGCAGCCCGGCCAGCGCGCGCCCGGCCGGCAGCGGCAGTGCGACCTCGGCGGCCGCGTCGGCCACGGTGCGCCGCCGGGTGAGGGCGGTGACGAAGGCGGCGGCGCGCGGGTCGTGCAGAGTGACGCGGTAGGACGCCAGCGGCGACTCCACCACGCAGTCGTCCGCCGCCCCGTCCTCGCCGTCCACGGCGGTCCCCTCGGCCAGGCGGCCGGGCAGCCGCCGCACATAGGCGAAGCGCGAGAGGACCACCTCGGTACCGGCGGCCAACGTCCCCGGGCCGCGCGCGGGCAGGGTCGCCGAGCGGGCGATGGGGTCGGCGGTCACCAGTGGCGGCCCGCCGGGCGCCGCGAGCACCGAGGACACCAGGAACGGGAAGCGCTCCAGCAGCCGCAGCAGCCGGACGCCGTCGGACAGCGTGGCGAGCGCCGCCGCGTCGATCTCGTGTGCGGTGAGCTGCCGCAGCAGGTCCACCGCGCCCGCGCCCAGCCCGTGCACGCGCTGGTGACCCCAGGGGTGCGTCAACTCCACGTCGTCGCCGTCGGGTTCGACCACGATGTCGGAGCGCAGCCGGAGCAGCCGGCGGATCGGCGGAGCGCCGTCCCCGGTGGCGGCGGACCCGGCGGCGGACCCGGCGGGCTGGGCCGGGAGTACGGATACGGGCAGGGGTGCGGGCGGCGCGGCCACCGGCACGGGCGGGCGGGCGTCGGTCACGGTCATGGCGCACCTTTCGGGTCGTGGAGCGGGCGGAGCGCGGTCAGATGAAGATCGGGATCGGGTTGAGGTCGGCCTCCGGCGTCGGCTCCGACAGCCAGCCGAGGCGGACCGGCAGGTCGTAGAGGCGGCCGGGGGCGAAGCGGGCCCAGAAGTGCCGCATTCCGGGGACGACGACCTTCGCGACGGGCAGGCCCACGTCGGGCCGGGTCTGGTCCATGACGAGCATCTCCATGCCCCGCTCCTCCACCAGGCGTCCGGCGACCGCGAGGTCGGCCGCCAGGTCGTCCCCGGCGAGGTGCGCCCAGCGGCCGGGCCCCGAGGCGGGGGCGGCGGGGTCGGGCAGCAGATACGGCTGGTTGGCCACCGTCGCGGACGTCCACCACGCCTTCTGCTCGGCGTCCGCGCCCGCGTAGGTGACGGTCCCCTCGGGTCCCTGTCCCGCGACGGGCGCCAGGAACTGGTTCATCTCGGTGAGCGCCCGGGTCAGCGCGATGTGCGGGTCCAGGTGCGCGCCGAAGGCGATCAGCACGTCCTCGGCGGGCTTGTCGGTGCGCCGGGAGAACGCGCCCACGACGGGGACGCCGAAGTCCGAGGTGAGGTCGAGCGCCCACATCTCGCGGTGCAGACCCGCGTAGACCTCGCGCATGCGGTCGATGTACGGGTCGCCGAAGGCGTCCAGGTCCACCGCGGGGCGGCTGACCCGGTTGTACCACCACATCGCGGCGGCGTCCCGCTCGACCAGTTCGAGGAAGCCCTGGAGCGTCGCGTCCTCGAAGGAGGTGCCGGCCGCCGAGCCGTTGGAGTCGCCCATGGCGAAGAACGGCGAGTCGTGCCGGTAGCCGTAGTACAGGTTCATCGTGGGCATCCAGCGGGTCTGCTGCCGGGTCACCGACCACAGCGGCGACCACTCGATGCGGGCGTCCTCGCGGAAGCGCTCCGGCACGGTGTTGAACATCGACATACGGGCGTTCCAGCGGTCGCGCTCGGCGTACTGCCGGTCGCTGAAGAGGAGCGAGGTGCCGGGGTGCACCGCGGCTTCGCCGAGTTCCTCGTAACTGGCCGTCCGCCGCGCCTCGTCGCCCTGGAAGACGCCCGAGAAGCGCTCCATCGCCTCGCCCATGGCGCTGGCCCTGGCCTGCACGTCGGTACGGCCCTTGCCGCAGCTCACCGAGCGCAGTCCGGTACGCAGTTGGCGCAGATCGCCCACCTGGCGGGCGAGGTTCTGACCGGCCAGGTAGACCCGCAGGCCGTCGGGGGTGTTGCGGGCGGGGACCAGGGTGGTGACCACCCCTGTGACGGGGCTCAGTTGGGGGCGGTACGTCTCCAGCATCTCCTCCGGCGAGGTGGAGCGGTGCCCGCCGTCCGCGGTGAACGCCTTGCGGCGGCTGACGAACCGCACCGGCTCCGCCTGCCTGCGCGCCATCAGCGTCTCGTCCCCGCATGCGGCGCACTGGGGGCGCCGAACCAGCACATGCCGCTCCGCCTCCAGCGTCACCGTGTCCAGCGTGAAGACGGCCGCCTCCTGCGGCCGCGCCCCCGCCAGCCACTTGGCCGCCTCGACGGCGGCCAGCTGCGTGCCGGTGCCGACGGTCGCCGCGAGGCCCGCGACAGCGGTGGTCAGCGGGGTGTCGCGCCCGAGGCGGTGCTGCAGGTAACTGAGCGACTGCCGGTTGGCGGACAACCGGTGAGCCAGGCACTCCCAGCAGCCGGTCGCCTGCGCGGCGGTTGCCTGCGCGGCGGCGGTCACCGGGTGCGACCCGGGACGGGCAGCCTGTCCGGCAGCCACGCCGCTGTCGGTCCCGGGGCCGGTGGTCTGCCCTGCTGCCACGCCGGTACCGGTCCCCGGACCGGCGTCGCGCCCAGCGGCAGCGGCCGTGTGCGCCCCGGCGCGGGCAGCCTGCCCGGGAGCCGCGCCACTGTCCGTCCCCGGACCGGGGGTCTGCCCCACTGCCACGCCCGCGCCGGTCCCCGGACCGGCGTCGCGCCCAGCGGCGGCCGCCGCCCCGTCGGGGACGAAGACCGGGCCCGTCCACACCAGGGAGCCGACTGGGCGGGCGATCAGCCACGGGGTGCCGTCGGCGAGGGCGGCGCGGTTGCGCTCGGCCAGGCCGGGGTGGAGGTAGTCGTCCGTCAGCGCGACGACCAGGTCGGGGCGGTGGGCAGCCGGGGACGCGCTGCCCGGTGCCACGGTCACCTCGCCCACGCCCGCCGCCCGCAGCGCGGCGGCGAACGGCTCGGCGTCGACCCGGCCGTAGGGCTCGACCCGGACCGTCGCGCGGCCCAGCGCGGCCAGCGCGCTGTCGCCGTCCAGCCCCGCCATCTCGAAGAAGGCGGCCGCCGCGGGGTCGGCCGCGGGGTCGGCCGGTGTCACCCAGCCGCCCTCGGCCAGGTGGTCCAGCGCGCTGCCGACCCGCTCGGCGGAGACCGTGCCAGCAAGCTCTGCGCTGATCTCCTCGGCGGTCCGCGTGCCGTCCAGCAGCGGCGCCAGCACCTGGGCCAGCCGCCCGCCCACCGTACTGACCCCGCGCTCGGAGACGAGGTAGACGGCCTCGCCCTCGACGACCACGGACTTCAGGTGGCGCTTGAAACCGATGGTGGCAGCCGGGCGCTGCGCGGGCGTCGGCTCAACGGAGGCGGGAGCGGCGGCGGTTGCGAATGCGGAGGCGGGTGCGGGCTGGGCGGTGTGCGTCATGGCGGTCTTCTCCTCCCGTGCGAACGGGGTGGTGTCGGGTCGTACGGGGCGGGCGGTGCGGGACGTGCCGTGCGGTGCCGGTCGTCCTGGTCGTACGGGACTGGCGGGGGCGGGGCGGGCAGTGCGGGACGGGTGGTGTCGGTCGTGCGGGGCCGGGTCTCAGGTGGTGTCGGTGGCGCCGGTCGTACGGGGGCGGGGCCTTGTGGGTCGGGCGGGTGCGCCGGACGCTCGGGTCAGCGCAGGGTGGCCACGGGCGCGGTCGCGGGGTCGAGGAGGCGGAGCAGGAGGAGGCCGACGGCCGGGGTGCCGTCGAGGAGGCCGAGGTTGACGCGGTCGTCGGCGCTGCGGTCGCCGTACCAGCGGCCGGTGGTGCGTCTGCGCCGCAGCAACTCGCCGACCAGCGCCGCGGCGGCCTCGCGGCCGTCGTAGAACGGGCCGGGCAGCAGCGCCGGGAGGTCGTCGCGCAGGGAGTGGACGAGGCCGAGCTCGGCCGCGGTGAGCGCCTCACCCGCTGTGGCGACCAGCTCCCTGCTGCCCAGGCTCGCGACCTGGGCCAGGCCGACGGGGGCGGCGAGCAGGCCGAGTTGGCGCGAGTCCAGCGCGTCCACGCCGAGGGAGACGGCGGTGTCCAGGCAGGCCAGCCGGCCGCTGCGCGCGACGTCGTAGCGGTGCGCGACGACCGTGTCCCGTACGGTGCCGGGGTCGGCGAGCAGGCCGGGCGCCTGGCCGACGACGCGGGCCAGTGCGGCGGCCAGGCTGTCGGCGCCCGCGGGGACCAGCTGCAGGAAGCGCCGCGGGCCGCACAGGTGGCGGGCGGCGGCCCCGGTGAGCTGGCCGAACGCCGCGGCGGCCAGGCGCCGTACGCCCTCGTCGACGGTGGCGTCAGCCTGCGGCAGCGCCTGACGCAGCCGCAGCAGGTTCAGCAGCAGCCCCGCGGTGCCGAGCGGCACGTCCTGGTACGGGGCGGGCACGGGCCGGGCGGCGCGTCCGCCCCCGCTGCCGGCGGCCAGTGCCAGGGCGCCGGGGACCAGGGCGCGGGCCTGCTCGGTGAAGCGCGGCTCGCCGAGCAACTGGCCGCCGCGGACCAGGGCGTGGATGAGCGCGCCGGGACCGGCGAACCCGCCGGGCACGGGCGCGCCGAGGGCGAGTCGGGAGTCGCTGGCGAAGGCGAAGGCGTGCGGTGCGGCCGGGTCGACGAGGTCCGCGGCGGCGGCGAGGGTCTCGCGCGCCGCCTGCCGGAAGCGCGGTTCGCCGGTGGCGGACCAGAGTTCGGCCAGGAACAGCGCCGCTCCGACACCGCTGGTCAGCAGGTCCACACCGCCCAGCACCTCGACCTGCCGCAGGCCGGTCATGGGGTACCAGCTCTGGCCGATCCAGCCGCCGCCTGCCGCGGCGCCCTTCGCGAGCGGGCCGTCCGCCAGGAGGCGGTCGGCGAGGAGCCGGTCGCCGATCCGTACCGCCTCCTCCAGCAGCTCGGCGACACCGGGCAGGACCGGCTCGGGGCGGCCGGGCGGCGGCGCCGGAATGTGCTCGCGGCCGCCGAGGGCCGCGTCGAGGCAGCCGGTGAGAACGGCGGTGTGCCGGTCGAGGTCGAAGTCGTCGAGTTCGGCGACCCGCCCGGCCAGCCGCCGCCAGGCGGTGCCCTGGAAGTGGCCGGCGATCTCCCGCCCGTCGGCGGTGAAGACGGACGACGAGGTGGTCAGGGAGCGGAAGTAGGGGATGTCGAGGTCACGGAAGGAGTCGAGCTCGGACAGGACGACGTCCAGCAGATCGCCGCGCCGCGGGTCGCCCGCGCGGGCGCCGACCGCCCCGCGCAGCGCGCCCGCGATCACGGTCTCGCGGGTCGCGCCGCCGGTGAGGGCCAGCGGGCTGGTGGAGGCGTTGATGATCTTGTAACCGTCCCAGGTGTGCCGCCAGATGTAGCGGACCCAGACCCCGCGGAATCCCGCCAGCGGCCCGTCGGGGTCGGCGAGTTCGCCGCGCAGCGCGTACAGCGCCCGCTGCATGGCGCGGTAGCCGTCCACGACCTCCGCGGTGTACTGCCACGGGTCGGCGGTCTCCCCCTGGTGGACCGGGCGGTACGGCGGCAGCGGCAGCGTGGGCGCTCCGGGGTCGTCGGGGTGGCCGCCCGCGCGGGTCAGGCAGCCGATGTCGAGGGCGGGGCGGTCCCGGACGGCGACCCACGGCTGCGCGGCCATCGCGGTGCGCACCACGGTGCTCTCCAGCAGGTCCAGCAGCCCGTGCTGGGCGGCGGGCAGCGCGGGCGGGGTCTGCACCCGGGGGTAGAGCAGGCACTCCAGGTCGGTGACGACCGGGTGCTCACCGCTCGCCAGCAGGTTGTCCGCCCACAGGTCGCGGCCCTCCAGCAGCTGCACCAGGCGCATCGTCATGCCCAGGCGGCGGTAGAAGCGGGCGAACCCGGCGCGGTCGGCGCAGGGCGCGTCGCGCACGAACTCCTCCCAGCCGTACTCGCTGCCGCACTCGGCGTCCAGCGAGCCGCCCACGGCCTGGTCGCCGTGGTCGCTGCGGGGCAGCACCGTACGGACCGGGAGGTCGAGCAGGGCGTGGCCGGGGGCGCCGCCGTCGGCCGCCTCGGCGGCGTACCGGTTGATCCTGGCCACCAGGTCCATGTAGGCGGTGCCGTGGCGGAGGTCCTTCGGCTTGTAGACCACCGACCGGCCCGTCGCGAAGTGCAGCAGGGCCACCGAACGGCCGCCGGCGTGCCGGTCCCCCGCGTCGCCGCGCACCGCGGCCAGCGGGCCGGGGTCCGCCCCGTCCCACAGGCGCTCGCTGAGCAGGGCGCGGTCGGCGGCGAGCCGGGCGAACATCTCCAGGGTCACCCGCTGCCAGTTGCGGCAGACCACACCGACCAGGTAGGCGAGGGCGGGGAGGCGTTCGAGCCGGGCGAGCCATCCCTCGCGGGAGGCGTCGAGACCGCTGTGGGCGTCCCAGTCGTCGGCGCCCAACCGCCCGGTGGCGGCCTGCAGTTCGTGGCAGAAGGACAGTCGGCAGGCCTCGGTGAGCCGGGCGGCCAGGGTTCCCGCGACGTCGTCCAGCGCGGCCGGGGTGACGGGCACGCCGAGCACGCCGAGCGGCTCCCCGGCGCGGGAGGGCAGCAGGGCGTCGGCGGCGCGGCGGAAGGACACCAGGAGCGAACCGGCGGCGGTGGTGGCCGCGTCGGGCACGGCGGGCTGGGCGTTGAGGAACGCGGCTAGCGCCCGGCCCCAGTCCGGCAGCCGGTGCGGGTCCCGCAGCCGCACCTCGCGCAGCCCGTCGCCGAACGGCCGTCCCGCGGCGGCCAGATGGTCGAGCAGCACGCCCGCCGCGGCGGGGTCCCCGGCGGCGCGCTGCAGCCAGGTCGCGCGCAGGGCCCGCGCGGCGGCCCGGTCCGCGGGGGGCGCGGCGGTGAAGGCGGAGGCGCCGGCGCCGTTCGCCGCGGCGGCGCGGTCGGGGAACGCGGCGGCGGCGGAGACCACCGCGCGCAGCCGCTCGTCGCCCCGGTGCAGGTCCATGAGCAGCCTTCCCGTACGCGTGCCGCGTCCGGCGCCGGGTGCGGGGTCCCCGGTCGGACCGGCGCCCGCGGCGGGGGCCCATGCCGTGATGTCGAGCGTCATCTCAAAGCTCCTGGGATCGGACGAGTCGGGTGAACAGGGGGTCGCTGCCGAGGAGTTCGTCGTAGCTGCCCACGGCCGTGATCCGGCCGCGGTCCAGGACGTGGATCCGGTCGGCGCGGCGGATCGTGCTCAGGCGGTGGGCGATGACGACGCGGGTACGGTCCAGTGCGGCCACCGCGTCGGCCACATGGCGCTGGGTCGCGTTGTCCAGGGCGGAGGTGGCCTCGTCGAGCAGCAGCACCGCCGGGCGCCTGACCAGGGCGCGGGCCAGCAGGATTCGCTGGATCTGGCCGCCGGAGAAGCCCTGTGCGTCCTCGCCGACCCGGGTGGACAGGCCCAGCGGGAGGCGCCGCAGGTCGGCGGCGATGCCCGCGAGTTCGGCGGCCTCCCAGACGTCCTCCTCGCGGACGTCGGGGTCGGTGCCCGCCAGGTTCTCCAGCAGACTGCCGCGCAACAGGCGGCCGTTCTGCAGCACGGTGCCCAACTGGCGGCGCACCAGCCGTACATCGAGTCCGGCCAGGTCCATGCCGTCGTACCGGACGGTGCCGGAGTCGGGCCGCTCGAACCCCAGCAGGACGCGGACCAGGGTCGACTTGCCCGCGCCCGACGGTCCGACGACGGCGATCATCTCGCCGGGTTCCGCGTGCAGCCGCACCCCGTCGAGGGCGGGTGCGGACGCCCCTTCGTAGCGGAAGGAGACCTCGTCCAGGGAGAGCGCGCCGCGCAGCGGCCCGGGGTCGACGTGGCCGCCGGCGTCGGCGACGGCGGGGTCGGCCAGGATGGGGCGGAGCCGGTCGAGGACGGGGACGATGCCGTAGGCGGTGGCGGCGGCGTGGGTGACCTGGCCGAGCGCCAGGGCGACCTGGCCCGCGGCGACACCCGCCGCCATCAGATGACCGGGGCCGACCCCGCCGCCCTTCAGGGGGATCCCGCCCAACAGCACGGCAAGCAGCAGCGGTTGCAGCGCGGCGGTCACCGCGCCGGATCCGGCGTCGGCGCGCATGGCGGCGGCGTCGTGGCGCTTCTGGGCGGCGAAGGGCACCGCCCAGCGGGCGAACGCCTGGATCTCCCGGCCCGCCGTCTGGATCTTGTCGATGCCGAGCATCAGCCCGTACAAGGTGCCGTACAGCCGGCCGTGCAGCGCGTAGACCTGCGACTCGTGGCGCTGTCGGCGCCGGCCCAGGGCGGCCAGCGCGGCGGTGGCGGCCAGCGCCGCGGCGATCAGGAGCCCGCCCAGCAGCGGGTCGACCAGGAGCAGCACCAGTAGCCCTGACAGCGAGAAGAACGCCCCGAGCACCGCGCTCACCAGCACTTCCGACAGGGCCTGGCGGGCCTCGGCGACGGCGTTGGCGCGGTGGACCAGGTCGCCGGTGGTGAAGTCGCGGAAGAAGCGGGCGTCGTGCTCCAGCAGGCGGTCCCACACCGCCGGTTCGAGTACGGCCTGGATCCGGCCGGTCAGCCGCACGGCCGCCACGTTGCGTGCCAGCAGCAGCAGTCCGGCGCTCGCCGCGGCGGCGGTCAGCAGGACGGTCAGCCAGCGCAACGGGTGGTGTCCGGCGGCCACCAGACGGGGCATCAGCAGTCCGAGGCTGAGCGGCACGGCGAGCCCCAGTACGGCGGAGGCGAGTCCCGCGGCGGTCAGCAGCGCCAGGTCCAGCCGGGCGCCCGGGGCCGACAGGGCGAAGCGCAGCAGCGCGGCGGCGGTCGGCGTGCCCGCGGGCAGCGGACGGTAGAGCAGCAGGGCGCGCCGGGAGAGCGCGGGCGCCTTCCGGGGCGCCCGGTCCGACCTGCGCGGAAGAAGCGCCACGGGCCGCTCCCCGTCGGCCGTGAAGCCGACCACGAGCCCGGTCAGCCCGGCCCTGTCGCCGTGCCCGTGGCCGTCGTCGGGGAGGGTGATCTGCCGCCAGCGGACGCCCTGGTGGCGCAGCAGGGCGACCAGCGGGTCGCGCGCGGTCCGCACGGAGGGCGGCGCCTCGTCGGGCGCGGTACGGCCCAGGTGCGGCGCCAGTACGCGGTACACGGCGAGGACATCGCCGACCGGGTCCGCCGCGGTGCTCTCCGTACGGTCGTCGGCGGGCCTGGTGCCGAGCACGTTCTCGGGGTGCAGCGCGGCCAACGCCTCGGTGAGGGCTGCCCGGTTGGCCGCGGCGGTCGGCCGGGCCACGGCGAGGCCGGGCTCCGCCGCGGTCTCGTGGGTGAGCGTCATCACTGCCGTCCTGTCTGCTGGATTCCGGCTACGGTTCCGGCGTCGCCGCCCTCGGTGCCCGCCGCGGTGTCCGCGTCCTCCAGCAGCGCCCGGTAGGGGCCAGGGACCTCGGCCAGCTCGCGCGGCGGACCCTCCTGGACGATGCGGCCGCCGGCGAGGACGACCACGCGGTCGGCGGCGCGTACGGTGCTCAGCCGGTGGGCCAGGACCAGGCAGCTCGTGCCGCGGCGCCGCAGATGCCCGTTGACCAGTTCCTCGGTGCGGGTGTCCAGCGCCGAGGTGGCCTCGTCCAGGACGAGCAGCGCCGGGTCGAGGGCGAACGCCCGGGCCAGTTCCAGGCGTTGGCGCTCGCCGCCGGACAGGTTGCGCGCGCCCTCCTCGACCGCGCCCGCGTCCAGGCCGCCGCGGGCCCGTACCAGCTCCGCGGCCTCGGCGTCGGCCAGCGCCCGGTGTACCGCCGCCTCGTCGGCGGCCGGGTTCCACAGCGTCAGGTTCTCCCGGAAGGTGCCTTCGAAGAGCCGCAACTGCTGCTCGACGTAGGCGACTTGGGAGGTGACCACCGCGCGGGGCACGTCGTCGCGGGGCCGCCCGTCCAGCAGCACCTCGCCCGACCAGGGCCGCAGGACACCGGCCGCGAGCCGGGCCAGCGTGGACTTGCCGCTGCCGCTGCCGCCGACCACGGCGACCCATTCGCCCGGCCGGACCGTCAGCGAGATACCGGACAGGGTGGGCGGCCGGTTGGGGTCGTAGCCGAAGTCCACGTCACGCAGTTCGAGTCCGCCGCGCAGCCCGGTGGCGTCGTCGGGGACGTCCAGCACGGGGGTCAGATAGGGGTCGGGGTCGGAGTGCTCGATGTCCTCCAGCAGCGCGGTCTGCGCCCGAGCCATGGTCAACTCGGAGCCGATGCCCACAAGTTGGGCGACCGGCAGCAGGAAGCCGTTGAGCAGCAGGAGGAAGGCCAGCAGGGTGCCGACGGGCAGCGACCCGGCGATCACCAGGGAGGTGCCGCCGATGACGACCGCCGCGCTGGCGGCGGTGTTCAGCGCGGTCGGCAGGGTCAGCGGGGTCACCACGGCGGCCGCCATCGTCTGCGCGGTGTCCATCGCGCGGGCCTGCCAGCCGGACCAGGAGCGGAAGAAGGCGTCCTCGGCCCCTTCGGCCTTGATCGTCTCGATCGCCGAGACGCCCGCGAAGGCGACACCGTCCCGCTTGTGCTGCTCGGAGTGCAGCCGGTGCAGCATCCCGCCGCGGCGCTTGGCCGCGAGCCGCAGGGCCAGCACGTCCGCGAGGGCCACCGCGGCCGGTACGGCGGCCAGTTCGGGCGACAGCCACACCAGGACCGCCAGGTGCGCCGCCGCTCCGGCGGCCGCCGCGGCGGCCCCCGCCGCCCGGGACGACAGCAGCGCCGCCAGGCCGTCGTTCATCTGCACCCGGGTGACCAGGCCGCCGAGTTGGCGGCGGTGGAAGAAGGAGCCGGGCAGCCGCAGCATGCGCCACAGGAACGCCGCCGAGGAGCGCACGGACATCGACGCGAGCACCCTGTCGACCATGGCCTGCTGCAGCCAGGTGCCCAGCAGCACCACGGCCGCCGCCCCGCCGGTGGCCAGCGCGAGCGGCGTACCCCAGGCGGTGGCGCCGCCCTCGGTGACGTTGATGAGGTAGGCCCGCAGCAGCAGGGTCGCGGCCACCGACGGCAGCGTCAGCAGCACGGCGATCAGTACGGCCGGCAGCAGCCCGGTCAGGTACGGCCGCATCCGCGCCGCGAGCCCCCGCAGGAACGGCAGCCGCGCGCCGCCCGGTGTGAAGCCGGGGCCGGGTGCGAACCCGACGGCGATACCGGCGAACGACTCCCAGAAGCTCTCCGGGGTGGCCCGGTAGGTGCCCAGGGAGGGGTCGTTGACGTGGACGTGCCCGCGGCGGATGCCCTCGTACACGGCGAAGTGCGGGCCTGCCAGCAGCACCATGGACGGGACCGGCACCGCGTCGAGCCCGAGCAGCGGCCCCTCGCCGCGCTGAACACGACGGCCCTTCGCCGTCAGCCCGTAGCGGCCCGCGGCGCGCACGACCGCCGCGGCGCTGACGCCGTCACGGGAGACGCCGCAGGCCCGGGACGCCTCGTGCAGGGTGGTGCGGCGGCCGAACGCGCCCAGCACCACGGCCAGACAGGCCGCCCCGCAGTCCTGCTCCTCCATCTGCGGCACGATCGGTGTGCGCAGATAGCGGCGTGCCCGCCGCCGCCACGTGAGGCGGCTCCGCCGCCTGCCGGGCACCCCGGCACCGCGGGCGGGCTCCGCGCCGGCTTGGTTCGGAACAGCGCGCGGGTGGTCCTCGTCCGCGCCGGAGGCGGCCGCGCTCGGGCGGGTGTCCAGGCTCATCGGCCGGCTCCTGTCGCGTTCAGCAGCACCTGGTAGGGGTGGCGGGCGCCGAGGTCGACGGAGGCGTTCAGTGCGGCGGGCAGCGCCGCCGCGGCGGAGAGTTGGCGGGCGGCGGTGTCGGCGCCGGGTCCGGCGGCCGGTGCCGCGTAGACCGTCCATACTGGGGTGTCGCCGGTGGGGACGCCCGGTACGGGGACGGGCAGGGTGCCCGCGAGCGTGGTGGCGGGCGCGGGATAGGGGTCGGCGGACGTGATCCGCAGGCGTACCGGGCCGGTCGGCAGGTCGACGGTCACCGGCTGGCCGATCCGCAACTGCCGCATCCGGTCGGCGGAGGTGACGAACAGCCGTACGGTGGCGGGCTCGTCGGCGGCATCGAGGGCGACGACCCCGGTGCCGGGGACGACTTGGCGGCCGGGACCGGCCAGGACGGCGGTGACGGTGCCGTCCTGAGGCGCGGTCAGTTCCAGCGGGTCCGCGGGGCCGCTTCCGGTGGTGGCGAGGACGGCCAGGGTCTGGCCCTTGGTCACCCGCGCCCCGGGTGCGGTGAGGACCCGCAGCACGGAACCGGGTGCCGCGGCCCTGGCCACGACCGGCGCACCGCCGTGGGCCAGCACGCCGTGCAGGGTCGCGGTGTGCGGCAGCGAACCGGCCGCGCCCCAGGCGGTGGCGCCGCCGACGGCAAGGAGCAGGGCGCCCACCGACAGCCAGAGCCGTCGGCCGATCAGCCGCACGGGCCGGTCGAGTCCGGGCTCCACGGCGCCGGCCGGGGGGCCGGTGACCGGCGCCGAGGTGCGGGGTGTCTCCACTGACGTCGTCATCGCGTACCCACCCCCGCCGGTGTACCGGCCTCGTCGCGCGCCCTCGCCGGGCTGAGCACCGGCAGCTCCCGCAGTCCGCCGAAGACGAACTGCTCGTTCCAGCGCGCGGTCCGCTCGGTGACGGGGGTGGAGATCGCGCGTTCGGCGCTCGCGGCGGCCAGGGTGCGCAGGACGGTGCCGCCCGCCATCAGGGACAGCGGCGCGCCGAGGCAGTGGTGCGGCCCGTGGCCGAACGCCAGATGGCGGCGCTCCGCCCGGGCCGGGTCGAAGAGGTCGGGAAGGGGGAACCGGCGCGGGTCGCGGTTGGCGGCCGCGTACAGCAGCACCACCACGCTTCCGGCAGGCAGTACGGTGCCGCCCACCGGCACGTCGACGGTGACGGCGCGGGCGCTGGCCCGTACCGGGCTGCCGAGCCGCTGGCACTCGTCGAAGACGTCCTCGGCGGTCTCGGGCCGCTCGCGCAGCAGGTCCATGAGTCCGGGGGTGCGCAGGACGTGCCAGGCGGCGACCGCGAGGCCGGAGGTCAGCGTCTCCAGACCGTTGGCGAAGAGCATCACCACGAAGGCCAGCAGGTCGTCGGAGTCGAGGGTGCCGGCCGCGCGGGCGGCGGTGAGCCGGCTGATGAGGTCCTCGCCGGGGTCGGCGGCCCGCCGGGCGCACAGTTCCTCGACGTACGCGCGGAACTCCTCGAACTCCGCGTCCATCGCGGCGGCTTCGACGTCCCCCGTGCCCTCGGCGCCGGGTTCCAGCAGGGAGCGGGCGACCAGACCGGCCCACGCCGTCACGCGGTGCCGGTCCTCGTCGGGCACGTCGAGGATGGCGCAGGAGATGGCGACGGGCAGCGGCACGGCGAGGTCGGCGACCAGGTCGAAGGAGCCGCCCGCCAGCAGCGGGGTGAGCAGCGACCGCGTGGTGCCGGTGATCCGCTCCCGCATGGCCGCCAGCCGGCGGGCGCTGAAGGCGGACGTGGCAAGGCGCTTGAGGCGGCTGTGCTCGGAGCCGTCGCGCATGGGGAGCATCCGCGCCACGATCTCGGCGAGCGCGGACGTACCGGGCCGTGCCAGGCCGATCGTGGCGGGGTCGACCACGGTGCCCGGATGCATGAGCACGGTGACGATCTCGTCGTATCCGGAGACGACGTGCACGCGGCCCATGTCCAGGACGGGCGCCTGCGCCAGCAGTCGTCGGTAGAGCCCTGGCGGGTCGTGGCGCGCGGCCGGGCTCTGGATGAACCGCGCGAGCTCGTGCCGGAGGCTGTCCATGCCCGGCGCTCCTTGTCCTGGGACGGGAAGGGGTGTGTCAGGGGGTGCGGTCCAGCGGTGTACGGGGTTGCGGGACACGGGAGTCGCGGTACGGGCGGCGGAGTACGTGCTCCGCTGGGCGGGCCGGTGCCCGGCGCGGGTACCGGGGTGCCGCGCCGGGGGGAAGTCCCCCCGGCAGCGGCTCCGGTTCCCTCGCGTCGCGTCGGGTCGCCGACGCGCGGACGTGCACCAGCCGTTCAGCCCGAACCGGTCGTGCCGCGTTCGCCGCTGATCAGCGGTGGCGAACTAGTTGGCCAGCGAGCTGAAGGAGGAGACGGGGCACGCGTAGCACGCCAGCGAGCTGACGCTGAGACCGCCGGAGACCGAGTCCAGCTCCTCGACCTCGATGTCGAACTGCTCGGTGTTCTCGGAGACGGTGGTCTCGATGTCCTTCTCGTTGTCCGCCATGACGGTTTCCTTTCCAGGTCTCCGGAATCGCTTTCCCGGGGCTTTTCCCCGGCCGATCCGGCGATGAGAAAAATATGCACCCGGAGAAGGGTCACGCGTCAGTGGGGGAAGTCATCTCCACCACGGGAAAAAAGTCATCGACCGCACCCATGACATTTGTCAGCCTTCCGGGAAAAGGCCCAGCACAGGGCAGTTGAGCTGCGACGACACGAGTGCGGAGGGCATTGTTCCGCACCCTTCCCGTACCCTTCCCACACCTTGCCAGCCCCGGACGAATTCCTGCACTCTGTTCACCATGAGACACCATCGATTCGCAGAGGAAACGTACGGGAAGGACAGTCCCGCGGTGAGCGTGCAGAACCTCCGGCAGTTCTACGGTGAATTCGAGGCCGTACGCGGCGTCTCGTTCTCCGTCGCGCGCGGGGAGCTGTTCGCACTGCTGGGGACGAACGGCGCGGGGAAGACCACGACGCTGGAGACCATGGAGGGGTACCGTGCGCCGGCCGCCGGATCGGTGCGGGTGCTGGGGGCGGACCCTTACGCCGCGGGGGCCGCCGCCCGGCGCAGGACCGGGGTCATGCTCCAGGAGGGCGGCTTCTTCCACGAGTTGACGGTCGGTGAGACCGTCGACGCCTGGCGCGGCTTCGTCGTCGGCGCCCGCCGTACCCGCGAGGTGCTGGAGCAGGTGGACCTGGCGGGCCGCGCGGGCGTACGGGTCGGCCAGCTCTCGGGCGGTGAGCGGCGCCGGCTGGACCTGGCGCTGGCCGTGCTGAACCGGCCCGAGCTGCTGTTCCTCGACGAGCCCACCACCGGCATGGACCCCGAGGCCCGCCGGGACACCTGGCAGATGGTCAAGGACCTGCGGGCCAGGGGGACCACGGTCGTCCTGACCACGCACTACATGGAGGAGGCCCAGCACCTCGCGGACCGGGTCGCCGTCATGGCCCGGGGGCGCGTCGCGGCCCTCGGCAGGGTCGCCGACGTGCTGTCGGGGCGGGCCGGGCGGATCACCTTCCGGCTCCCGGCGGGCGTGCGCGGCGACGAGCTGCCCGTACTGCCCGAGGCAGGCGGCGGGGGCGCCCCCGCCGTGGAGGGCGGCCCCGGCCGGGAGACCGCCGCCTACACGGTGGACCGCACCGGACCGGCCCTCGCGGCACTGCACCGCTGGGCGGCCGGCCGGGGCGTCGAACTCGACGGCATCGAGGTACGGGGGGCCACCCTCGACGACGTGTTCCTGGAGCTGGCGACCGGGAAGGCGGGGACCCGATGAGGCACTCGACGAGCCACCTGACGAGCCGTCGGCCGGCCGGGGGCCGGACCCCGCTCTCCGTACGGGCGGCGCGCGACTGGGCCTGGTACACCCGGGGGCAGTTCCTGCTCTCCTGGCGGGTGTTCTGGCGCAACCGCCGCTCGATGACCATCGGTTTCGCGCTGCCGGTCGTCCTGGACCTGGTGGTGGCCGCGCCGCTGCGGGGCCGGGAGATCGGCGGGCTGAACGCCGCCGGCTACACCGGCGTCGGCTTCGTCGGCCTGGCGATGGCGACCTCTTTCGTCCACCTGCTCACCGCCGTGGTGGCCCGCCGCGAGGAGCTGATCCTCAAGCGGCTGCGCGGGACGCAGGTGCCGCCGTCGGCGATCCTGGCCGGGCAGTTGGGCGTCGGCGCGGCGGTCCTGATGCTGCAGGCGCTGGTCCTCGGGGGCGTCGCCGTCCTCTGGTTCCACGCCCCGCCGCCCGCCCACCCCGTGCTGTTCCTGCTGGCCCTCGCCCTCGGCTGCCTCGTCTTCTGCGCCCTCGCGCTCGCCCTGTCGGGTCCGACACCGGGTACGGAGGCCGCTCCCATGGTGGCCCTGCCGGTGCTGCTGCTCTGCATGTTCGGCGCGGGCGTCTTCACCCCGGTCTCCTCCCTGCCCGCGCTGCTGCGCGCCCCGGCCCGCGTCCTGCCGCTGGAGCAGGTCGTACGCTGCCTGCGCACGGCCTGGTTCGGCCGCTCCTTCGGCGGCGAGACCTGGAACGGCGCCCCGCTCCCCCGCCTGGACCTCCTCCACACCTGGGCCGCCGCCGCCCCGGGCCTGCTCACCGCCGCCGCCTGGGCCGCCGCCGCCCTGATGCTGACCCGCCGCTCCTTCCGCTGGGAGCCCCGCCGTGCCTGATCGCCTCGTCGCGGCGGCGCCGCGGTGGACCCGGGGTCGACCGGGTCCGCCGCGGCGCCGCGTTCTCAGGGGCGGTCAGGAGCAGGTGAGTTGGGCGTCGGCCCAGTCCGCGTGGTCGCTGTCGTTCCCGTCGCCGCCGTCGGTGACGGTGAGCTGGACGCTCACGGCGCCGGTGACGTCGGCGTGCAGGGGCTTGCCGCCCATCGCGTTGGTGAGGACCCCGCTGTCGGCGACCTGCTTGCCGTCGGCGGTGACCTGGAACTCGACGGTGCCCTTGCCGTTCTTCTCGTCGTCGACGCCGACGGTGGCGGTCACGGAGGAGCACCTGCCGCCGAGGTAGTAGGTGATGGTGCTGGGCGCGTGGGCACCCAGGCCCTTGGCGTAGACGGTGCCGCCCAGCGTGATCGGGTTGCCGTCGGCGGGACCGGTCTCGCCGTTGCTGCGGTCGCGCTCGACCGGGCCCCAGCCGTTGGTGGCCGACGTCCAGTCGAGGTCACTGAGGTAGTGCGTGCCGGACGGCGGCGGGACCATCACGCTCAGCGTGCCCGTGAGCGGGGCGGTCACGGCCTGGCCGTCGACGGGGCTGCGGTAGCTGACGGAGCCGGTGAGCGGGTAGCCGCCGGTCTTGGTGCCCGCCGGCACCGCGGCCGTCCAGGTGGTGGTGAAGGTCTTGCCGCCGGGCAGCACCGCGCGCTGGGTGGCGCCGCCAGGGGTGAGCGTCCAGCCCGCGGGGGCGGCGAGAGCGACCTTCACCGCGGTCGCCGGGAGAACACCCAGGTCGGTGACGGTGGTCGACACGGTGGCGGTCTGCCCCGGCTCGATGTGGTCGGGCACGGTGACCCCGGCGTCGAGCAGCGGCGGGTTCTGCACAGCCGTCCCCGGGTGGGAGGCGCTGACCCGCAGCAGTACGGTGCCGTGCGCCGGTACGGTCGCGGCCAGGGTCCCGGCGCTCTCGTAGTCGGTGTGCGCCCACAGGTCGCGTACCCCGTAGATGCCGCGGTGCGCGAGCCCGGCGGCCTGCGCGGTGGTGCTCATGTGCTGTGCGGTGTCGGTGGAGTTGAACAGCGCGACGGCCCGGTCGCCGTTCGCGAGCTGCTTCACCAGGACGTACTTCCCGCCGTCCGAGGACAGTACGGTGGCCTGCTTGCCGAGCGTGTCCTGGTTGAGGGCGATGATGTCGGTGTTCTTCAGGATCGTCAGCGTTTCCGCACTGGCCTTGCGCAGGTCGGTGCCGATCAGCAGCGGCGAGTCCATCATCGACCAGAGCGCGAAGTGCGAGCGGTACTCGGTGTCGGTCATGCCGCCGTTGCCGACCTCCAGCATGTCCGGGTCGTTCCACCGGCCCGGCCCCGCCGCAGCCGACAGCGGCATGTTGGCCTTGGCGATCGACAGCATGCTGGACCAGTTGTCACTGATGTCGCCGGTGGTGCGCCATGAGTTGCCGACGTCGCCCGCCCACTCCCACGGGTTCTGCTGGCCCCACTCGCACAGCGAGTACACGATGGGGCGGCCGGTCGCCGCGAGCGCGTCGCGCATCGCGGTGTAGCGGTTGACGTAGTCGGCCCGGCTGCCGTCGCTCTTGTTGTAGCAGTTGTCGTACTTGAGGTAGTCCACGCCCCAGTCCGCGAACGTCTGCGCGTCGGTGCCCTCGTGGCCGAGGCTGCCGGGGTAGCCCGCGCAGGTGGAGGTGCCCGCGTCCTCGTAGATGCCCAGCTTCAGGCCCTTGGAGTGGACATAGTCCGCGGTGCCCTTGATGCCGTCGGGGAACTTCACCGGGTCGGGCACCAGGCGGCCCTGGGCGTCCCGGGTGTGCGTCATCCAGCAGTCGTCGATGTTGACGTAGGTGTAACCCGCCGCCTTCAGGCCGGAGGTGACGAAGTAGTCGGCGGTCTGCTCGATCAACTGCTCACTGACGTTGCAGCCGAAGGCGTTCCAGTCGTTGAAGCCCATCGGCGGGGTGACGGCGAGTCCGTTGTCCAGCGCGGCGGCGGGCGTCGCGGTGGTGACCACCGCGGTCGTCACGGCCACGGCGCCCAGGGCGCCGGTCCACAACGCCCCTGCGGTCGCACAGGCCAGCAGCCTGCGGGCGAGTCTTGGCATGGAGGTTCCTCTTACTCACGAAGTCCGGAGAACCGGAGGTTTCGGGTGTTCGGAAGGCCGCTCCACCGCGGCAGGCAGATGGAGCGACGAACTGCGGGTGCGACTCCCATGAATGAGACAGAGTCGCACCGACTCGTGCAGAACCAAACACTATGAGGCGCCCCACGCACCCAACAAGACGCGTGCACCAACAGAATTCAACAGCTGCCCATAACACCCCTCGCGCACCCAGCCGCCTCACCACCCGCACCGGCACCGACACCGGCACCCGCACCGGCCGACGCGAGGGCTCAGTACTCGCCCTTGATCACGAAGTAGGAGCCGCGGATCACCCCGGCGAGTTTCGACTTCTGTCGGGCGAACTTGAAGCGGGAGGCCAGTTCCTCGGGGACGTCCATGCCGTCCGAGAGCTTGAAGCCGACCGCGCGCTTGCCCTCGTCCTCGAGGGTGTACATCACGTTGATCGACAGGCCGGAATCGTAGAAGACATAGGCCATCCGGATGCCGTCCACCTCGAAGGACGTCACTTCGAGCGGCTGGGCGGAGATGACGAGGTCGCGCTCCGCCGCGAGGATGCGGTTCACCCAGTCGAGCACCTCAGGCGCCTCGGCGGCCGGGGTGACGGTGAAGACATGGTCGAACTTGTTCCGGAAGTAGCGCGCCTCGTTGGCGCGCAGTCCCGCGAGCGCCTGCGCGACCGGGCTCGATTCGAGGCCGGTGGTGGAGACGTTCTCGAAGTCGACGGTGTACGGCATGCGCCCTCCTGAAGTCGATTTCCGCCATATCATCACAGATCGCCCGGCGTCCGGCGGCTTTCTCAGCCCAGGGCGCGGTCGAGGTTGAAGGCGGCGCTGATCAGCGAGAGGTGGGTGAACGCCTGGGGGAAGTTGCCGAGTTGTTCGCCGGTGCGGCCGATCTCCTCGGAGTAGAGGCCGAGGTGGTTGGCGTAGGTGAGCATCTTCTCGAAGGCCAGCCGGGCCTCCTCCAGGCGTCCGGCACGGGTGAGCGCCTCGACGTACCAGAAGGAGCAGATCGAGAACGTGCCCTCGGAACCCCGCAGGCCGTCCGGGCTGGTCTCCGGGTCGTAGCGGTAGACCAGCGAGTCGGAGACCAGGTCCGCGCTCAGCGCGTCCAGGGTCGCCAGCCACTTGGGGTCGGTGGGCGAGATGAACTTGGCCATCGGCATCATCAGCACGGAGGCGTCCAGTACATGGTCGCCCAGCCCCTGGGCGAACGCCCCGCGCTCCTGCGACCAGCCCTCGCGCATGATCTGCCGGTAGATCGCGTCCCGGCTCCGCTGCCAGCGGGGAAGATCGGCGGGCAGGCCGCGCCGGTTGGCCATCCTGATGGCCCGTTCGATCGCCACCCAGCACATCAGCCGCGAGTAGACGAAGTTCCGCCGGCCGCCCCGGGTCTCCCAGACGCCCTCGTCCGGCTGGTCCCAGTGGTCGCAGACCCAGTCCACCACGGCGTTGACCTCGTCCCAGTGGTCGCTGCTGATGGGCTGCCCCCACTTGTCGTACAGGTAGACGGAGTCGACCAGTGCCCCGTAGATGTCCAGTTGGAGCTGCTTGGTTGCGGCGTTCCCGACCCGGACCGGGGCGGACCCCAGATAGCCCTCGAAGTGCGGCAGCTCGTACTCGGGCAGGTCGACGCGGCCGTCGATGCCGTACATGATCTGCAGCGGTCCGGTCGGGCCGCCGCAGCGCATGATCCCCCGCTGGGAGATGAAGTTCATGAACGCCTCGGCCTCCGAGGTGAAGCCCAGGCGGAGCATGGCGTAGACGCAGAAGGCGGCGTCGCGGACCCAGACGTAGCGGTAGTCCCAGTTGCGCCCGCCACCGACCAGTTCGGGCAGGCTGGTCGTCGGCGCGGCCACGATCGCACCGGTCGGCCCGTAGGTGAGCAGCTTCAGCAGCAGCGCGGAGCGGTGCACCATCTCCCGCCACCGGCCGCGGTAGCGCGACTGGCCCAGCCAGTCGCGCCAGAACCTGACCGTCGCCTCGGCCTGCTCCCGTGCCTCGGCGTGGGGGCAGCCCCGCGGGCGGGCGCCCTCGGTGAGGTGGTCGAGGGCGAAGACCATGGACTCGCCTTCGAGGAGCTTGAAGCGCGACCACACGTCGGTGCCGTCGCACTCGAGCGGTGCGGTGGAGGTCAGCGCCAGGGAGAGCGACGGGGACTCGAAGACGGCCTCGTGGTCCCGCATGCTCACGGTGTGCGCCTCGGCACCGTAGCCGAAGCGCGGAGCTATCCGCGCCGCGAACGGCAGCGTCCCCCGCACGCACACCACCCGCCGGATCAGCCGGTGCCTGGCCGCCTCGGACGTCCCCTCGGCGACCGGCATGAAGTCCTGGATCTCCGCCACACCGTCGGCGGCGTAGAAGCGGGTGATCAGCACATTGGTGTCGGGAAAGTAGAACTGGCGGGTCCGCGCCGGTACGTCGGCGGACAGCTCGAAGGATCCGCCCTTGTCGGCGTCGAGCAGCGAGGCGAACACGCTCGGTGAGTCGAAGCGCGGGCAGCAGTACCAGTCGATGGTGCCGTTCGCCCCGACGAGTGCGGCGGTGCGCAGGTCACCGATCAGGCCGTGCTCGGAGATCGGCAGATAGCGCGAGCCGTCAACCCGCCCGGCTCCGTTCCCGAACTCCATGCGAGCCTCCCTACCGTGTCCCTGGGGACAGGTGCGGGGCTGAAGAGGGCCTTGCCCTTCATGGTAGATCGCCTCCGCCGCGGACAGCGAGGGCAGCCGTGCGGCGGGTCTTCGCCTCGGCGCGTTCAGCGCCTGTCCGGGAGCAGGAAGGTGCGGCGCTCCTGGGCGGTGAGCTCCCGGAGGACTCCTTGGCGGGCGCGCCTGAGCAGCCCGTCGACGTCGTGATCGGCCGGTGTCCACAGGCGTACGGTCCGGTCGTGGGAGGCGGTGGCCAGGCGGCTGCCGTCCGGGTGCCAGGCGAGGCCGTTCACCCCGTCGGCGTGGACGCCGAGCACGGCCACCTGGGCGGCGGTGTCCGGATCCCAGAGCCGGACCGTGCGGTCCCGGGACACCGATGCGATACGGGTCCCGTCGGGCGACCAGGCCAGGTTCTGGACCCGGTCCTCGTGGCCTGCCAGGAGGGCGAGTTCAGTGCCCTCGAAGGGGTTCCACAGGCGGATCGTGCGGTCGCGGGAGCAGGTGGCGAGGCGCCGGCCGTCGGGAGACCAGTGGACCTTCCACACGTAGTCCAGATGCCCGCGCAGGGTGGTGACGGCGGTGCCGTCGGCGGTGTCCCAGACGACGGCGGTGCGGTCGGTGCCGGACGTGGCCAGGTGGCGGCCGTCCGGTGACCAGGCGGTACCGGCGACCCAGTCCTGGTGGCCACCCGTGAGGTGGTGGACGGTCGCACCGGTGACGGCGTCCCAGACGCGGGCCGTCCCGTCGCGGGAGCCGGTGGCTATGCGGGTGCCGTCGGGGGACCACGAGACGTGGGAGAGCTCGTCCGTGTGCCCGGCCAGCCGGAGGACGCCGTCGCCGCCGCCGCTGTCTCCGCCGTCGCCGCTGTCTCCGCCGTCGACTCGCCGCACCACGGCGGACCCGTCGCGCAGGGCGATGACCAGGCGGGCGCCGCCGGGCGACCACGCCACGTCGGTCACCCCGTCGGCGGGCCAACCGCCGGTCGTGCGGCCGGTGGCGACGTCGCGGATGCGCACGGAGCCGTCCTGGGAAGCGGCCGCCGTACGGGTCCCGTCGGGCGACCAGGCGACGCGGAGGACGGCGTCGTCGTACTCGGCGAGGACGTGACTGGGCTCGGTGACGTCCCAGACCGCCACCGTACGGTCGCGCGAGGCCGTCGCCACCCGCTGTCCGTCCGGGGACCAGGCGATGCCGTAGATCGTGTCGGCATGGCCGGTGAGCCGGATCCCGCCTCCGGTGCCGGAGAGGTTCCACACATGGGCCGTACGGTCCGCGTCGCCACCGGCGAGGCGTGTGCCGTCCGGGGACCACGCCAGGGAGTTGATGACCTCCGCACTCCGTTCCCACACCACCTCCCAGGTGCGGGTGTCATGGACGTGTACGGTCCCGTCGCCCCAGGACGCGGCCAGCCGGTGGCCGTCCGGGGACCACTGGACCGACTCGACGTTGCCCGGGTGGCCGGTGAGCGCGATGAAGACGGCTCCGGTCGGCACGGCCCAGACGCGGACCGTGCCGTCCTCTCCGGCGCCGGCCACCTGGGTGCCGTCAGGGGACCAGGACACGCTCCAGACCATGCCCAGGTGCCCGCGCAGCACCGGGCCCGCGGCGTAGCTGCCGGCGTCCCAGATCCGCACGGCGCTGTCGCTGCCGCCCGACGCCAGGTGACCGCCGTCGGGCGACCAGGCCACGCCGCCGACGCCGTCCTCGCGGTCGCCGGTCGCCGCGGCGTGGTGGAGTACGGCCAACTCGGCCCAGGCGCCGGTGGACCAGACGCGGACCGTACCGTCCCGGCAGGCTGCCGCGAGCGTGCGTCCGTCCGGGGACCAGGCCACCCCCTGCATCGCGGCGCCGTCCGCCGCGAGCACGACCGGCCGGGCGTCGCGGTCCGGCTGCCACACCCGGACGGTGCCGTCGTCACCCGACACGGCCACCCGCCGTCCGTCCGGCGACCAGGCCACCCCGGACGCACCGCCTTCGACGTCCCGCAGCACCGCTCGCAGCCGCGCCGCGCCCAGGGCCGTGTGCAGCGCCTGCACCGCGCCGGTGGTGGCCGCGCACTCCTCGACCGCCGCGAGGGCGGCGAGCACCGCGGCTTCCGGCTCCCGGTCCAGGCGTTCGAGCGCCCGGACGGCCGCCGCGTCCGCGACGCGCTCCATGGTGACCCGGTCCGCGCGCAGCGACCGGGCGGTGAACTCGTCGACCAGGGGCGTCGTGCCGAGCGCCCGCGCGGAGTGCGCCATCCACCGCCGCGCGACGGACAGCCGCTCCCCGGTGAGGAGGTATCCGTCCCGGCGACCCGCCCGGTCCCAGTCCTGGGCCCAGCGCTCGACCTCGGTGCGGCGGCGCAACTCCTCGGCACGTGCCTCGACCGCCTGGCGCAGCGGCGCCCACTGACGGAACAGCGCTTCGTGGGCCACGTCCAGCTCGTCCCCGTCACTGGTGAGCAGGCGTCCGGCGACGAAGGCGTCGGCGATCTCCCGCTCCCCCGCGGTGAGTTCGGCGCGGCGGACCCGGCGGCGGGTGGCGTCGTTGCGGTCGACGGTGACGAACCGCAGCAGTGTCTCGACAACGGGTGCCTCGCCGAGTTCGGCGGTGATCCGGTCGGCCTGCTCGGACAGGGCTCCGGCGACGCCGCCGAGTGCGCGGTAGGCCGCCTCGTTCACGGTCCCACCGGCCCCTCCGGCGCGCCGGTACAGCTCCTGGAGGGTGTAGGCGAGCAGCGGCAGCGCGTCGCCTCCGCCGCAGTCGTCGATCATGCGGGCCACGACGCCGGGCGCGAAGGTCAACCCGGCCTGCTCGGCGGGCTTTTCGATGACCTCGTGCAGCGCGTCCCGGCCGAGTGCGCCGACGAGGGCGGGCTCGCGCACCAGTTCGGCGAAGCCGGACTCCAGGAACCCGGTGAGAAAGTCCGAGCGTACGGTGGCCACCACCCACAACCGCGGGTCACCGCGCAGGGCGTCGCCCACGGCGGTCAGGAACGCGTCGCGTTCCTCGCGGCCGCACTGGGTGAGGACCTCCTCCAACTGGTCGATCACCAGCAACGCCGGTCGTTCGCCGGGCAGTTGGGACAGCCGCTGCCGCAGGGTGCCGACCGGGTCCGCGCCGGGCGAGAACGGTGCCGCGACCGTCCAGCGTCCCCGGCGCCGGGCCAGCGCCGGCAGCAGCCCGGCGCGCACGAGCGACGACTTGCCGCTGCCCGACGGCCCGACCACGGCGACGAACCGCTGCGCCCGTCCCGGCGCCGCCGGGTGTAGCCTCGCGACCAGTTCGGCGATCTCCCGGTCCCGCCCGAAGAAGACGGCCGCGTCCTCCTCGGTGAAGGCTTCCAGCCCCGGGTACGGCGGCTGCTCCCGGTCCCACTCCCGGCGCGGCGGTGCCGGCCGGTCGAGGTAGTGCAACGCGACCTGGCCTGCGACGAGCAGCACCAGCGCGATGCCGATCAGCGGCACCGACCAGTCCCGTAACAGCCGCAGCGGCAACGGGACATGGCCGGTCTGCCCGGTCGCGTAGTTGGTGGCGATGCCCAGCAGGGTGCCGACCAGCATGAGCAGTACATCGGCCACCAGCTTGAGCGGACGTCGATCCATGGACCGACAACCTATCCGGCCGTCCGCCGGCCACGCCCCGGCTCGGGTGGAGCCGGCCCCGCGCGGCGTGAGGGGGAACGGGCGCCACGCGGGACCGGGATCGGAGGGGTGCGGGAGGGTCAGGACAGGGCGGGCCTCACCTCCACGGCCGCCAGTGCCCAGCGGTCGGGAAGCGGACCGGCGAGGCCGATCGTGACGTGCGTGCCCGCCGTGGCCACCGGACCGGCCCGCTGGACCCAGTAGGTGTCGGCGACCCGGGTGTCGGCGTACTGCACGGGAATCAGCTGCCCGGACCTCGGTGTCAGGCGCAGGGCGCGGCTCCAGTCGTGGCCGGCCGCCTGGACGAGCGCGCCGGGGACGGTGGTGGTGACGGTCGCCGCGGGGGTGCCGCCGCGGCCGGAGCCCTGTGCGGTGGCGCCGACCGTGGTGGCCGCGCCGGTGTAGGCGACCACGGTGATCGCCCCGTCGTAGCCGCGCTGGGCCAGCGACGCGGCGACGGCCGCGGAGGTCACCTGCCCGGTGGCGTACGCCTGCCAGACCTCGGCGGTGCCGATGCCCTTGGGGTTGCTCCGGGCGGCCCGGGTCCAGGTCAGTCCGCCGCCGGTGACCCGGGTGACCTGCTGGGTGCCGGCGGCGGGGCCGTCGGCGCTGACGTACGCGAGCAGCAGTTCGCCGCTGTGCCCGGTGGTCAGTTTCGGCGAGACCAGCGGGCTCGCGGACTTCTTCTCGACCGCGCTGACCGTCGTGTCGACGCCGACGGTGCCGCCGCCGGCGGCCGCGACCGTGACCGTGGTGGCGCAGGTCGCGGTGTTGCCGACGACGTCCTTGCCCTGGTAGGTGAGCGTGTAGTGCGCCGAAGGCACGGCCCGCAGCTCACCGGAGGTGTCGGCCGTACCGGTGTCGAAGTCCTGGACGTCACCGGCGGATCCGCCCGTGACGGAGGTCAGGGTGAAGCCTGCCGGGCCGGAAGCGGCGTCGGCGACGGTGACGTTCGTGGTGACGGGCACCATCCGGTTGTCGGCGGGCTGGATGAGCGCCGGGCTCGCCGGGCAGGTCACCGTCGGCGCGGTGGCGTCGACGACGACCGCCCCGACCGGTTGTGAGCCCTCCCCGACACCGGTGTTGGCGGCGGGCGAGGCGTCGGTGGCCTGGCAGAGGATCTCGTGCTCGCCGTCACCGGTCACGGTCAGGGTGCGGCCGGCGTTGCCGGACGCGTCGTGGGTGAGCGGGCCGAGCGTGAGACCGCCGCCGTTGTCGGTGCAGTCCAGCGCGGCGACACCGGAGTCGTCGGTGGCGGTGACCGTTCCGGTGACCGGCGCCTGCGAGGCGTTGAACACGCCGCCCTGGGCGTCCGGCCCGGTCGGCAGGTTCACCTTCACCGTCGGCGCGGCGACATCGCCGGTGGGCGGCGCGGCCGCGATGGCGGTGATCGCGTCGACCAGCGCCTGGGCGACGCCACCGGCGGTGGCGCTGTCGAAGACCTTGCCGCCGGTGCCCTTGGCGAGCGCCGTCTCGAACGCCGTGGCGGCCGGGTCGCCGCCGACGAGGATCGGGTAGACGGACGCCGGGTCCACGGCGTTGGCCGCGTCGATCACCGACTGCATGGTCAGGCCGCTGTGCGTCTCGGGGTCGTGGCCGGGCGCGTCGGCCATCACGATGATCGACTTGCTGCCGCCGTTGCGCCACGGGAAGTCCACCGCCCGCTTGATGCCGGACAGCATGTCCTCGGGGATGTCGCAGCCGCCGCCGACCTTGCCGGGCAGCGTGTCCAGCGCGTCGACGATGTCGCTGTGCGAGTCGCTGAAGGCCAGGTCGGTGGTCGCGTCATAGGGATCCGGTGGACAGGAATCCGGATCGGGCGAGTCGACGTCCTTGTAGTCGACGACGCCCACCCGGTAGTCGGTGAGCCGGACGAAGGGCAGGCTGCCGCCGGCCGACAGGTCGTCGAGCAGGGCGTCGGCGTTGGCGACCACCGTGTTGATGTACGGGGACATGCTGCCGGTGGTGTCGATCGCGAAGACCAGGTCGACCTTGGGCACGTCCTGGGTGATGGCGAGGATCATCTTGTGGGCGCGGTCGGCGCCGTACTTCGTGCTCAGGCTCTGCCGGAAGTCGGCCCACTGCTGGCGGGTCTCGACGACGGCGGCGTCCACGGCCCGCTTCTCGTTGTCGAGGATCTCGCCGCGGTGGGTGGTCTCCTCGTTGTCCTCCCCGAGGAAGACCGACCAGGTCGGCGGGTCGACGCCGGTGTTCACGTCGATGACCGCCTCGTCCTTGTTCAGGCAGGCGTGCCGCACCAGCGTGTTGAACGGCGTGCAGAAGTCGGTGAAGTAGCTGTCGTAGTAGCCGGTGGTGAGGTTCGGCGGGAACGTCTTGGGTCCGGCGTCGGACAGGTTCATCAGTTCGCTGGGCGCCGACAGGCCCAGACCGGGCGGATTGGTGGGCCCGATCGGCTCGCCGGGGTCCGAGTGGTCGACGTAGTTGCTGTGCGAGTAGAAGTCCTGCACGGTGTGCAGGGCCCGTCCGAAGTCCTCGATGACGTCGCACTTGGCGTTGTGCCGGGAGCCGGAGCCGTCGGTGTTGAAGGAGCAGCCCAGGTTGATGTCGACCTGGTCCCCGCGCAGCACGTCGCCGCTGTCGAGGAGTTGGTCGGCGGCGGTGATGCCCTGGTTGTAACGGTCGCGGGCGTGGCCGATGCAGCCGTTGATCGCCGCGTCGCGGTACGCCCGGTCGTGGCCCGTCGGGTACCCGGGGGCGTCGAGGAAGTCACCGCTGTCGCAGTGCGCCGCCGCGACCTTCATCTCGTCGAAGTCAGGCGCACCGACGGCGCCGAACGTACCGAAGTGGCCCGCCAGTTGCCCCAGTGAGCTGGGCTCGAAGCAGGAGCCGTCCGACTTCTTGCCCGCACCGCAGGCGAGCGCGGCCCGGGTGATCTGCTCGTGTTCCGCGTGCTGCCCCAGGGTGTTGATCGTGCCGAAGGCGTCGGCCTTCGGCGCGTACACCCAGGCGGGCACGGTGAGGGCCGTCAGCAGTAACGCCAGCGCGGCCAGCGCCCCGACGACCCTGCCGCGCCCGGCCGCTCCCAAGGGCCCGGCTCCCCGTCTCTCCGCCCTTGTTCCCTTGATGGTCCGTTCGTCTCCCCGCATGGGCCGCCCCCCTGGCGTCCGTGGCCGAATTCCCCTGTCGTCCGCGGCAGTTACCGGTCGCGGACGGCGATACCTCGCGAGCGTCGACAATACGGACGCACCGCGCCGGGCATGGGCGAATCACCCCAGGTAGTCACATCGTCTACGAGGCCGTCGTACGCCAGGGGGACGACCCGGGAACACGGCGCCCCGGGAACGCCGAGTTCAGCGCTCCCGGCCCCGGGGCTTCAGTGGCCCCGGCGGGAGGGCGGGGGCGGAGAGGCGGGGGCCGGCGTAGCCGTGGACGTCGCCGAAGCGGGAGCCGGTGGTCCAGTCGGTGCGGGCGGTGGTGATCTCGTCGCTGGTGCGGGCGACGAAGTTCCACCACATGATGATGCGTTCCTCGAAGGGCTCGCCGCCCAGGAGCATCAGGGAGCTGTCGACGTCGGCGCGCAGCGGGAGTTCGCGGCGGCCGCAGCCGAGGTAGAGGAGGGAGCCGGGGGCGAGGCGGACGCCGTCGGCCTCGGCCTCGCCGGACATGGTGAGGACGGCGTACTCGAAGTCGGGGACCAGGGGGAGGCGGGCGTCGGTGCCCGCGGCGAGGGTGAGGTCGGCGCCGACCAGGGGGGTGTGGATGGTGCCGGGTGAGGCGGCGCCGTCGATCTCGCCGAGGATGACGGTGGCGTGCAGACCGCCGCCGCCGGTGATCTCGGGGAGCACGGGGTGGTGTTCGAAGGCGGGCGCGGTGTGCCGGTGGGCGTCGGGCAGGGCCACCCAGAGCTGGGCGCCGTGCAGGTAGCGGGCGTGGTCGCGGGGCGACTCCTCGGAGTGCGCGATGGCCCGCCCCGAGGTCATCAGGCCCAGTTCGCGCGGCCGCACCGTCTGCAGGCTGCCGAGGCTGTCGCGGTGCAGCACCTCGCCGTCGTGCAGCCAGCTGACCGTCTGCAGGCCCATGTGCGGGTGCGGCGGCACCTGCATACCGGGCTCGCTCGCGATGTCGTCGGGGCCGTAGTGGTCGATGAAGCACCAGGCGCCGACCATCCGGCGGCCCAGGTTGGGCAGCAGCCGCCGGACGACGGTGCTCTCGCCGAGCGGCACCTCCCGGCCGGTGAGGAGTTCGCGCACCGGGGCGGCCGAGACGTCGTCGCGCCCGCCGCAGACGGTGGCCGCGGGCTTCACATCGAGGTTGCTCATGGACCGATCATGCCCCGGTCCCGCCGCCCCGGGCGAGAACGTTTCGGCGTGGTCGCCGCTCATCGCCTGGGCAGCGGCGGGTACTGGGCCTCGGGGATGTCCACCAGCTTCTCGGGGACGTCGGCCAGACAGCCCCGCAGCCGCTCCCCCAGCGCCTTGGCCTGCGGATCGGCGCGGGTGGAGGCCGCCACGCCGTCGCCGAGCAGGCCGTGGACCACGAAGTTGACGGCCAGCAGATTCGGCAGTTCGTAGCGGCTGACCGGAAGTTGGGCCGCCTCGGGCAGCAGTGCCCGCAGCCGCGGCACGTCCAGGTAGGAGCGCAGCCACTCGAAGGACTCGTCGTCGGGCGCCCACAGCCCGACGTTGGCGTCGCCGCCCTTGTCGCCGGAGCGCGCCCCGATCAGCGTGCCCAGCGGCAGCCGTACGGTCCGGCCGAAGGGCTCGTACGACTCACGGCGCGGTTTGGGCGCGGGCCCGGCGGCCGGGGAGAGGACGGCGGGCTGCACCGCGTCGTCCAGCGGGGACCGGGTGGGCGGCCCGGTGACGACGGGGCGCGGTACGGGCAGCCGGGTGCCGTCGGGGAGGACGGTGATCGCCATGACCTCGTCGGCGGCCACGAGCGCGGGCCAGTAGACGCCGTACTCGGTCGGCCGGGGGGAGGCGTGTTCCAGGTACAGGCCGGGGTAGCCGGCCAGGGCCGAGCCCGCGACGGCGGTGAAGAAGCCGCGGCCGACGGTGTCCGGGTCGGCGTCCTTGACGGTGAGGGTGAGCCGGTCGGCCTCGCCGCCGTGTTCGCGGCGCAGGTCGTAGGCGGTGAAGCGGGCGGGTCCGCCGGTGGCGTCGCGCAGGGTGGCCTCGGCGAAGTCCGCCTTGGCGTCGAGGTCGAGGCCGGTCAGCACGAAGGTGGCGGAGTTGCGGTAGCCGCCGCGGTGGTTGAGGCAGACCTTGAGGGTGCTGGGCGCGGGCTCGCCGGTGACCGGGCCGACCGAGACGCGGTCGGGGCCCTGCTGGCCGAGTCGTACGGTGTCGAAGCGGGCCACCACGTCGGTGTTGGGGTAGGCGGGCGCGCCGATCTCGTACAGCAGTTGGGCGGTGACGGTGCCGACGGTGACCGCGCCGCCGGTGCCGGGGTGCTTGGTGATGACGCTGGAGCCGTCGGGGTGGATCTCGGCGATCGGGAAGCCCGGGTGGACCGGGTCGGGGATCTCGGTGAAGAAGGAGTAGTTGCCGCCGGTGGCCTGGGTGCCGCACTCGATGATGTGCCCGGCGGTGACGGCGCCGGCCAGCCGGTCCCAGTCGTCGAGCGCCCAGTCGAAGGCCCAGGCGGCGGGGCCGACGACCAGGGAGGCGTCGGTGACCCGGCCGCAGATCACCACGTCGGCGCCGCCGCGCAGCGCCTGGGTGATGCCCCAGCCGCCGAGGTAGGCGTTGGCGGTGACCGGCTCCACACCGGACCCGGCCAGCGGGTGGCCGGTGGCCAGGTGTGCGAAGTCGTGGCCGCGGGACTGGAGTTCGGGCAGCCGGGCGAGCAGGTCGTCGCCCTCGACATGGGCGATGGCCGGGGTGAGGCCGCCGAGCGCGGCGAGCTCGCCGAGCTTGGCGGCCAGGCCCGCCGGGTTGAGGCCGCCCGCGTTGACCACGATCTTGATGCCGCGCTCCAGGCAGATGCCGAGCACGTCGCGCATCTGGGCGAGGAAGGAGACCGCGTAGCCGCCGTCGGGGTCGCGCTGTCTGGCCTTCCACAGCAGCAGCATGGTCAGCTCGGCCAGGTAGTCGCCGGTGAGGACATCGATCGGACCGCCCTCGACCATCTCGCGGGCGGCCGAGAGCCGGTCGCCGTAGTAACCGGAGCAGTTCGCGATCCGCAGGGGCTCCTGGCGTGCCGTCATGCCACTCTCCTGTCACTCCCCCGCGTCACCGACCTGAACGATCATCTTGCCGGTGTTCCCGCCGCGCAAGACCGCGAGGAAGGCGTCGACCACGTTGCCGATGCCCTCGACGACCGTCTCGTCGGGCACCAGCCGCCCCGAGCGCAGGTGCGGGACGGCGAAGTCCTCCAGCTCGCGCTGCACGTCACGGTGGTCGCGGACCAGGAATCCCTCCAGCCGGACGGACCTGTGGACCAGGTCGTAGAGGTTGCGCGGGGCGGCGGGCGCCGCGCCGCCGTTGTACTGGGCCACGGCGCCGCACCAGGCGATCCTGCCGTGCGGGCGCATGTTGGCGATCAGCCCTTCGAGGTGGTCGCCGCCGACGTTCTCGAAGCCGACGTCGACGCCGTCGGGCGCGGCCTTGGCGAGCTGCTCGCCGAGCGGCGCGTCGTGGTAGTCGAAGGCCGCGTCGAAGCCGATGTCCCTGACCAGGTGGGCGGCCTTCGCGGCCGTTCCGGTGCTGCCGATGACCTGCCCGGCGCCGAGCAGCCGGGCGAACTGGCCCACCGCGGTGCCGACGCCGCCCGCCGCGGCGGAGACGAAGACCGACTCACCGGGCTGGAGCCGGGCCGTCCTGGTCAGCCCGACGTACGCGGTCAGCCCGGTGCCGCCCAGCACGCTGAGCCAGGTGCGCAGCGGCACGCCCTCGACCGGCCGCAGCAGGCGTACGTCGGCGGGGGTGACCAGGGCGTGGGTGCGCCAGGCGTGGCGGTGGAAGACCAGGTCGCCGACCGCGAGCCCGGGGGTGCGGGAGGCCGTGACGCGGCCGATGGAGCGGCCCTCCAGCGGGGTGTGCAGCGCCCAGTCGCCGTCCATCGCCTCGCGCATGTACGGGTCGACGGACAGATGGATGTTCTCCACCAGGGCGGTGCCGGGGCCCGGCACGGGGACCGGGCTCTCGACGAACGCGAAGTCGGCCGGGGTGGGCATCCCGTCGGGCCGGGCGATCTGGTGGACGGTGAGGGCGCGTGAAGGGGTCCGTGGCGTGGTCAGTGAAGTGGTCTGTGAGGTGGTCCGTGAGGTGGTCATACGGGCACCGTAGGCAGCGCCGCGCGCCGGGTGCAGTGGCCGCCGTCGATGGATGGGCGGCTTCCATGAATGCTGCTCATGGAAGGCGGTAGGTTGCGGCGATGACCGACCTTGCCGCACATGAGCTGCGCGTTCTCGTCGCCGTGGAGAGCGAGCGGAGCTTCACCGCGGCCGCGGCCGTACTGGGGCTGACGCAGTCCGCCGTCAGCCACGCGATCAGGTCCTGCGAGCGGAAGACCGGCGTGGTGCTGTTCGACCGCGGGCGGCACGGGGCGCGGCCGACCGCGGCGGGCGAGCGGGCCGCCACCCAGGCGCGGCGCGTGCTGCGACTGCTGGAGACGCTGGGCGACGAGGCCCGGGGCGCCGCGAGCGGTCAGGCGTCGGGCCGGGTGCGGATCGCCGCCTTCCGCAGCGCCGCCGCGCACCTGCTGCCCGCCGCGCTGGCCCGGCTCGCCGCCGACCACCCGCTGCTGACCCCCGAGGTGCGGATCGTGCCGGACGTCGGCCGCGGCACGGCGGGCGAGGTGGCCGACGGCCGGGCCGACCTCGGGATCGCCACCCTGGACGCGGCGGGCGCCGACCCGGCGGGGCTGGTGGTGGCGGCGCTCTTCGAGGAGCCGTACTCACTGGTGCACCCGGTGGGCAGTACCGACCCGCGGTCGCTGCCGCTGGTCGACTGGACGGAGAACTGCTCGTCGTACACCCGCCGTTGGTGGGCGGAGCAGGACTGGATCCCGGCGGCGACCGTCGACGCGGGGGACGACAGCGTGGTGCTCTCGATGGTGGCGCGCGGCCTCGGTATGGCGATCATGCCGCACATGGCGCTGCTCGACGCGCCCGCGGCGGTCGCCGTCACCGATCTGGGCCCCGCCCGCCCGACCCGGCGGATCGGCTACGTCACCACCCCCGAGCTCGCCCGCACCCTCGCCGTCCGCGCCCTGATCCGCGCGCTGCGCTCGACCGCTCCCGCGGTGCTCGGCGCCGGCACGGGCGCGTACCGGCTGTCGGTGGCCGGTGGTTGAATCGCCGTATGAGCCGCAGGAGGACCGGATGAACCGCCCGCCCGACCCCGCCGCGTCCGACGAGCCGCAGGAGGCCGGACTGTCCGGTATGTCCGCGGACGAGATTCTCGACATCGTCGACGAGCAGGACCGGGTCATCGGCCGGGCGCCGCGCGGCGAGGCGTACGCGAAGGGGTTGCGGCACCGCTGCGCCTTCATCCTGGCCCGTGACGCCGAGGACCGGATCTTCGTGCACCGGCGGACCGCGGCCAAGCTGGTCTTTCCCTCCCTGTACGACATGTTCGTCGGCGGTGTCGTCGGCGCGGGCGAGACATACGACGAGGCCGCGCTGCGCGAGGCCGAGGAGGAACTGGGGGTGAGCGGACTGCCGCGCCCGGAGCGGCTGTTCACCTTCCTCTACGAGGACGGCCCCCGCACCTGGTGGTCGGCGGTCTACCAGGTCCGCTGCGAACTGCCGGTCTCCCCGCAGGAGTCGGAGGTCGCCTGGCACGCGTTCCTCACCGAGGAGGAGCTGACCGCCCGGCTCACCGAGTGGGAGTGGGTGCCGGACGGCCTGGAGGGCTACCGGCGGCTCCTGGAGTGGCGGGCCGGACGCGGCGCGAACACGCCCTAGCCGCCCAGCAGCAGGAAGCCGGCGAGCACCGAGGCGGCGTTCGCGGCGACCGAGGCCGCGTAGGGGACGGCGCCGCGCAGCCGCAGCAGGCGTGCCAGCAGCAGGGCCTCGACGAGGCAGACCACGCTCTCCGCGACGGCGAAGGCGGGCCAGTAGGCGGCGCCGTGGGCGTGCCGCAGGAACCACCACAGGGGCGGGTGCGTCACACAGTTGACCATGACGGCGGCGATCGCCGTACGACGTGCCCCGGCCGGGGACGCTACGGTGATCGCCGCGACGTAGCAGGGCACCTCGACCAGCAGGGTCAGCGCGAGGGCGAGCGGGTACGGCACGGGCGGATCGTGCCACGGGGGAGGGATCGATGACCAGTGCGACGAGTGCTGCCGGGGCGGGCGGGGCCGTCGGTACGAGGAGCGGGTCCGCGTTCGGCGGGCTGACGCTGCCGGGGGCGGGCGGGCGCGCCGGGCGCTCGGTGCCGATCGCGGGGTTCGTCCTCGCGGCGGCGGTGGCGCTCGCCGTGTCGCTGCGGCTGCCCGCGGGCACCGCCGTGGTGGGCCTCGCCGTCTTCGGCATCCTGCACAACGTCCTCGAACTGCGGTACGTGACCGGCCGGTTCGAGGGTGTGCTGCACGGCCCCTTCCTGCGGCTGCTGGCCGTGCTGATCACCGGGATCGTCGTGTGCCGTCTGTTCCCGCCCTCCACGGGCAGCCACGACGCGGAGATCCTGCTGGCGTACGGGCTGCTCGCCGCGGCCTGTGTGCACGCGCTGCGCGGCCGGTGGCTGCCGCTCGCCGCGGCCTTGGTGCTACTGGCCGGTGCCGCGACGGCGTCGCTGTCGTTCCCCGCCTACCACTTCGTGGTGCTCGCGCATCTGCACAACGTGGTGCCGCTGCTCTTCCTGTGGGAGTGGTCGCGCGGGATGCCGCACGGGCGGGCGGCGTTCCGCGCGGTGCAGTTCGGCTGGGTGCTGGTGATCCCGGCGCTGCTGCTCGCCGGGGCGTTCGACGGGTGGATGGGCGCGGGCTCGGGCTGGACCGACCGGCTGGCGCTGTCGTACACGCCGCCCGCCTGGCAGCACACCTCGGCCGGGCTGCGCTTCGTCGCGGTCTTCGCGTTCCTGCAGACCATGCACTACGTGGTGTGGGTGTGGTTCATGCCGCGGTACGCGCCGGACGCCACCGAGGCGTTCGAGCGGCGCGCGCCGGGCCTGCGCGGCTGGCGCGCGTGGGCGCTGGGCCTGGGCGGGGCGGCGGCGCTGTCCGTGCTCTTCGTCAGCGACTACACGCAGGGCAGGTCGCTGTACGCGGCGGTCGCCAGCTACCACGCCTATCTGGAGTTCCCCGTCCTGCTGATGCTCGTCCTGGGACTCGGCGGCGCGAGCCGGTCCGGGGCCGGGGCCACCGAGAGGAAGAAGTCACCCGATGCTGCTCGCTGACGTCGCCCCGCCGCCGGACAGCGGCGGCTCGAACCACCATGTGGTGATCACCGTGGTGGGTGTGCTGCTGCTCGCGGCGGTGCTGGCCCTGATCATCGCGGCGGTCTCCCGCCGCAAGTGACTGCCCGCGCCCCCGCCGGGCGCCGTGGTTAGGGTTGCGGGGTGAGCGTATTCGCCCAGGAACTGCCGACCAGGCTGCGTGCCGTACGGGACGCGGTCCGGCTGTGGTTCGCCCCCGCGCGGGTCCAGGACGAGGGCGCGACCCCCGACTACCGCTTCTCGCTCGCCAACGAGCGGACCTTCCTGGCCTGGATCCGCACCGCGCTCGCCCTGATCGGCGGCGGTTTCGCCGTCGACCAGTTCCTCACCGACCACCTGACCCACTGGGTCCGCGTCACCCTCGCCCTCGCCCTCCTCGCCGGCGGCGTCGCCTGCACCCTCCGCGCCGTCAACCACTGGGTCCGCTGCGAGCAGGCGATGCGCCGCGGCGCCAACCTCCCCGTCTCCCGCTTCCCCGCCGTCCTCGCCGTCATGGTCGCCGTCATCGCGGTGGCCATGGTCTGCGTGGTCCTCTTCGGCTGGGCCGGATGACACCCGCTGCCGCGGGGGCGACGCCGGAGAACGGCCCCGACGACGAGGACGACCGCGATCCCGGGTTGCAGCCCGAGCGGACGCGGCTGGCGTGGCGGCGTACGACGCTGTCCTGCGCGGTGACCGCGGTACTCGCCGGGCGGCAGGCGCTGCACAGCGGTGGCCGCGCGGTGTCAGTACTGGCGGTGTGCCTGGCCGCCCTCGCGTTCCTGGCCTTCCTGCGCTTGGCCCACCGGCGCATAGTGCAGCTCGGCCGCACCCCGCGGCCCCCCCTGATGTCCGCGAGGGCCGCCGCGGCGCTGGCGGGCTGCACAGTGGCGCTGGCCCTGTTCGGCACCGCGCTGGTGTGGTGAGCCGCTCCCCCACGCGGAACGTCAGGCCGTACGGCCACTGGCGGGTGGTCGTACGGCCTGACGTGGCTCTCACCGGCTGGGCCCGGTCGGTTCCTCGGGCACGTGCGGCCCGCGGGGATCGGGCACCGGCGCGTCAGGCGCCGGACTTCGCCGCCGCGGCGGCCTCGTCCTCGGCCGCCACCATGTCCTCATTGGTCGCCTCGGGCACCGTCACGTGGGAGGCGACGGGCTGGGTGTGGTGGGCGGCGAGGCGGATGTGGCGGAGTCCGGCGAGGGCGACGACGGAGACGAGGGCGAGGGCGGCGCCGCCGATGGCGAAGCTCAGGGTGAACTGGGACTCGGCGGGGAGGGCCGGGACGCCCGGGGGGAGGTGGGGCACCGTCTTGGAGGCCAGGACGGTGGTGACCACCGCGCTGCCGATGGCGCTACCGGTGGAGCGGGAGATGGAGTTGATGCCGTTGGCGATACCGGTCTCGTGGTGCGGGACGCTGCCGACGATGACCGCGGGCATGGCCGAGTAGCCGAAGGCGATCGCGATGCCGACGAAGGCGCCGGCGCCGATCACGGAGACGCTGTGGCTGTGGTCGGCGACGATCCAGGCGAAGCCGATCGCACCGGCCAGCGAGGCGAGGACCAGGACGACACGCGGGCCGTGCCGCCGCACGAGCTGGCCGCCGACCGGCGCGGCGAACAGCGAGACCAGGGTGCTGGGCAGCAGGTACTCGACGGAGGCACGCAGCACGCTGGCGTCGAAGCCGTACCCGACCAGCTTGGACGGCATCTGGGCCAGGTAGGAGACGCCGATGAAGAGCACGAAGACCCCGAAGCCGACCAGCAGCCCGGCGAGGTTGGCGAAGAGCACCGGGCGGTGGGCGAACATCCGCATGTCGACCAGCGGTTCGCTCACCCTGCGCTCGACCAGCACCCAGACCGCGGCCATGACGGCGGCGCCGACGAAGCAGCCGATCTCCCGCGGCGAGGTCCAGCCCCACTCGTGGCCCTGGGTGATCGGCAGCAGGAGCAGGACGAGGGTGACGGCGAGCGTCAGGGTGCCGAGGACGTCGGTCCGTCCGCCGGTCTTGTGCCGGGTGGCGGGGACCAGGGTGACGACGGCGACCAGCACCAGCACGGCCATCGCGGTGGCCAGCCAGAAGGCGCTGCGGTAGTCGGGGTGCGAGCCGGAGGTGAGCAGACCGGTGGCGACCAGCGCGATACCGCTGCCGAAGGCGAAGGCACCGCTGGCCATGGCCATGGCGCCGGGCAGCTTCTTGGGCTCGATCTCCTCGCGCAGGATCGACAGCGCGAGCGGGAAGATCGCGGTCGCGGCGCCCTGCAGCACGCGTCCGACGATCAGCCAGAGCAGCGAGTGCGTGGTGGCGGCCAGCAGCGTGCCCGCGATCAGTACGAAGAGCACGCCGACGAGGGTCTGCTTCTTGCCGTGCTGGTCGCCGAAGCGGCCGAGCACCGGGGTGAAGACGGCGGCGGAGAGCAGGGTCGCGGTGGTCACCCAGCTCGCGTTGGCCGCGGTGGTGTGCAGGCTCGACTGGATCAGGCCGAGGATCGGCACGACCAGCGTCTGCATCATCGACACGACCATCGCGGCCAGGCTCAGGGCGAAGACGGTGGCCGCCCGGCTCCGGCCCCGCTCCGCGGTGGCTGTTGTGGTGCTGCTCATGACTGAGGGGTCCTTCGCTGCGCTGCGGATGTTTCATGTCCTGGATGCTTGAGGTTGGCAAGCAATCCAGCGAAAGAGACGGTAGACCTCAATAGTTAAGGTAGTCAAGTGAATGATTGATGACCTGAACCTTCTGCGGTTACCATGGCGGCATGACCGCACCGGCCGCCTCGTCAGCGCAGCCCCCCGCCGCCGCGCCCCCGCACGTACCCAGCAGGAACGACCTGCTGGAGTCGCTGGCGGTCATCGCCGGTGCCCAGTGGCGGGATTTCGCGGCCGCCGCCGCGCACCAGGGACTCACCTCGATGCAGGCGAAGCTGCTCGGCCAGCTCGTCCGGCCGCTGCCGATGCGGGAGCTGGCGGCACTCCTGGGATGTGACGCATCCAACGTCACGGGGATCGTGGACCGGCTGGAGGCGCAGGGCCTCGCCCGGCGCGAGGCCGACCCGCACGACCGCCGCGTCAAGCGCGTGATCGCCACCCCGGAGGGCAAGGAGACGATCCGCCGGGTGCGGGCCGACATGCACGTGATGCACAGCGCGCTGAGCGCGCTCGACGACGAGGAGCGGGCCGCGCTCTACCGCCTCGTGGAGCGGATGCGGCCCGCGCTCGACGTCTGAGCGGGCCCGTCTCCCCGACGCGTCAGCGCGCCCGGACCGCCCGCCCGCGTAGCGCCGAGGCCAGGGCGCGTACGTCACGGTCGGCGAAGCCCGGCTCGAGGGCGATCCCCCTCACCAGCGCGTCCCGTACGGCCCGGCCGCGGCCCGCCTCGACCAGGGCGAGCGACTCCGCGAGCGCCTCGGGGAGTTGGTGGTGGTGCCAGGGCGTGGCGGCGTCCTCGTCGAACCACCGCACCGCCGGGAAAGAGCCGTGCACCTTCGGCTGGTCGTTGCCCAGCCAGGACCAGACCCGCCAGTGCAGCGACACGTTCACCACATGCCCGGCGGGCAGCGTACGCACCCAGCGGGCCGAATCGGGCGACTGCTGCCAGCGCCAGTGGTTCGGGCTGGTGCTGCCCCGCACGGTGACGCCCACATAGCGCAGCTTGCGGCGGATCACCGCCCACGGCTCGCGGCTCTCCTCGATCCACGCGGCCAGCTCGCCGTGGAGGGTGTCGAAGGTGGAGCCGCTGGACACCACGTCGACCAGCGCCAGCGGGCGCCCGCGCCGGGCCAGCGCGTACGGTTCGAGGCCCGCGGCGGCCAGATGCTCGCGGAGCCTGCGGCGGCGCGCTCCCACCCACCGGTCCCGGCCGCGGACGCTCACCGGCAGCCGGACCAGGCCGCTCGCCCGCGGGACGCCCTCGAAGGCGCCGATGAGCAGGTCGTACACGCTGTCCAGCGAACGCCCCACGAAGCACAGGTCGGCGGCGCGCGACCGGGCCAGCACCTTGGCCGTGCACTCCGTCAGCTCCTCCAGGTACCACAGCCGCGCGGGGCCCGTGCCGTCCGCGAGACCGCCGAGCCGCGCAGGGGCGCCGCCCGCGTGCGAGGACAGCGTCCAGCGGTACGGCTGCGGGGGCGGGGACGCCGAGGGGTGCTGGCTCACGCCCACCAGTGCAGCACCCGGGAGCGGCGGCGTCACCGCAATTTCCGCCGCCCAGCCGCCCCGCCGCTCCGCCGCCCCGCTTCCACGCAGACTGCGAGGCGGCGGTTACGGGGCCAGGATGTCGAGTTCGCGCAGCGCGCCGACGCAGATCTCGCGCATCAGGTCCTCGGCCGCCCGGGCGTCGCGGGCGCGGACGGCCTCGGCCACTCGGACATGGAGGGTGACGGCGGCGGGGTCGGGCGCGGTGAACATGACGTGGTGCTCGGTGCGGCCCGTGAGTACCTCGGCGACGACGTCGCCGAGCCGGGCGAACATCTCGTTGCCCGAGGCGGAGAGCACGACACGGTGGAAGGCCACGTCGTGCACCAGGTACGCGTCGAGGTCCGCGGCGCGGCCCGCGGCGGCCATGTCAGCGGCGAGCACGGTGAGTTCGCGGCACTGCTCGGGGGTGGCGGCGTCGGCGGCCAGCCCCGCCGCGACGGGTTCGACGGCGGTACGCAGCATCGTCAGCGACCGCAGCTGGCGGGACCGGTCGGCGCCCGCGAGCCGCCAGCGGATGACCGCCGGGTCGAAGACGTTCCACTCCTCGGTCCTGCGCACGGTGATACCGACCCGGCGCCGGGACTCGACCAGATGCATCGCCTCCAGCACCCGGACGGCCTCGCGCACGACGGTGCGCGAGACGCCGTAGCGGGACTCCAGCTCGTCGATGCGCAGCACCGTGCCGGGCGGGTGCGCGCCGGAGGCGATGGCGGGGCCGAGTTCGGCGAGCACACGGGCGTGCAGGCCGCCCGCGTCGTCCCGCTCGTCGCGCGGGATTCCCTGCTGAGGCATGACGACAGCTTAAGCCGCGGCACAGTCATATGACTTTTGCATCACAGTCACTTGAATAAGTAGTACCTAAGGCGTTTAGTGGTCGCCACACCCCGTCGGCCGCGCCCCGGCCGCCCACCCGTGGAGGTACCCGCACATGACGACCGCACCCGCCTCTCGCCCGGTGATCGTGGTCATGGGGGTCTCGGGCTCGGGCAAGTCGACGGTCGGCGGCCTGCTGGCGGCGCGCCTCGGCGTGCCCTACGCGGAGGCGGACGACTTCCACCCGGCCGCGAACATCGCCAAGATGTCCGCCGGCCACCCGCTCGACGACACCGACCGCGCCCCTTGGCTGGACGCGATCGCGGCGTGGATCGCGGAGCGCGGCGGCAGGGGCGGGGTGGTGAGCTGCTCGGCGCTGCGCCGCCGCTACCGGGACCGGCTGCGTGCCGACGCGCCCGACCTCTTCTTCCTCCACCTCGACGGCTCCCCGGAGCTGATCGAGGCGCGGCTGGCCGCGCGTATGCAGCACTTCATGCCGCCCGGCCTGCTGCGCTCCCAGTTCGAGGCGCTCGAACCGCTCGGCGCCGACGAGGCGGGGGCCGTGGTGGCGATCGACGGCGGCCCGCAGCAGACCGCCGAGCACGCCTTCGCCGTACTCCCCCGCTGACCGTCCGTCCCCGCTTCTCCCCTCTTCCTCGTCACCCCGCTGTCCCCACCTCTCCTTCCGTGCGCGCTTCCCCCTGCGCGCGCGTTTCCGCCCGCTCTCCAGGAGTCCTCTGTGTCCGCACTCAGCGTCGAGCTGCTGGCCGCCGCCACGCCGCCGCCCATCACCACCGCGGGCGACGCCCGGCTCGCCCTTGCGGCGGTCGCCGGGATCGCCGTCATCGTCCTGCTGATCACCCGCTGGAAGATGCACGCGTTCCTCGCCCTGACCATCGGCTCCGGTGTGCTCGGAGCGGTCGCCGGAGCGCCGCTCGCCAAGACCGTCACCAGCTTCACCACCGGCCTCGGCACCACGGTGGCCGGCGTCGGCACGCTGATCGCGCTCGGCGCGATCCTCGGCAAGCTGCTCGCCGACTCCGGCGGCGCGGACCGGATCGTCGACACGATCCTGGCCCGTACCAGCGAGAAGCGGCTGCCGTGGGCCATGGCGCTCATCGCCGGGCTCGTCGGCCTGCCGCTGTTCTTCGAGATCGGCATCGTGATGCTGATTCCGGTGGTCCTGCTGGTGGCCCGGCGCAGCGGCCAGTCGCTGATCCGGCTCGGCATACCCGCGCTGGCGGGTCTGTCCGTGATGCACGGTCTGGTCCCGCCGCACCCCGGTCCGCTCGCCGCGATCGACGCCGTCCACGCGGACATGGGCACCACGCTGGCGCTCGGCGTCCTGGTGGCGCTGCCCACCCTCGCGATAGCCGGGCCGCTCTTCGGGCGGGTCGCCTCCCGCTGGGTGGACGTGACCCCGCCGGAGCGGATGACCCCGGCCCGGCCGTCGGACGAGCTGGAGCGGCAGCCGAGCTTCGCCGCCACGGTCTGCACGATGCTGCTGCCGGTGGTCCTGATGCTGGCCAAGGCGCTGGTGGACGTCACGGTCGACGACCAGGGCAGCCTGACGTACCGGATCTTCGACGTCGTCGGAACGCCGCTGGTGGCGCTGCTCGCCGCCGTGGTGCTCGCGATGTTCACCCTCGGCAGGGCCGCGGGCTTCACCAAGGAGCGGATCTCCGCGACCGTCGACAGGTCGCTGGCGCCGATCGCGGGCATTCTGCTGATCGTGGGCGCGGGCGGCGGCTTCAAGCAGACCCTGATCGACTGCGGCGTCGGCACCATGATCCTGGACCGGTCGCAGAGCTGGCACATCTCACCCCTGCTGCTCGCCTGGCTGATCGCGGTGCTGATCCGCGTCGCCACGGGTTCGGCGACGGTCGCCACCATCTCGGCCGCGGGCCTGGTGGCCCCCCTGGCCGCGCACATGTCCACCACCCACACGGCACTGCTGGTGCTCGCCGTGGGCGCGGGCTCGCTATTCTTCTCGCACGTCAACGACGCCGGATTCTGGCTGGTCAAGGAGTACTTCGGGATGGACATCCCGCAGACCCTCAAGACCTGGTCCGCGATGGAGACCGTGATCTCGGTGGTCGCGCTCGGTTTCGTCCTGCTGCTGTCGCTGGTGCTGTGACCTGTCCCTGGTGTGGTGACCTGTCACCGATGTGGTGACGCGGGCGCCTACGACGACGCGGGGCGGACCGGGGGTGCTCACCACCGGTCCGCCCCGCTCGCGTTGGCGCGTCAGCGGCTCACCAGCGCGGCACCGACGGCGTCTTCCAGTCCGGGTCGGCCTTGCGCATCGCGGCGGCGTCGTCGCGGTCGCGCATCGAGCCGTCGTCGTCCACCCAGCGCTGGTGCAGCGCCTTCAGGGCGTCCTGGTCGAGTGCGACGCCGAGGCCCGGCAGGTCGGAGACGGTGAGCCGGCCGTCGGTGAATTCATGCCGCCGGGTGATGACGTCCTCGGTCTGCCACGGGTAGTGGGAGTCGCAGGCGTAGTCCAGGTTGGGCACGGTGGCCGCGACATGGGTCATGGCGGCCAGACTGATGCCCAGGTGGGTGTTGGAGTGCATGGACAGGCCGACGCCGAAGGTGCGGCAGATCGCGGCGAGTTCGCGGGTGTTGCGCAGTCCGCCCCAGTAGTGGTGGTCGGAGAGCACCACCTGGACGGCCTTACGGGTGAACGCCTCCTCGATCTCCGGGAAGGTGGTCACGCACATGTTGGTGGCCAGCGGCACCTCGGTGCCCGCCGCGACCTCGGCCATCCGCTCCGTCGTACTGGCCGGGTCCTCCAGGTACTCCAGGACGTCGCCCAGCTCCCGGGCCACGTACAGCGAGGTCTCCACCGACCAGGCGCCGTTGGGGTCCAGGCGCAGCGGCTGCCCGGGGAACGCCTCGGCGAGCGCGCGGACGGCGGCGATCTCCTCGTCGGGCGGGAAGACACCGCCCTTGAGCTTGAAGGAGCCGAAGCCGTAGGTGTCGGCGAAGCGGCGGGCCTGCGCGACCACGCCCGCGGGGTCGAGCGCGGCGCCCCAGTCGTCGGACTCGTCCTGGCCGTCGGGGTGGGCGGCGAGCCGGTAGAAGAGGTAGGCGCTGTAGTCGACCGCGTCGCGCACCTTGCCGCCGAGCAGTGCGTGCACGGGCAGTCCCTGCACCTTGCCGAGCGCGTCGAGGCAGGCCACCTCGAAGCCGGAGATGATCGACAGCCGCAGCTTGTCGGCGGTCTGAACGCCGCGCAGCCCGCCGACGTCCACGGAGTCGGACACCTCGGCGGGATCGCCGCAGACCCGCTCGGCGAGGGTGAACAGCCCGTTCAGGTCGCTGACGCCGTGACCGGGCAGGGCGGCGGCCAGCGGCCGGGCCAGTTCGAGATAGCGGGTGTCACCATAGGTCTCACCGACCCCGGTGGTCCCGTCGCCCGTGACGACCTCGATGATGAGCCGCGGAGTGTAGGGCTGGTGGACACCCTGGGTGTTGAGCAGCGGCGGATCGGCGATGAGGATGGGGGTCAGCCGCACCTCGGCGATCGTGAGCGCTCCGAAGCGAGAAGCCGTCTGCATATGTGAATTACGTTCACCCATAAGTCCAGAGCGTAGGCGCGCCGCCCCCGGCCAGTCAACGCGGCCGCCACGGCACGCGGGATCGGCGGGGCGCTGGACTACATACCGACTGGTCGGTACGATTTCTCCAGCCACGACGGTCACGAGGAGAAGGCATGAGCGACACGGACAACCCCCCGGGTCTCGACCTGGCCCGGCTGCGCGCCCATCTCGACCGGGAGCGCCCGGGGCTGGTGGGCGGCGCCCTGCGGGCCAAGCTGATCGAGGGCGGCCGGTCCAATCTCACGTACTGGGTCACCGACGGCGACACCGAGTGGGTGGTGCGCAGACCGCCGCTGGGCCATGTGCTGGCCACCGCCCACGACATGACCCGCGAGCACCGGGTGATCAGCGCGCTCGCCCCCACCCCCGTACCGGTGCCCGCCACCGTGCTGCTGTGCGAGGACCCGGAGGTGATCGGCGCCCCCTTCTACGTGATGGACTTCGTGGCGGGCACCCCGTACCGCTCCGAGGGGCAGCTCAGGGAGCTGGGTCCTGAGCGCACCCGTGCGGTCGCGCTCGCCGTCGTCGACACCCTGGTGGACCTGCACGCGGTGGACCCCGCCGCGGTCGGCCTCGCCGACTTCGGGCGCCCCGAGGGCTTCCTGGAGCGGCAGTTGCGCCGCTGGGGCAAGCAACTCGACGCCTCGCGCAGCCGCGAGCTGCCCGGTATCGACGAATTGCACGCCGCCCTCGGCGCCACGCTGCCCGCCTCCGGCACGCCGGCGATCGTGCACGGCGACTACCGGCTGGACAACGTCCTCATCGGCGACGACGACCGGCTCACCGCCGTACTCGACTGGGAGATGTCCACCCTCGGCGACCCGCTCACCGACCTGGGCCTGCTGGTGATGTACGGCGAGCAGCAGCTCATCCCCGACCTCCCCGCGCCCACCACCGGCGGCGCCCCCGGACACCCGTCGACCGCCGAGGTGGTCAGGCGGTACGCGGAGCGCTCCGGCCGCGACGTGTCCGCGATCGACTGGTACACCGCCTTCGCCTACTTCAAGCTCGCCGTGATCCTCGAGGGCATCCATTACCGCTTCACCCTCGGGCAGACGCTCGGCGCGGGCTTCGACCGGATCGGCGCCGTCGTCCCGGTCTTCATCGAGCGCGGCCGGCACACCCTCCAGCACCGGCCCCACCAGCAGGAAGGCTGAGCACCCATGGATTTCGCCTTCGACAGCCGTACGGAGGAACTGCGGGCCGAACTGCTCGCCTTCCTCGACGAGCACGTGTACCCGGCGGAGCCGGTCTTCGCCGAACAGCGCGAGCAGGCCACCGGTGACGCGGTCTGGTCCGCGCCGCCGGTCGTGGAGGACCTCAAGGCCGAGGCCAGGCGGCGCGGCCTGTGGAACCTCTTCCTGCCCGGCGAGCACGGCGCGGGGCTGACCAACCTCCAGTACGCGCCGCTGGCCGAACTCACCGGCCGCAGCCCGCATCTCGCCCCGCCCGCGCTCAACTGCGCCGCGCCCGACACCGGGAACATGGAGGTGCTCAGCGAGTTCGGCACCGCCGCCCAGCGCAAGGAGTGGCTGGAGCCGCTGCTCGCCGGGGAGATCAGGTCCGCCTTCGCCATGACGGAGCCGGACGTCGCCTCCTCGGACGCCACCAACATCGAGACGCGGATCGTCCGCGACGGCGACTCGTACGTGATCAACGGCCGCAAGTGGTACATCTCCGGGGCGATGAACCCCAAGTGCGCGATCTTCATCGTCATGGGCAAGACCGACCCCGACGCCGACCGGCACCAGCAGCAGAGCCAGATCCTCGTGCCGCGCGACACCCCCGGCCTCGAAGTGCGCCGCGGCATGCGGGTGTTCGGCTTCGACGACGGCGACCACGGCGGCCACGCCGAAGTGGTCTTCCACGACGTCCGGGTGCCCGTGGAGAACCTGGTCGGCGAGGAGGGCGGCGGCTTCGCCATCGCCCAGGCCCGGCTCGGCCCCGGCCGCATCCACCACTGCATGCGGCTGATCGGCATGGCCGAGCGCGCCCTTGAACTCATGTGCCGCCGCGCGGCGGGCCGGGTCGCCTTCGGCAAGCCGATCGCCGCCCAGGGCGTCGTCCAGGAGTGGATCGCCGAAGCCCGCGTCGAGATCGAGCAGTTGCGCCTCCTCGTCCTCAAGACCGCCTGGCTCATGGACACCGTCGGCAACCAGGGTGCCCACACCGAGATTCAGGCGATCAAGATCGCCACCCCCCTCGCCGTCCAGCGCATCATCGACCGCGCCATCCAGGTCCACGGCGCCGCCGGAGTCAGCCAGGACTTCCCCCTCGCCCACCTCTACGCCGCCGCGCGGACGCTGCGCTTGGCCGACGGCCCGGACGAGGTCCACAAACGTTCGCTGGCCCGCCGCGAACTCCGCAAGTACGCCTAGCCCGCAGCGGCGAGGTGCCCGCGCCCCGAAGGGGCGCGGGGAACTGCGCGACCAGCCCATGACCTGGCTGCAGGTCACCACCGGCCCCAGAGGGGCAGATCG
>NZ_JBFAXL010000014.1:0-169168 GCF_040680795.1 Streptomyces sp. NPDC051976
GGCCGGTGGTCCGAAGACCACGCGTCTGCCCCATTGGGGCCGGTGGTGACCTACAGCCACGCGACGGCTGGTCGCGCAGTTCCCCGCGCCCCTACGGGGCGCGTCCCCTCGCCGGGGGAAATACGGCGCCCCCGCCGGCCGGGGGGAAACCCGGGGGCGGGGGCGCCGAGGGAGGACTTAGACGCCCGCGGCGGAGCGAAGGGCGTCGACGCGGTCGGTCCGCTCCCAGGTGAAGTCGGGGAGCTCGCGCCCGAAGTGCCCGTAAGCGGCCGTCTGGGCGTAGATGGGGCGGAGGAGGTCGAGGTCGCGGATGATCGCGGCGGGCCGCAGGTCGAAGACCTGCGAGATGGCCTGCTCGATCTTCTCGACGTCCACGTTCTCGGTGCCGAAGGTCTCGACGAAGAGACCGACGGGCTCGGCCTTGCCGATGGCGTAGGCGACCTGGACCTCGCAGCGGGCGGCGAGCCCGGCGGCGACGACGTTCTTGGCGACCCAGCGCATCGCGTAGGCGGCGGAGCGGTCGACCTTGGACGGGTCCTTGCCGGAGAAGGCGCCGCCACCGTGGCGGGCCATACCGCCGTAGGTGTCGATGATGATCTTGCGGCCGGTGAGCCCGGCGTCACCCATCGGGCCGCCGATCTCGAACCGTCCGGTGGGGTTGACCAGCAGCTTGTAACCGTCGGTGTCGAGCTTGATGCCGTCGTCCAGCAGCGCCTTCAGCTCGACCTCGACCACGAACTCGCGGATGTCGGGCGCGAGCAGCGACTCCAGGTCGATGTCCGAGGCGTGCTGCGAGGAGACCACGACGGTGTCGAGGCGGACCGCCTTGTCGCCGTCGTACTCGATGGTGACCTGGGTCTTGCCGTCGGGGCGCAGGTACGGGATGGTGCCGTTCTTGCGGACCTCGGTGAGGCGCTTCGACAGCCGGTGGGCCAGCGTGATCGGCAGCGGCATCAGCTCGGGCGTCTCGTCCGAGGCGTAGCCGAACATCAGGCCCTGGTCACCGGCGCCCTGCTTGTTCAGCTCGTCGTCGGCGGTCTGCGCGGCGCCCTCGACCCGCTTCTCGTAGGCGGTGTCGACACCCTGCGCGATGTCGGGAGACTGCGCGCCGATGGACACCGAGACGCCGCACGAGGCGCCGTCGAATCCCTTCTTCGACGAGTCGTAGCCGATGTCGAGGATCTTGTTGCGCACCAGAGTGGCGATGTCCGCGTACGCGGTGGTCGTCACCTCTCCTGCGATGTGCACCTGACCGGTGGTGATCAGCGTCTCCACGGCGACCCGGGAGGTCGGGTCCGCCGTCAGGAGCGCGTCGAGGATCGTGTCGCTGATCTGGTCAGCGATCTTGTCTGGGTGGCCCTCGGTGACAGATTCCGAGGTGAACAGGCGGCGGGACACATCGCTCCCTGGGGTTGCAGCGGCTGCTGGCTGAGATTTGGCGAAGTGCTGGGGGCTGCCCCCGACACTTCTTCGTTAGTTTATCGTTCGTACCGCTCCGGCGGGCGCGGCATCTCGTTCTTTGGATAGGTCATGACCGGCATCACTTCACGCCAGCCTGGCCGCGACGAGATCCCACACCTGTTCGGCGAGGGCCTCTTTCGGGCCGCGTGGCACGGCTGTTTCGCTGCCGTCGGCGCCCAGCACCACGGCTTCGTTCTCCTCCGTGCCGAACGCCTTGCCCTCCCCCACCTCGTTGACGACCAGCAGATCGCAACCCTTGCGGGTGAGTTTGGTACGCCCATTCGCCAGAACGTCGTCAGTCTCGGCCGCGAAGCCGACGACCAGCTGGCCGTCACGTGAACGGTGCGTGGACAGCTCGGCGAGGATGTCGGGGTTCCGCACCAGGACCAGCGGCGGGGGCTCCTCGCCGTCCTTCTTCTTGATCTTCCCGGCCGCGTACTCGGCGGGCCGGAAGTCGGCCACGGCCGCGGCCATCACCACCACGTCGGCGTCGGTGGCGGCCTTGAGCACCGCCTCCCGGAGCTGGGCCGCGGTCCCCACGGCCACGACGTCGGCGCCGGCGGGGTCGGGCAGCCCGGTGTTGGCCGCCACCAGGGTGACCCGGGCGCCGCGGGCCACCGCGGTACGGGCCAGCGCGTAGCCCTGCTTGCCGGACGAGCGGTTGCCCAGGTAGCGGACCGGGTCGAGCGGCTCGCGGGTGCCGCCGGCGCTGATCACCACATGGCGGCCGGTGAGGTCGCGTTCCACCGGGCCGCGGGCCAGGACGCGGCGGCAGATCTCGTAGATCTCGGCCGGGTCGGGCAGCCGTCCCTTGCCGGTGTCGACGCCGGTCAGCCGGCCGACGGCGGGCTCGATGACCACGTTCCCGCGGCGGCGCAGGGTGGCCACGTTCTCCTGGGTGGCGGGGTGCTCCCACATCTCGGTGTGCATCGCGGGCGCGAAGACCACCGGGCAGCGGGCGGTCAGCAGGGTGTTGGTCAGCAGGTCGTCGGCGAGGCCGTGCGCGGCCTTGGCGAGCATGTCGGCGGTGGCCGGGGCGACCACCACCAGGTCGGCGTGCTGCCCGATGCGGACGTGAGGCACCTCGTCGACGTGGTCCCAGACCCGGGTGGAGACGGGGTTGCCGGACAGCGCCGACCAGGTCGCCTCGCCGACGAAGTGCAGGGCCGACGCGGTGGGCACCACCCGTACGTCGTGGCCGGACTCGGTGAGCCGCCGCAGCAGCTCGCACGCCTTGTAGGCGGCGATCCCCCCGCTGACGCCCAGTACGACCCGCGGCTTGGTCATCGTCTCTTGCGACGCCATCGTCTCTCCCGACCCGAGTTCCGTCGTGACCCTGCTCCCCATGACACACCACGGGCCCGGCGGTCGCGCCGCCGGGCCCGTGGTGAAGTGCGAGGTACTGCGATCGGGCGCCTCAGTGGGCGGGCGCCTCGACGGCCTCGGAGGTCAGCAGACCCGCGTTGATCTCGCGGAGCGCGATGGAGAGCGGCTTCTCGTGGACGTGGGTGTCCACGAGGGGGCCGACGTACTCCAGCAGGCCCTCACCGAGCTGGGAGTAGTACGCGTTGATCTGACGCGCACGCTTGGCCGCGTAGATCACCAGGCTGTACTTCGAGTCGGTGGCCTCGAGCAGCTCGTCGATCGGCGGGTTGATGATGCCCTCGGGCGTGGTGATGGAAGAGGACACGCTCTACCTACCCCTACTGTTGGAAGACAGATCGCGGCAGACGCCGCGAGTGCAGTTCAGAAAATCTTCGTCATGCAATCTTCATCAAGGCTAGCAGCTCACGCGCTACATCCTCGACGGAGGTGTTGACAAGGGTCTCGTCGAACTCGGCCTCGGCCGCCAGCTCGACGCGTGCGGCGCTCAGCCGCTCCTCGATCACCTCGGGTGACTCGGTGCCGCGCCCGGTGAGCCGGCGCACCAGTTCCTCCCAGCTCGGCGGAGCCAGGAAGACCAGGTGCGCCTCGGGCATCGACTGGCGGACCAGCCGGGCTCCCTGGAGATCGATCTCCAGGAGCACCGGCTCGCCCGCGGCCAGCTTGTCGAGCACCGCCCTGCGCGGGGTGCCGTAGCGGTTGCCCGCGAACTCGGCCCACTCCAGCAGTTCGCCGTTGGCGACGAGCTTGTCGAACTCGTCGTCGTCGACGAAGTAGTACTGGACACCGTGCTGCTCGCCGGGACGAGGCTTGCGGGTGGTGGCCGAGACCGAGAGCCAGACCTCGGGGTACACCGTGCGCAGGTGGGCGACGACCGTGCTCTTGCCGACCCCTGAGGGGCCGGAGAGCACGGTCAATCGCTGGGAGACTGCAGAACTCATGGAGCGATTATCCCTGGTTCCCGGAGGTCCTGGGACCGTCAGGCGGCGGTGCCGCCGAACTCGCGCTCCAGGGATGCGATCTGGTTCGAGCCCAGACCACGCACTCGGCGGCTCTCGGAGATGCCGAGGCGCTCCATGATCTGCTTGGCGCGGACCTTGCCCACGCCGGGGAGCGACTCGAGAAGGGCGGAGACCTTCATCTTGCCGATGACATCGTTCTCCTGGCCCTGCTTGATGACCTCGTGCAGAGAAGCGCCGGAGTGCTTGAGCCGGTTCTTGACCTCGGCGCGCTCCCGGCGAGCCGCGGCGGCCTTTTCGAGCGCGGCAGCGCGCTGTTCAGGGGTAAGGGGCGGAAGAGCCACGCCTACGTCACCTCGGATGTAGAGCAATCGGATATGGACCGTGTGGAACGACGCCCCGACCTGCGGGGCGACGAGCGGCGCGTGTGAACTGCGCGCTCCTGTCGGAGACTAGCGGTCCGAACGGTCCAAGTCAGCGAGAACAGTCGAAAAGTCCTGGTCAGACTCGATCCGGCGGGATATTTGGGGCAAACCGGAACAGGAATCGGGGGCAATGTGCCCGGTGGTTGAATCCGGCCCTTTTTTCGGACGTTTCAACGGCCGTTTTCGGGGCACTCTTGCGCTGCTCCTGTCACGCTTCCGCGACCGCCGCCCGAGTCTCGTCGGCGAATCGTGCCGCGGCGGCCCGCAGACCCACGGAATCCGGTCCGAATTTCAGCACTCCACGACTCACACTCGGCAGCACATTGCGCAGCGCGGCACCGAACACCCGGGGCAGATCCGCCGGAGTGGCACCCTGCGCGCCGATTCCGGGAGCCAGCAGCGGACCGTTCACGTCCAGATCGGCGTGGGCGTCGCCGAGGGTCGCCCCGACCACCGCGCCGACCGAGCCGAGCGGGGTCGCGCCCGCGTTCTCGGTGGCGATGTGGTCGAGCATGACCTGCGCGACCGACCTGCCGTCCGCGACGGTGGCCCGCTGCACCTCGGCGCCCTCCGGGTTGGAGGTCAGCGCGAGCACGAACACCCCCGCCCCGGAGATCCGCGCCGCGTCCAGCGCCGGCCGCAGCGACCCGAAGCCGAGGTACGGGCTGACGGTGACGGCGTCGCTGAAGAGCGGGGAGTCCTTCTCCAGGTACGTGGCGGCGTACGCGCCCATCGTCGAGCCGATGTCGCCGCGCTTGGCGTCCATCAGCACCAGCGCGCCCGCGGCCCGCGCCTGGGCCACCGCGCGCTCCAGCACGGCCAGCCCGCGCGAGCCGAACCGCTCGAAGAACGCCGACTGCGGCTTGAACACCGCGGTCTCACCACCCAGCGCCTCCACCACGGTCATGGTGAAGCGCTCCAGACCGGCGACGTCGTCGTTCAGGCCCCAGTCCGCGAGCAGCGAGGCGTGCGGGTCGATGCCCACGCACAGCGGGCCGCGGGTGTCCATCGCGCGGCGCAGCCGGGCGCCGAAGGGTTCGAGCTCCGGGGTGGTCATGCGGGGACCTTTCTGGTGTCGGCGCCGACCGCGTCGGCGAGGGTGGCGTACGGGCTGACCGCCAGGCGGGCGGCCAGGCCCTTGTGGACCGACCGCATCCAGAACGGGCCCTGGTAGATGAAGGCGCTGTAGCCCTGGACGAGGGTGGCGCCGGCCAGGATGCGCTGCCAGGCGTCCTCGGCGTCCTCGATCCCGCCGACGCCGACCAGCGTGATGCGGTCGCCGACCCGGGCGTAGAGCCGCCGCAGGACCTCCAGGGAGCGGTCCTTCAGCGGCGCGCCCGACAGCCCGCCGGTCTCGGCCAGCAGCGCGGGGTCCGACCGCAGGCCCAGGCCCTCACGGGCGATGGTGGTGTTGGTGGCGATGATGCCGTCGAGGCCCAGCTCGACGGCCAGGTCGGCGACCGCGTCCACGTCCTCGTCGGCGAGGTCGGGGGCGATCTTCACCAGCAGCGGCACCCGGCGCTCGGGCACGCTGCGGTCGGCGGCCTCGCGTACCGCGGTGAGCAGCGGGCGCAGCGCGGCGGTGGCCTGCAGATTGCGCAGCCCCGGGGTGTTGGGCGAGGACACGTTGACCACCAGGTAGTCGGCGTGCGCCGCGAGCCGCTCGGTGGAGAGCACGTAGTCGGCGGCCGCCTCGTCCTCGGGCACCGCCTTGGTCTTGCCGATGTTGACGCCCAGCGTGGTCCTGAACACCGGCCGCCGGGCGGCCAGCCGGGCCGCGACGGCCGCCGAGCCGTCGTTGTTGAAGCCCATCCGGTTGATCAGCGCGCGGTCCGCGACCAGCCGGAAGAGCCGCTGCCTGGGGTTGCCCGGCTGGCCCTGCCCGGTGACCGTGCCGATCTCGACGTGGTCGAAGCCGAGCATGGCCATCCCGTCGATCGCCGTCGCGTTCTTGTCGAACCCGGCGGCCAGCCCGAACGGCCCGTGCATCCGCAGCCCGAACGCCTCGGTCCGCAGCTCCGGGTGGCGCGGCGCGAGCACGGCGGCGGCGAAGGTGCGCAGGACGGGCACCCGGGCGGCGAGCCGGATCCAGCGGAAGGCCAGGTGGTGGGCGTTCTCGGGGTCCATCCGGCGGAAGACCAGCCGGAAGAGGAGGTGGTACATGGCGTTCCCGTCGGTTGTCGTCTGCGGAGGTCCCGGGTCGTGCCCCGCCGGGGGCGTGCGGCGCCGTGTGCGCCCACGCCCCCGGCGGGGCCGCCGTCTCACGCCTCGCGCGCCGCGATCAGGTGCTCCGCGTGCTCCTGCAGGGACCGCACGGTGATGTCGCCGCGGTTGAGGGCGTCGATGCCCTGGACGGCGGCGGCCAGCGCCTGGACCGTCGTCAGGCACGGGATGCCGCGGGCCACGGCGGCGGTGCGGATGTCGTAGCCGTCGAGGCGGCCGCCGGTGCCGAAGGGGGTGTTGACGATGAGGTCGACCTCCCCCTCGTGGATCAGGGTCACCACGGTCGGCTCGCCCTCGGGCCCGACGCCCTCGCTCTGCTTGCGCACCACGCGTGCCTCGATGCCGTTGCGCCGCAGCACCTCGGCCGTGCCGGAGGTGGCCAGCAGCTCGAAGCCGTGCTCGATCAGCGCGCGGGCCGGGAAGATCAGCGCGCGCTTGTCGCGGTTGGCGACCGAGACGAACGCGCGGCCCTTGGTGGGCAGCGCGCCGTACGCGCCCGCCTGCGACTTGGCGTAGGCGGTGCCGAAGACCGCGTCGATGCCCATGACCTCGCCGGTGGAGCGCATCTCCGGGCCGAGGATGGTGTCGACGCCGCGGCCCTGCACGTCGCGGAAGCGGGACCAGGGCAGCACGGCCTCCTTGACGGAGATCGGCGCGTCCAGCGGCAGTTCGCCGCCGTCACCGCTGGACGGCAGCAGGCCCTCGACGCGCAGCTCGGCGACGGTGGCGCCCAGCGAGATCCGCGCGGCGGCCTTGGCCAGCGGCACCGCGGTGGCCTTGGAGGTGAAGGGCACGGTACGGGAGGCGCGCGGGTTGGCCTCCAGCACGTAGAGGATGTCCCCGGCCAGCGCGAACTGGATGTTGATCAGGCCGCGCACCCCGACGCCGCGCGCGATGGCCTCGGTGGAGGTCCGCAGCCGCTTGATGTCGTGGCCGCCCAGGGTGATGGGCGGCAGCGCGCACGCCGAGTCGCCGGAGTGGATACCGGCCTCCTCGATGTGCTCCATGACGCCGCCGAGGTACAGCTCGTGGCCGTCGAAGAGGGCGTCCACGTCGATCTCGATGGCGTCGTCGAGGAAGCGGTCGACCAGCACCGGGCGGTCGGAGCTGATCTCGGTGGACTCGGCGATGTACGAGGCCAGCCGGGTCTCGTCGTAGACGATCTCCATGCCGCGGCCGCCGAGCACGTACGAAGGGCGGACCAGCACCGGGTAGCCGATCTCGTCGGCGATGGCCTTGGCGCCGGGGAAGGAGGTCGCGGTGCCGTGCTTGGGCGCGGGCAGTCCGGCGTCGGCGAGCACCCGGCCGAAGGCGCCCCGGTCCTCGGCGAGGTGGATCGCCTCGGGCGAGGTGCCGACGACCGGCACCCCGTTGTCCTTGAGCGCCTGGGCCAGGCCCAGCGGGGTCTGGCCGCCGAGCTGCACGATGACGCCCGCGACCGGTCCCGCCTGCGATTCGGCGTGCACGATCTCCAGGACGTCCTCCAGGGTGAGCGGCTCGAAGTACAGCCGGTCGGAGGTGTCGTAGTCGGTGGAGACGGTCTCCGGGTTGCAGTTGACCATCACCGTCTCGTACCCGGCGTCGTGCAGCGCGAAGGAGGCATGGACGCAGGAGTAGTCGAACTCGATGCCCTGGCCGATGCGGTTGGGTCCGGAGCCCAGGATGATCACCGCGGGCTTCTCGCGGGGCGCGACCTCGCTCTCCTCGTCGTAGGACGAGTAGAAGTACGGGGTGCTGGCGGCGAACTCGGCGGCGCAGGTGTCGACCGTCTTGTAGACCGGGCGGATGCCCAGCGCGTGGCGGACCTCGCGCACCACGTCCTCGCGCAGGCCCCGGATGGCGGCGATCTGGGCGTCGGAGAAGCCGTGCCGCTTGGCATCGGCGAGCAGCTCGGGGTCGAGCCGGTCGGCGGCGGCCAGGTCGTCGGCGTACTCCTTGATCAGGAAGAGCTGGTCGACGAACCAGGGGTCGATCCTGGTGGCGTCGAAGACCTCCTCCTGGCTGGCGCCGGCGCGGATCGCCAGCATCACGGTGTTGATCCGGCCGTCGGTGGGCACCGCGGCCTTGGCCAGCAGCTCTTCCTTGGAGGCGCCCGGGTCGGAGACGAAGTCGAACTGCGAGCCCTTCTTCTCCAGCGAGCGCAGCGCCTTGTTCAGCGCCTCGGTGAAGTTGCGGCCGATGGCCATCGCCTCGCCGACCGACTTCATGGTGGTGGTGAGGGTGGCGTCGGCGGCCGGGAACTTCTCGAAGGCGAAGCGCGGCACCTTGACCACGACGTAGTCGAGCGTCGGCTCGAAGGACGCCGGGGTCTTCTCGGTGATGTCGTTGGGGATCTCGTCGAGCGTGTAGCCCACCGCGAGCCGGGCGGCGATCTTGGCGATCGGGAAGCCGGTGGCCTTCGAGGCGAGCGCCGAGGAGCGGGAGACGCGCGGGTTCATCTCGATGACGATGACCCGGCCGTCCTCGGGGTTGACGGCGAACTGGATGTTGCAGCCGCCGGTGTCGACACCCACCTCGCGGATCACCGCGATGCCGATGTCGCGCAGGATCTGGTACTCGCGGTCGGTCAGCGTCATCGCCGGGGCGACGGTGATGGAGTCGCCGGTGTGCACGCCCATCGGGTCGAAGTTCTCGATGGAGCAGACGACCACCACGTTGTCGTGCTTGTCGCGCATCAGCTCCAGCTCGTACTCCTTCCAGCCGAGGATGGACTCCTCCAGGAGCACCTCGGTGGTCGGCGAGAGGGTGAGGCCCTGTCCGGCGATCCGGCGCAGCTCCTCCTCGTCGTGCGCGAAGCCGGAGCCGGCGCCGCCCATGGTGAAGGAGGGGCGGACGACGACGGGGTAGCCGCCGAGGGCGGTGACACCGGCCAGGACGTCGTCCATGGAGTGGCAGATGACCGAGCGGGCGGACTCGCCGTGGCCGATCTTGGCGTTGACGGCCTCGACGACGCCCTTGAAGAGCTCGCGGTCCTCGCCCTTGTTGATCGCCTCCACGTTGGCGCCGATCAGCTCGACGCCGTACTTGGTGAGCGTGCCGTTCTCGTGCAGCGAGATCGCGGTGTTGAGCGCGGTCTGGCCGCCGAGGGTGGGCAGCAGCGCGTCGGGGCGCTCCTTGGCGATGATCTTCTCGACGAACTCCGGGGTGATCGGCTCGACGTAGGTGGCGTCGGCGATCTCCGGGTCGGTCATGATCGTGGCCGGGTTGGAGTTGACCAGGATGACCCGCAGGCCCTCGGACTTGAGCACCCGGCACGCCTGGGTGCCGGAGTAGTCGAACTCGGCGGCCTGGCCGATGACGATCGGTCCTGAACCGATGACCAGGACGGACTGGATGTCGGTGCGCTTAGGCACGCTGGCCCTCCATCAGGGAGACGAAGCGGTCGAACAGGTACGCGGCGTCGTGTGGACCCGCGGCCGCCTCTGGGTGGTACTGGACGCTGAAGGCGGGCTGGTCGAGCAGCCGCAGCCCTTCGACCACGTCGTCGTTCAGGCAGACATGGCTGACCTCGGCGCGGCCGTACGGGGTCTGGCTGACCCGGTCGGTCGGCGCGTCGACGGCGAAGCCGTGGTTGTGCGCGGTGACCTCGACCTTGCCGGTGCTCCGGTCCTGCACCGGCTGGTTGATGCCGCGGTGCCCGTACTTGAGCTTGTAGGTGCCGAAGCCGAGGGCCCGGCCGAGCAGTTGGTTGCCGAAGCAGATGCCGAACAGCGGCGTCTTCCGCTCCAGCACCTCCTTGATGACCGTGAGGTCCGCGGTGGCGGGGTCGCCGGGGCCGTTGGACAGGAACACGCCGTCCGGGGCGACCGCGTAGACGTCCTCAACGGTGGCGGCGGCGGGCAGCACGTGCACCTCGATGCCGCGCTGGGCCATCCGGTGCGGGGTCATGCCCTTGATGCCGAGGTCGAGCGCGGCGACGGTGAACCGCTTGGCGCCGATGGCGGGGACGACGTACGCCTCCTTGGTGGCGACCTCGGCGGACAGGTCGGCGCCGGTCATCTCGGGGGCCTGGCGCACCTTGGCGAGCAGTATCCCGTCGTCGGCGACGGCGTTGCCGGAGAAGATGCCGACCCGCATCGCGCCGCGCTCGCGCAGGTGGCGGGTGAGGGCGCGGGTGTCGATGCCGCTGATGCCGACGATCCCCTGGGTGACGAGTTCCTCGTCGAGGGAGCGGCGCGAGCGCCAGTTGGACGGGGTGCGGGCGGGGTCGCGGACGACATAGCCCGCCACCCAGATGCGCGACGACTCCGCGTCCTCGTCGTTGACGCCGGTGTTGCCGACGTGCGGGGCGGTCATGACGACCACCTGGCGGTGGTACGAGGGGTCGGTGAGCGTCTCCTGGTAGCCGGTCATGCCGGTGGAGAAGACGGCCTCGCCGAAGGTCTCCCCCACGGCCCCGTAGGACCGGCCGCGGAAGGTGCGGCCGTCCTCCAGGACGAGTACGGCGGGTGTGCTGGCCGCCCGGGTGGAGGTCGTCATTGTGCGCCTTCCTTGTCGTGCTGGGTGACGTGGTGCACGTCGTCGTGCGTGTCGTCCTTGGTGTCGTCCTGCTTGCCGTCGGTGAACGCCACCGCCCGGTCGCCGCTGAGGCGGTTGACCTCGGTGACCCAGGCCGGGTGGTCCGCCGCGTGGTCGGCGCGGAATCCGGAGTCGATGAGGGTGCCGCCGTGCTCCCAGGTCACCACGAGCAGGCCGCCCTCGGTGAGCACCTTGCCCGCGATGCCCTTGTCGAGGCGGGCGCCGCGCAGCGCGGTGGCGGGGATGTGGAAGTCGGGGGCGCCGGTGCGGACGACGTCGATTCCCTCGTCGGTGAGGGTGAGGTCGGCCATGCTGCGCACCCCGAGGCCGTGCGCCACGATGCGGTCCAGCCACTGACCGGCGGTGGTGCTGCCGTGGTAGCGGCCGTGCAGCTCCAGCAGCGGCTCGCCTGCCGTCTCCGGCAGCGGCGGCAGCTCGGGCAGCCCGCCCTGCAGGGTGCGGCGCCACTGCCAGCCCTGCCGCATCAGCCAGTAGACCAGGCCCACGAACAGGGCGAGGCCGACGATCCAGCCGACCCGGTCGGTCCAGTCGGTGACCTTCGCGGAGTGCTTGCCGGCCGCCTGCACTGTGGCCGCTGCGAGCAGGTTCAGAGCTGTCACTGGAGTTTCCCGTCCATGACCGTCGCCCGGCCCCGCAGGAAGGTGGCGAGGACCCGGCCCGGCAGCTCGCGGCCCTCGTAGGGGGTGTTGCGGCTGCGGGAGGCGAAGCCCGCGGGGTTGACGACTCCACGGTATGCGGGATCGACCAGGACGAGGTTGGCGGGCTCGCCCGCGGCGATCGGACGGCCGTGCCCGGACAGCCGCCCGATGACGGCGGGCCGGGCCGACATGCGGTCGGCGACGCCCGCCCAGTCCAGCAGTCCGGTGTCGACCATGGTGTGCTGCACGACGGACAGCGCCGTCTCCAGGCCCACCATGCCCATCGCCGCCGCGGCCCACTCGCAGTCCTTGTCCTCGTGCGGGTGCGGGGCGTGGTCGGTGGCGACGCAGTCGATGGTGCCGTCGGCCAGCGCCTCGCGCAGCGCCAGCACGTCGGCCTCGGTGCGCAGCGGCGGGTTGACCTTGTAGACCGGGTTGTACGACCTGACCAGCTCGTCGGTGAGCAGCAGGTGGTGCGGGGTGACCTCGGCGGTGACGTCCCAGCCCTTGGACTTGGCCCAGCGGACCAGCTCCACGGACCCGGCGGTCGACAGATGGCAGATGTGCACCCGGGAGCCGACGTGGGCGGCGAGCAGCACGTCGCGGGCGATGATCGACTCCTCGGCGACGGCGGGCCAGCCGCGCAGCCCCAGCTCGCCGGAGACGACGCCCTCGTTCATCTGGGCGCCCTCGGTCAGCCGCGGCTCCTGGGCGTGCTGGGCGACGACGCCGTCGAACGCCTTCACGTACTCCAGCGCGCGGCGCATGATCACCGCGTCGTCCACGCACTTGCCGTCGTCGGAGAAGACCCGTACCTGGGCGGCGGAGTCCGCCATGGCGCCCAGCTCGGCGAGCTGCTTGCCCGCCAGGCCCACGGTGACGGCGCCGACCGGCTGCACGTCGCAGTAGCCGGACTCGCGGCCCAGCCGCCAGACCTGCTCGACGACGCCGGCGGTGTCGGCGACGGGGAAGGTGTTGGCCATGGCGTGGACGGCGGTGTAGCCGCCGACCGCGGCGGCCCTGGTGCCGGTGAGCACGGTCTCGGAGTCCTCACGGCCCGGCTCGCGCAGATGGGTGTGCAGGTCGACGAGGCCGGGCAGCAGGACCAGCCCCTCGCCCTCGACGACGGTCGCGCCCTCGCCGGACAGGCCGCCGCCGACGGCCGCGACGGTCTCGCCGTCGATCAGCACGTCCTGCGGCTCGCCGCCCAGGACCTTCGCACCGCGGATCAGGGTCTTGCTCATGGTCACTTGCTCTCCTCGGTACGGGCGGTGGCTGCGGTGGCGATGGCGGGTTCCGAGCCGCCGAGCAGCAGGTAGAGGACGGCCATCCGGGTGCTGACGCCGTTGGCGACCTGCTCGACGACGGTGCAGCGCGGGGAGTCGGCTACCTCGGCGGTGATCTCCATGCCGCGGTTCATCGGGCCGGGGTGCATCACGATGGCGTGCTCGGGGAGCGCCGCCATCCGCAGGCCGTCGAGGCCGTAGCGCCGGGAGTACTCGCGCTCGGTGGGGAAGAAGGCGGCGTTCATCCGCTCGCTCTGCACCCGGAGCATCATCAGGGCGTCGGTCTTGGCGAGCACCGCGTCGAGGTCGTAGCTGACCTCGCAGGGCCACTCCTCGACGCCGATCGGCAGCAGGGTGGGCGGCGCGACCAGGGTGACCTGGGCGCCGAGGGTGTTGAGCAGCAGCACGTTGGAGCGGGCCACCCGGCTGTGCAGGATGTCGCCGACCACGGTGACGCGGCGGCCCGACAGGTCCCGGCCGACGCCGGACAGGTGGCGGCGCATGGTGAAGGCGTCGAGCAGCGCCTGGGTGGGGTGCTCGTGGGTGCCGTCGCCGGCGTTGACCACCGAGCCGCCGATCCAGCCGGAGGTCGCCAGCCGGTGCGGCGCTCCGGAGGAGTGGTGCCGGATGACGACGGCGTCGGCGCCCATCGCCTCCAGGGTCAGCGCGGTGTCCTTCAGGGACTCGCCCTTGGAGACCGACGAGCCCTTGGCGGAGAAGTTGATGACGTCGGCGGACAGCCGCTTGGCCGCCGCCTCGAAGGAGATACGGGTCCGGGTCGAGTCCTCGAAGAAGAGGTTGACGACGGTACGGCCGCGCAGGGTGGGCAGTTTCTTGATCGGCCGGTCGGCCAGGCGGGCCATCTCCTCGGCGGTGTCGAGGACGAGGAGGGCGTCGTCGCGGCTGAGGTCGGCGGCCGAGATCAGGTGGCGCTTCATCGGGTCACTCCAGGGGGTGCTGGGGCGGGTCAGGGCACGCGGAAGCGCCGGACCCGTCACGGGTCCTGGCGCGGGTGCGCTATTCGTCCGCCGGGAGTCCCTGGCGCGGCGCGGTGGTGGCGGGTTCCTGGTGGTCCCGCTGACCGAGCAGGACGGTGTCGCGACCGTCCTCCTCGGTGAGCAGCACCTTGACGGTCTCGCGGAGCGAGGTGGGCAGGTTCTTGCCCACGTAGTCGGCCCTGATGGGCAGTTCGCGGTGGCCGCGGTCGACGAGCACGGCGAGCTGGACGGCGCGCGGGCGGCCGATGTCGTTCAGGGCGTCGAGCGCGGCGCGGATGGTGCGGCCGGAGAAGAGCACGTCGTCGACGAGGACGACCAGCCGGCCGTCGATGCCGTCGCCGGGGATCTCGGTACGGGCCAGCGCGCGCGCCGGGTGCAGCCGCAGGTCGTCGCGGTACATGGTGATGTCGAGCGAACCCACCGCCGTGGTACGGCCGGTGATCTCGGCGAGCTTGTCCGCCAGCCGTCCGGCGAGGTGGACGCCGCGGGTGGGGATGCCGAGCAGCACCACGTCGTCGGCGCCCTTGGCGCGCTCGACGATCTCGTGGGCGATGCGGGTGAGCACCCGCGCGATGTCCGGGGCTTCGAGCACCGGCCGCGCGGATTCTGTGCTGCGGTCTTCGACCATGGGTCGGGGACCTCCTTCCCCGCCTCACGGGACGGGTCTTAAAGGACGTCTGGGGTACGCGGCAACGGTATCAGGTGGCGCAGACCGCCCAGGTCAGAGACCGGTCGGACTATTTCAGCTTGACGGGCACGGATTACGCTGCGTAACCTCACAGTGAGTCACCGAGTTTCCGTCCGGGGAGCCATATGTCCAGCGATTACGCCAAGCAGCTCGGAGCAAAGCTCCGTGCCATCCGTACGCAGCAGGGCCTTTCTCTGCACGGCGTCGAGGAGAAGTCCCAGGGCCGCTGGAAGGCAGTGGTCGTGGGCTCGTACGAGCGCGGCGACCGCGCCGTGACCGTGCAGCGGCTCGCCGAGCTGGCGGACTTCTACGGGGTGCCGGTGCAGGAGTTGCTGCCGGGCACGACCCCCGGCGGCGCCGCCGAGCCGCCGCCGAAGCTGGTGCTCGACCTGGAGCGGCTGTCCCAGGTCCCGCCGGAGAAGGCAGGCCCGCTCCAGCGGTACGCGGCCACCATCCAGAGCCAGCGCGGCGACTACAACGGCAAGGTGCTGTCGATCCGCCAGGACGACCTGCGCACCCTGGCCGTGATCTACGACCAGTCGCCGTCGGTGCTCACCGAGCAGCTCATCGGCTGGGGCGTCCTCGACGCGGACGCGCGCCGTGCCGTCCAGCACGAAGAAGCCTGAGCCGACAGCTCGCCCGCACACTGCAGAAACGTCCCGCCGCCCGGGGCAGGCCGCCATGGCCCGCCCCGGGCGGCGCTGTGTTCTCCGCCGGTCCCCCGCCGCGCCCCCGGCTCAGCGCACCGCCGCGGACGGCGGGTAGAGGCGGGAGATGACCTCGGGGAGCAGCCGTTCGGTCAGCCGGGGCGGCAGGGCCTGCAGCACGGCCAGTACGGGCGCCATCCGCTCGGGCAGCGCGCCGTCGGCGCCGACGCCCGCGAGCTGGAGGGCCAGCGCGACCTCCTCGGGGCCCAGCGCGTCCGGGTCGAGCCCGGCCGCCAGCGCGACAAGCCCCTCGTCGACCTCCATCGGGCCGATCAGCCGGGCCCGCCGTACCGCCGCCGCCAGCTCGTCCAGCAGTTCGTCGATCACCTCGGGGTCGGCGACCGCGGCGGTCACCGTCAGATGCACATTGGCCGGGGAGCCGCCGAAGGCGGGCTGCGGCTGGAGGTACCAGCCGCGCAGCCGCATCTCGTCCGCGACCACGAACGGGTCGAGCCCGGCCTGCGTCGCGGCGGCCACCGCGACCAGCGACGCCTGCGGGGTGCCCAGCACCCGCAGGCAGGCGATGGTGCCGATGCCCTCCACCAGCCGTTCCGTGGCGGCGTGGACGCGCCGGGACAGCTCGGTGTACCCGGCGGTCCCGATCTCCCTGGTGACCGCCCAGGCGGCGGCCAGCGGCCCCGCGGACTTGGTGCCCTGCAGCGTGGCGTTGACGACCGGATAGCCGGGCCAGGAGGCGTGCGCGAACCATCCGTGCCGCCGCAGCTCCGCGTCCCGCAGCAGCAGCACCGAGGCGCCCTTGGGGGTGTAGCCGTACTTGTGCAGGTCGACGGAGAGCGAGCTGACGCCGGGCACCGCCATGTCGAAGGCGGGCGGCGGCGGGATGGCGGCGGCGAGCCGCCGGTGGGCCAGGTACCAGCCGCCGATGCACGCGTCCACGTGGCACAGCACCCCGCGCGCCGCCGCCTCCCGCGCCACCGCCTCGACCGGGTCGATCACCCCGTGGGCGTAGGACGGCGCCGAGACCACCACCAGGGCGGTGCGGTCGCTGATCGCCGCGGCGACGTCGGCCGCGCGCACCCGGAAGGTCCCCGGGTCCACCGGGACGCTCACCACGGTCAGGCCGAAGAGCGCTGCCGCCTTGTGGAAGGCGGCGTGCGCGGTGACCGGCAGGACGATCTCCGGCGCGGTGACGCCGCGCACCCGGCGGGCGTACTCACGGGCGGTGAGGACGGCCAGCAGGCAGCTCTCGGTGCCGCCGCTGGTGAAGGTGCCGACCGTCTCGGGGCCGCCGCCGAGCAGCGCCGCGGTCCGGCCGACGAGGTCGTTCTCCAACGCGATCACGCTCGGGAAGGCGGTCATGTCCAGGCCGTTGACGCCCGCGACCGCGCGCTGGGCCCGCGCCGCCAGGTCGTCGAGTCCGGCCAGCCCGGCGTCGTAGACGTACGCCATCGTGCGGCCGCCGTGCACCGGCAGGTCGGCGCCCCGCATCTTCGCGAGGTCCGCCAGGATCAGGTCGTCGTCCCCGTCAGCGTCCATGCGCGGGAATCTAGGCCAGGGGGCCGGACGCACACCAGGCCCGAAGCAGAATATCGTTCACCTTCTGCCGCGAGCCTGGTGGGAGCGGAACCTGGGTCTAGGGCCTGTCCTGCGGACAGGCCCTAGCGCTTGAGGGTCGGCTTCAGCTCCATCAGCCGGGCCAGCAGCCCGTTGACGAAGGAGGGCGACTCGTCGGTGGAGAACTCCTTGGCGAGCTGCACCGCCTCGTCCAGCACCACCGCGTCCGGGACGTCGTCCTCCCAGAGCAGCTCGTAGGTGCCGAGCCTGAGCACGTTGCGGTCGACGACGGGCATCCGGTCGAGGGTCCAGCCGACCGAGTAGCTGGACAGCAGCTCGTCGATCCGGTCCGCGTGCGCCGCACAGCCCTCGACGAGCTGCATCGTGTACTCGGTGACCGGCGGCTGCCGGTCGTCGGTCCGCGCGAGCCGGATCCAGTCCGCCATGACGGTCTTCGGGTCGGCGTCCCGCTGCTCCGCCTCGAAGAGGATCTGGAAGGCGCGCTTACGGGCCTTGTTGCGGGCAGCCACGGTTAGCTGTTCACCCGGCCGAGGTAGTCGCCCGTACGGGTGTCGACCTTCACCTTTTCACCGGTGGTGATGAAGAGCGGGACACCGATCTCGTAGCCGGTCTCCAGGCGGGCGGGCTTGGAGCCGCCGGTGGAGCGGTCGCCCTGCACGCCGGGCTCGGTGTACTCGATCACCAGCTCGACGGAGGCGGGCAGCTCGACGTAGAGCGCGGAGCCCTCGTACATCGCGACGACGGCCTCGAAGCCCTCCAGCAGGTAGTTGGCGGCGTCGCCGACCACCTCGGGGCTGACCATGATCTGGTCGTACGTCTCGGTGTCCATGAAGACGAAGTCGCTGCCGTCCTTGTAGGAGAACTGCATGCCGCGCTTGTCGACGTTGGCGGTCTCGACCTTCACGCCCGCGTTGAAGGTCTTGTCGACGACCTTCCCGGAGAGCACGTGCTTCAGCTTGGTGCGCACGAAGGCGGGGCCCTTGCCGGGCTTGACGTGCTGGAACTCGACTACGGTCCAGAGCTGACCGCTGTCGAGCTTGAGCACGAGGCCGTTCTTGAGGTCGTTCGTGGTGGCCACGGTTGCGGAATCTCCTGAATGTGCTGCTTCGGGGACCGAGGAAGGACGCCCGTCACAGGGCGAGCAGTTCCTTGGTCGTGATGGTGAGTAGCTCGGGCCCGCCGTCCGCCGTGGGGCGTACGACGAGTGTGTCGTCGATGCGGACACCGCCGCGGCCCGGAAGGTGGACCCCCGGTTCGACGGTGACCGGCACGCAAGCGTCCAGTTTACCCATGGCCGCAGGTGACAACTGAGGGTCCTCGTCGATTTCGAGCCCCACGCCGTGTCCCGACCATGCCGCGAGGCCCTCCGCGTGGCCCGCGGCGGTCAGCGGCGCGCGGGTGGCCCGGTCGACGTCGCGGCAGGCCACACCCGGTGCGAGCGCCTCACGGCCGGCCCGCTGGGCGGCGAATACCAGCTCGTACAGCTCGACCTGCCAGGCGGCGGGAGCCGTCCCGATGACGAAGGTACGGCCGACCTCGCAGCGGTAGCCGCGGTAGCAGGCGCCCAGCCGCACGGTGAGGAAGTCGCCCTCCTCGACGCGGCGGTCGGTCGGGGCGTGCCGGGCCGTGCCGGAGTGCGGGCCGGTGCCGACGGAGGTGCGGAAGGCGGGGCCCTCCGCGCCGTGGTCGACCAGGCGGCGCTCCAGCTCCAGTGCGAGGTGCCGCTCGGTGCGGCCGACCAGGATGGACTCCAGCAGCTCGCCCAGGGCCTGGTCGGCGATCTCGGCGGCGATGCGGAGGGCGGCGATCTCGTGCTCGTCCTTGACCAGCCGCAGCTGTTCGACGGCGCCGCCCAGGTCGGACAGCGGCAGGCCCGCGGCGACCGAGCCGATGGCGCGGTGGCGGGCGACGGTGAGGTGGTGCTCCTCGACGGCGAGGGAGTCGGCGTGCCACTCCCTGGCCAGGTCGGCGGCCGCGACGGCGGCGTCGCCGTCCGGCGAGGGCAGCAGCACCGCGCGCAGGTCGTCCGGCGGCTGGCCGTCCGCCATGTCGTCCGGCGGGGGGCGCAGATGCAGCAGGGCGGCCTGCGTACCCGGTCCGACCAGCAGTGCGGCGCCCTGCGGGGAGCAGCCCGTCAGGTAGCGGACGTTGGCGGGCCGGGTGACCAGCGCGGCGGCCGCACCGGCCGCCGCGCACCGTTCGCGCAGGCGTTCTCTGCGTGCTGCGTGCACCTCGGACATGTGGCGAGCGTACGGGCGCTTCGCGCCCGGGGCTTCCGGTACGCGTCCGACCGTGGCCCTCCGGGCCGGGGTGGGGGGTCTACGGTTCACCCTGCGGGCGGGGCGTCTACGGGGGGTGAGGCCGGTTCGGCACCGCCGGGATGCGGTGATTCGGTGCTCGCCGTCGCGGCGGAGAAAGGCGGGGCCTCCGGGGGGCGCGGTGGGGTGTTACCAGGTCGGGGGGCCTTGGAGGCTGCGGGCTACTACGCGGTCGAGGGCGGCGGCGGCGGAGGGGACGTCGAGGTGGGAGTTGTCGATGATGGGGAGGCCGGAGCCGTACCAGCCGGCCATGCGGCCGTGGATGCGGGCGACCTCCTCGTCGGAGAGCCGGCGGTTGCCGCTGCGGGCCGCGTTGCGGGTCAGGACGATGTCGAGGCCCGGGAGGAGGACGACGGGGAGCAGGCCGGGGCCGACGTGCCGCTTCCAGCCGCCGAGGCCGACCGCCGGGCGGTCGGGGAAGACGGCGTCGTCGATGATGCAGGAGACACCGTTGGCCAGGAAGTTCCGGGCGGCGAAGCCGCAGGTACGGCGGGCCAGCCGGTACTGCGCCTCGGAGTGCTCGTTCCACCCCGCCTGGGGGTCGGCGAAACCGGCCCTGACCCACTCGCGGACGTCGTCGAGGCTGATGTGCGCGGTCGGCGCGCCCCGGTTGTCCGCCCAGTGCCGGGCGATCGTGGTCTTGCCCGCGCCCGCGGCGCCGATCAGCAGCACGGCTATCGGCCCGTGCGCGGCGCCGGACAGCGAGCCGCCGGCGCCCGGCCCCGGGACCTGCACGGGAGCCGGCGCGGGCAGCGGAAAGTGCCCGGTGGTACCGCCGGCGGAAGCCGTCGGACGGCCAGGGCGGCCAGGCTGCGGTGCCCCCACAGCGTGCTGCATCACGGCCCACTCCATCTCGTGCCGGAGGTTCTGCGTCATGACGACACCGAACGGTACCGCCCCCGGGCTCACTTGTGTGAACGCGTGGGTAACGTCCGTGGTGCCCGGCGCCGCCGCCGGGCCGTACCGCGGCTGATCAGCCGTCGATCTCCTCGGCGAGCGCCCGCAGCGCCAGCCGGTAGGAGCCGATCCCGAACCCGGCGACCGTACCGCTGGCGACGGCCGCGACCACCGAGGTGTGCCGGAACTCCTCGCGGGCGTACGGGTTGGAGATGTGCACCTCGATCAGCGGGGCGGTGCGCTGCGCCGCCGCGTCCCGCATAGCGTAGGAGTAGTGCGTGAAGGCGCCGGGGTTGAGCACCACCGGGATCCGGCCGTCGGCGGCCTCGTGCAGCCAGCGGACCAGCTCGCCCTCGTCGTTGGTCTCGCGGACCTCGACGTCGAAGCCCAGTTCGGCGCCGAGCTTGGTGCACGCCTCGACGAGGCCCGCGTACGAGGTCGCGCCGTACACGTCGGGCTCGCGGGAGCCGAGCCGCCCCAGGTTGGGGCCGTTGACGACCAGGACCTGGCGGGTCACGCGGACACCTCCCCGTAGGCGGCGAGCAGGACGGCCGGGTCCGGCGCCTCCAGCACCACGGGCTTGGCCAGGCCGTCGAGGACGATGAAGCGCAGCCGGTCGCCGCGGGACTTCTTGTCGACCTTCATGGTCTCCACCAGCTTGGGCCACTGGTCGCCGCGGTAGCTCAGCGGCAGGCCGACGGACTCCAGTACGGCGCGGTGCCGGTCGGCGGTGGCGTCGTCCAACCGCCCGGCCAGCCGCCCGAGTTCGGCGGCGAAGACCATGCCGACGGAGACGGCGGCGCCGTGCCGCCAGTTGTAGCGCTCGTTCTTCTCGATGGCGTGCGCCAGGGTGTGGCCGTAGTTGAGGATCTCCCGCAGCCCCGACTCCTTGAGGTCGGCGGAGACCACCTCGGCCTTGACCCGGATGGCGCGCTCGACCAGCTCGGCGGTGTGCGGTCCCGCGGGCGTACGGGCCGCGGCGGGGTCGGCCTCGACCAGGTCGAGGATCTTCGGGTCGGCGATGAACCCGGCCTTGATGATCTCGGCGAGCCCGCTGACGTAGTCGTTGACCGGCAGCGACTCCAGGGCGGCGAGGTCGCAGAGCACCCCGGCGGGCGGGTGGAAGGCCCCGACCAGGTTCTTGCCCTCGGCGGTGTTGATGCCGGTCTTGCCGCCGACCGCCGCGTCCACCATGCCGAGCACCGTGGTGGGCACCGCGATCCAGCGCACCCCGCGCAGCCAGGTCGCGGCCACGAATCCGGCGATGTCGGTGGTCGCGCCGCCGCCGACGCCCACGATCACGTCGCTGCGGGTGAAGTTGGTCTGGCCCAGCGCCTTCCAGCAGTAGGCGGCGACCTCGACGGTCTTGGCCTCCTCGGCGTTCGGCAGCTGGATGGCGATCGCTTCGTACCCCTGCTCGGCGAGGTCCTCGCGGATCGCCTCGCCGGTCCCGGCCAGCGCCTCGGGGTGGAGTACGGCCACCCGCCGGGCCGAGGTGCCGATCAGTCCGGGCAGCTCGCCGAGCAGCTGGTGACCGACCAGCACCTCGTAGGCTTCCGTGCCCGCGCTGCCGCCGACCTGGATGCGGGTGGGGGGCGCGGTGGTCTGCGCGCCGGAGCCGGCGGGCGGGTTCTCGCTCATGCGTCCTTCAGTTGGAGTGCGTCGAGGACGGCGTCGGCCACGTCCTCGGGGGTGCGGCCGTCGGTGCCGACGACGGCCCGGGCGACCTCGGTGTAGAGCGGACGGCGTACGTCCATCAGCTCGCGCCAGCGCTGGCGCGGGTTGACCGCGAGCAGCGGGCGCGGCGCGTCCAGGCCGACACGGCGTACGGCGTCGTGCAGACCGACGTCGAGGAAGACCACCGGCAGCCCGGTGAGCAGGGCGCGGGTGCCGTCGTCCATGACGGCGCCGCCGCCCAGCGACAGCACCCCGTCGTGCCCGGCGAGCGCGGAGCGGACCGCGGCCCGCTCCAGGTCGCGGAAGTGCGGTTCGCCCTCGTCGATGAAGATGTCGGGGATCGGCTTGCCCGCGCCGGCCTCGATGTCCGCGTCGGTGTCGCGGTACGTGATGCCCAGCCGGTCGGCCAGCACTCGGCCGACGGTGGACTTGCCCGCGCCGGGCGGGCCGACCAGGACGACCACGGGGCCCGGTCCGGGCTGCCCGTCCTCCCGCGCGGTCACTTCACCACCAGGTGGTCGAGGTAGCCGCGGACGCTGCGCCGGGTCTGGGCGACCGAGTCGCCGCCGAACTTCTCGGCGACCGCGTCGGCCAGCACCAGGGCGACCATGGCCTCGGCGACGATGCCCGCGGCCGGAACCGCGCACACGTCGGAGCGCTGGTGGTGCGCCTGGGCGACCTCGCCGGTGGTGACGTCGATGGTGGCCAGTGCCCGCGGCACGGTCGCGATGGGCTTCATCGCGGCGCGCACCCGCAGCAGTTCGCCGGTGCTCATGCCGCCCTCGGTGCCGCCGGAACGGCCGGAGGTGCGGCGGACGCCGTCCGCGGTGGGGACGATCTCGTCGTGCGCCTTGGATCCGGGCACCCGGGCGAGCTCGAAGCCGTCGCCGACCTCGACGCCCTTGATCGCCTGGATGCCCATCAGCGCGGCGGCCAGCCGGGCGTCGAGCCGCCGGTCCCAGTGCACGTGCGAGCCGAGGCCGACCGGTACTCCGTAGGCGACGACCTCGACGACGCCGCCGAGGGTGTCGCCGTCCTTGTGGGCCTGGTCGATCTCCGCGACCATCGCCTTGCTCGCGTCGGCGTCCAGGCAGCGCACCGGGTCTGCGTCCAGCCGCGCCTCGTCACCGGGCACGGGGACGATGCCGTACGGCGCCTTCGCTCCGGCCAGCTCCACCACGTGCGAGACCAGTTCGATGCCCGCGGTCTCCTTGAGGTAGGAGCGGGCGACGGCGCCGAGCGCGACCCGGGCGGCGGTCTCACGGGCGCTGGCGCGCTCCAGGACCGGCCGGGCCTCGTCGAGGTCGTACTTCTGCATCCCGGCGAGGTCGGCGTGGCCGGGCCGCGGCCGGGTCAGCGGCGCGTTGCGGGCGAGCCCGGCGAGGATCTCGGGGTCGACGGGGTCGGCCGACATGACCTGCTCCCACTTCGGCCACTCGGTGTTGCCGACCATGACGGCCACCGGGCTGCCCATGGTGAGGCCGTGGCGTACGCCGCCGAGGAAGGTGACCTCGTCACGCTCGAACTTCATCCGGGCGCCGCGTCCGTAGCCGAGCCGCCGCCGCGCCAGCGCGTCCGCCACCAGCTCCGTGGTGACGGGCACCCCGGAGGGCAGTCCCTCCAGCGTCGCGACGAGTGCGGGGCCGTGCGACTCCCCCGCGGTCAGCCAGCGCAACCTGCTCAACGGTGCTCCCTTGTATCGCGCCCGTGCGAGTTCTCGCCTCGATCCTCCCACGATTCGCCGGGCCGCCCGGAACCGCGTCCAGGGAGCGGACGGCGCCGCGCCTCAGTGCGCCGCGAGTGCCGCCTCGCCCGCCGCGCGCATCGCCGCCAGCGGTACGGGGGCCTGGCCGGTCTGCAGTTCGACCTGGAGTACCGCCTGGTGGACCAGCAGGTCCAGGCCGCCGACGACAGCGCCGCCGCGGTCGGCCCAGGCGGCGGCGAGCCGGGTCGGCCAGGGGTCGTAGAGGACGTCGAAGAGCGTGCCGGGGGTGGCGGGCACCGCGGCGGCGAGGTGGTCGGCGGCGCCCGCCGGGGTGGTGGCCACGACCAGCGGGCGGACCAGCGCCTCGGCGGCGTCGGCCCAGTCGGCGGTGCGGACGAGGACGCCCAGCCGCTCGCCCCACTGCCGCATCTCGGCGGCGCGCTCGGGGCCGCGGACATAGGCGGTGACCTCGCCGGTGCAGATCTGGGCGAGGGCGGCGAGGGCCGAGGAGGCGGTGGCGCCGGCGCCGAGGACCGCGGCGGACGGCACCGAGGTGATGCCGCGCTCGCGCAGTGCGGCGATCATGCCGGGGATGTCGGTGTTGTCGCCGCTGCGGCGCCCGCCGGGGCCGATCACCACGGTGTTCACCGCCTCCACCGACGCGGCGGTGGCGGTCATGTCGTCCAGCAGCGGCAGCACGGCCCGCTTCAGCGGCATGGTCAGCGACAGCCCGCCCCAGACGGCGGGGTCGAGCCCGTCGAGGAAGCCGGGCAGCGCGGCCTCGTCCACCTCGAAGCGGTCGTAGCGCCAGTCGCTCAGGCCCATCGCGGCGTACGCCGCGCGGTGCAGCACGGGAGAGAGCGAGTGGGCGATGGGCGACCCGAGCACGGCGGCGCGGCGCGTGCCCGGGGTGCCCGGGTGCGGTTCGGTGGTACCCACGAAAGAGTGATCCGTCCGGTTCCTGTCCGCGGCTGCGGGCTAGGGGTGGTAGTTGGCCTTCAGCTTGTTGAACTCGGCCTGGGTCTCGGTGAACTTCGTCGTCTTCCCGTCGAGGGAGATGAAGTAGTACCAGTTCCCGCTGTCCGGGCTCATCGCCGCCTTCAGCGCCACCAGTCCGGGGTTGCCGATCGGACCGGGCGGCAGGCCCTTGTACTTGTACGTGTTGTACGGGTCGTCGAGCTGCCGCATCTGTTCCAGGTTCAGCTTCGTCTCGTTCTGGTTCTTGATGTAGTTGTACGTCGAGTCGAACTGCAGGATCCCGTAGGTCTCCTTGTTCGTCGGCACCAGGCGGTTGTAGACGACCTTGGCCATCTTGCGGAAGTCGTCGTTCGTCTTGCCCTCGGCCTGCACCAGGCTGGCGACGGTCAGCAGTTCCAGCGGCGACTTGAGGCCCTGCTTCTTCGCCTCCGCGGCCAGGTCGTACGCGGCGAACTGCTTCTTCGCCTCGCCGATCATCTCGCGCAGCAGGGTCTCGGGCTTCATGCCCTTGGCGACGCTGTAGCGGGACGGGAAGAGGAAGCCCTCCAGCGGGTCCTTGATCTTGGAGTTGGTGTCGGCCCAGTCGGGCAGGCCGAGGTTCTTGGCCTGGGCGCGGGCGACCTTGAGGGTCGCGCCGTCGGCGAGGCCGAGCCGCTTGTCGATCGCGGCGTAGATCTGCGCGTCGCGCATGCCCTCGCTGACGATCATCGCGTTCTGCGACTTGGGGTCGAGCATCATGGTGACCGCGGCGGCCGCGGACATGTTCCGGTTGAGCACGTAGACCCCGGCCTGGATGAACTGGCCCTTGGGGTTCTTGCGCGCCGCCGAGGTGAAGGCGTCCACGCTCTTCACGACCCCGGCGTTCTTCAGGATGTTGCCCATGGTGGTGAGCGTCGATCCGGTGGGGATCTGCACCTGGACCTCGCCGGAGCCGCTGCCCGTGTAGTCGGGCGCCGGGCCGAAGTGGCTCTGGTAGAACTCGTAGCCGAAGTACCCGGCGCCGCCGAGTCCGCCCGCCAGGACCATCACGACCACCAGGCAGGCGCAGCCGCTGCGGCGCTTCTTGCCGCCCTTCGAGGTGCCCTTGCCCGCGGTCTTGCCCGACCTGCGGCCGCCGCTGTTCGCGACGGAGGTGTCGTCCTCGTCGTCATCGTCGTCGCGGTCGGCGAAGAAGGCGTGCTCGCGGGGGTCGTCCTCGGCCTCCGCGTCCCAGTCACCGGTGGTGTCGGGGGCCGTCCGCAGCGGCTGCGCGCCCGGCTCCTGCGGATGGGCCGCCGGCGCCGGTGCGCCCTGCCGCATCCGCTGTCCCTGCATCGGCTGCTGGGGCTGGCCCGGCTGCTGCCGGTACTGCGGCTGCTGCGGCGGCGGGTAGCCCTGCTGCCCGTAGAAATCCGGCTGCTGGCCGGTGGAGTACGGGTCCTGCGGCTGGTGTCCGCCGTACGGGTCCTGCCCGCCGTATCCGCCGACCGGGTGAGAGCCGGTGTCGTAGCCGCCGTCGTACCGCGCCTGCTGGTACTGCTGCTGCCCGTTGTGCTGCGGGTACTGCTGCTGGGGCTGGCCCTGCTGCTGGGGGTACTGCTGCTGGTACTGCGGCTGCTGGGGCGACTGCGGCTGGTACTGCTGCTGGCCCTGGTGCTGCGGGTACTGCTGCTGGGGGTGCTGACCGGTGGCGTACGGGTCATCCCAGCCGCCCTGGTACTGCTGCTGGGGCTGCTGGGGCGGATGCGGCTGCTGCGCCTGGTCGTAGCGGTCACCGAAGAGCGGGTCCTCGGGGTGCCACGGTTCGGAGCCGGAGCCCCGGCCATAGTCAGTCATCGGTCCCCTTGGTACGCGGCCGGCAACGGGCCTGCCGACCTTGCGAAACGGGCGGCGCCCGAAGGCGCCGCCGTGTCGCGCGGAACGTTACCGTATCGCCATCAGGGGACTACTTCGACGCTCTCGCCCGGAGCTTTACCCGACACCCGTTCGGTCTCCAGAGCGCTCTGCAGAATGATGACGGCCGCAGCCTGGTCGATTACGGAGCGTCCCTTTTTCGCGTTCCTGCCGGACGCGCGCAGCCCCTGAGCGGCTGTCACAGTCGTCATGCGCTCGTCCACGAGGCGCACCGGCACCGGGAAGATGATTTTCGCCACACGTTGCGCGAAGTCCCTGACCTTGGCCGCCGCCGGCCCCTCGCTCCCGCTGAGGGACCGGGGCAGCCCGACGACGACCTCGAGCGGCTCGTACTCCCCGACGATCGCCGCCAGTCGCCGCAGCGCCGCCTCCACATCCCGGCCGGGCACGGTCTCCACCGGAGTGGCGAGGATCCCGTCGGGGTCGCACGAGGCGACCCCGATCCGGGCGTCCCCGACATCCACCGCGATACGGCGGCCCCTTCTCATGCCGCCGTCAGGCCTTCTCTGCCACGAGCCGCTGGACGGACTCGATCGCGGACTGGACGGCGCCGGCGTTCTGGCCGCCGCCCTGGGCGACGTCGTCCTTGCCGCCGCCTCCGCCGCCGAGGGTCTTGGCGGCGGTGCGGACGAGTTCGCCGGCCTTGATGCCGCGCTCGCGGGCGGCCTCGTTGGTGGCGATCACGGTCAGCGGGCGGTCGTTGGCCACGGTGAACAGGGCGACGACGGCGGCACGTCCGCCGCCGATGCGCTGGCGGACGTCGAGGACCAGCTTGCGCAGGTCGTCGGCGCCGGTGCCGTCCGGGACCGAGCCGGTGACCAGGGCGACGCCGTTGATGTCGGCGGCGCTGTCGGCGAGCCCGGCGGCGGCCTGGAGCACCTTCTCCGCGCGGAAGCGCTCGATCTCCTTCTCGGCGTCCTTGAGCTTGGCGAGCATGCCGGAGATCTTGTCGGGCAGCTCCTCGGGGCGGCCCTTGACCAGTTCGGTGAGCTGGGCGACGACCGTGTGCTCGCGGGCGAGGAAGTTGTAGGCGTCCACGCCGACCAGGGCCTCGACGCGGCGCACGCCGGAGCCGATCGAGGACTCGCCGAGCAGCTTCACCAGGCCGAGCTGCGAGGTGTTGTGCACATGGGTGCCGCCGCACAGCTCCTTGGAGAAGTCGCCGATGGTGACGACGCGTACGTGCTCGCCGTACTTCTCACCGAACTCGGCGATGGCGCCCTGGCGTTTGGCCTCGGCGATCGGCAGCACCTCGGCGGTGACGTCGAGTTCGCGGGCCAGCACCTCGTTGATCTTCTGCTCGACGTCGGTGAGCACCGTGCCGGGGACGGCGGCGGGCGAGCCGAAGTCGAAGCGGAAGCGGCCGGGCGAGTTCTCGGAACCGGCCTGTGCGGCGGTCGGGCCGAGAGCGTCGCGCAGCGCCTGGTGGGTGAGGTGGGTGGCGCTGTGGGCGCGGGCGATGGCCCGGCGGCGCACCAGGTCGATCTGGGCCAGCGCGCCGGAGCCGACGGTGACCTCGCCGACCTGGACGACGCCCTTGTGCACGCTGACGCCGGGCACCGGCTGCTGCACGTCGCGCACCTCGACGACGGCGCCGGAGTCCAGCCGGATCCGGCCGGTGTCGGCGAGCTGGCCGCCGCCCTCGGCGTAGAACGGCGTACGGTCCAGGACCAGTTCGACCTCGTCGCCCTCGGTGGCGGCGGGCGAGGGGACGCCGTCGACGAGCAGGCCCACGACGGTGGCCTCGTTGTGGTTCTGGGTGTAGCCGGTGAACTCGGTGCTGCCGGAGCGGTCGGCGACCTCGCGGTACGCGGACAGGTCGGCGTGCCCGGTCTTCTTGGCCTTGGCGTCGGCCTTGGCCCGGTCCCGCTGCTCCTTCATCAGGCGGCGGAAGCCGTCCTCGTCCACGGTCAGGCCCTGCTCCGAGGCCATCTCCAGGGTGAGGTCGATCGGGAAGCCCCAGGTGTCGTGGAGCAGGAACGCCTTCTCGCCGGAGAGGACGGTGCCGCCCGCCGACTTGGTCTCGGTGACGGCGGTGTCCAGGGTGTTGGTGCCGGCCCTGAGCGTCTTGAGGAAGCGGGCCTCCTCGGCGAGCGCCACGGACTCGATCCGCTTGCGGTCGGTGACCAGCTCCGGGTACTGCTCGCCCATCGTCTTGATGACGACGTCCATCAGCTCGGCGACCACCGGCTCGGTGGCGCCCATCAGCCTCATGTTACGGATGGCGCGGCGCATGATGCGGCGCAGCACATAGCCGCGGCCTTCGTTGCCGGGGGTGACGCCGTCACCGATGAGCATCACGGAGGTGCGCATGTGGTCGGCGACCACGCGCAGCGAGACGTCGGTGTGCTGGGCGGCGCCGTACTGGACGCCGGTCAGCTCGGTGGCGCGGTCCATGATGACGCGCAGGGTGTCGGTCTCGTACATGTTCCGCACGCCCTGCAGGATCATGGCGAGGCGTTCGAGGCCGAGACCGGTGTCGATGTTCTGCGACGGCAGGTCGCCGAGGATCGGGAAGCTCTCCTTGCCCTCGCCGGCGCCGCGCTCGTACTGCATGAAGACGAGGTTCCAGATCTCCACGTACCGCTCGTCGTTGACGGCGGGGCCGCCCTCGACGCCGAAGTCGGGGCCGCGGTCGTAGTTGATCTCGGAGCACGGGCCGCAGGGGCCGGGGACGCCCATCGACCAGAAGTTGGGGCCCATGCCGAGGCGCTGGATGCGCTCGGCGGGCACGCCGATGACGTCGCGCCAGATCTGCTCGGCCTCGTCGTCCTGCTCGTAGACGGTGATCCAGAGCTTCTCCGGCTCCAGGCCGTAGCCGCCGTCCGCCACGGAGCTGGTGAGCAGCTCCCAGGCGTACTTGATGGCGCCTTCCTTGAAGTAGTCGCCGAAGGAGAAGTTGCCGCACATCTGGAAGAAGGTGCCGTGCCGGGTGGTCTTGCCGACCTCTTCGATGTCCGGGGTGCGGACGCACTTCTGGACGCTGGTGGCGCGGGCGAACGGCGGCTTGACCTCACCGAGGAAGTACGGCTTGAACGGCACCATGCCCGCGGGGACCAGCAGCAGGGTGGGGTCGTCGGCGATGAGGGACGCCGACGGCACGACGGTGTGCCCGCGCTCCTCGAAGAAGCGCAGCCAGCGGCGGCGGATTTCTGCCGACTCCATCAGTGATCGTCCTTCCGGTTGTACGCAATGCCCCGGCGCTGTGCCGGGAGTTCTGGTTCCGGGGCCGTCAGCCCCAGGGCGTCGTGCAGTTCGGTCTCGCGCTCGTTCATGCCCGCCCGCACGTCCTGGGCGAACACCCGCAGCCGGGCGCCGGTCTCCAGCGCGCGGTCCGCGGCGGTGGCGGCCAGGCTCTCCGGGGTCAGCCTGCGCAGCACGCGGTTGACCTTGGTGGTCGCCCAGACTCCGGTGGCGGCACCGGTCAGGAACCAGAACATACGGCGGAACATGGGGCCTCAGTCCTTCGAGCGGTTGCGTCGGCCGCCGCGCCGGGCGGCGGGCAGCACCTTGCCTGCCGTCACGGTGCCGGGCGCGGGGCGGACGGGGCCGCCGGCCCGCAGGCCGACCGCGCGCCGCACCCCGTACCCGAAGGCCGCGACCTTGACCAGCGGGCCGCCGAACGCCGAGGCCACGGTGGACGACAGCGCGGAGGCGTTGGCCGTCACCTCCGCCACGTCCGCGGTGATGGTGTCGACCCGGTCGAGCTGGGTGTGCGCGGTGCGCAGCGCGTCGGACGCCTCGCCGAGCAGCGGTACGGCCTGCTCGGTGATCCCGGCCACCAACTGCGTGGTCCGCCTGAGTGTCTGGGCCAGCCGGACCAGCGCGACGGCCAGGAACGACACCAGGATCGCCCAGAAGACCGCCACGATCATGGCCGCCACTTCTCCACCGGACACCTTGCCGCGCCCCCTCGAAATCACCTGTCGACTGAGTACCGACCTTATCGCGAGCGGCCTGGGCGTCCGTACCGCATTAGCTGCGTGGCGCCGGGGCGCGGGCGGGGCGGAAACGCGGGGCCGGAGGGGCTCTCGGGTGGTGGGATTGTACGTTCCGCACACTCTCAAGTACGCTCCGTACACCATGGAGACCGTGGGTAACCTCCCGGCGGAGCTGAACGCCTTCGTCGGCAGGACGTCCGAACTCACCGAGCTGTCGGCGATGTTGTCGCGCTCGCGGCTCACCACGCTGACCGGGGTCGGCGGTGTGGGGAAGTCCCGGCTCGCGCTGCACGCCGCCCGGCAGGCGCAGGACCGTTTCCCCGACGGGGTCTGGCTGGTGGAGCTGTCGGGGCTGCGGGACGCCTCGCTGCTGGGCCACACGGTGGCCGCGGCGCTGCGGGTGCCGGACAACACCGCGCGCGAGCCGCTGGTGGCGCTGACCGAGCATCTCGCGGACCGCGAGGCGCTGCTGGTGCTCGACGGGTACGACGAACTGTGCCCGCAGGTCGCGGAGCTGACCGCCGCGCTGCTGCGGCGGGCGCCCGCGGTGCGGGTGCTGGCGGCGGGCCGTCGCTCGCTGGGTGTCACCGGCGAGCATCTGCTGCCGGTGGAGCCGCTCCCGGCGCCGGACGCGGACGGCGACGCGGTACGGCTGTTCGCGCGGCGCGCGGCGGCGGTGCTGCCCGGGTTCGCCGTGACGGGCGCCAACAGCGGTCCCGTGGTCGAGTTGTGCGCCCGCCTCGACGGTCTGCCGCTGGCGCTGGAGCTGGCCGCGGTACGGCTGCGGGCGCTCTCCGTCGAGCAGGTGCTGGACCGGCTGGACGACCGGTTCCGGCTGCTGACCGGCGGCGATCCCAGCGCGCCCGCCCGGCATCGGGCGCTGCGTACCGCGATCGGCTGGAGCCACGAGCTGTGCACCCCGCGGGAGCGGCTGCTGTGGGCGCGGCTGTCCGTCTTCGCCGGGCGGTTCGACCTGGAGGCGGTGGAGTACGTCTGCGCCTGCCCCGATCTGCCCGAGGACGAGATCACCGAGACCGTCGAGGCGCTGGTGTCGCAGTCGGTGCTCAGCTGCGAGACGGGCGGCGACGGCCTGGTGCGCTACCGGATGCTGGACACGGTGCGCGAGTACGGTGCCGGGTGGCTGACCGCGCTGGGCGACGACGCGCGGATGCGGCGGCGGCACCGCGACTGGTACCTGGGGCTGGCCACCTGGTGCGAGCTGGACTGGTTCAGCGCCCGGCAGGCGGAGGTGGCCGCCCGGGTGGAGGCGGACATGCCGAATCTGCGGCGGGCACTGGAGTTCAGCCTGGACGGCGCCGCGGGCCGACCGCCGGAGGACCCGGCCATCGGCCAGTACCTGGCGGGCACCCTGTGGTTCTGCTGGGCGGGCTGCGGGCGGCTGGCCGAGGGCCGGCACTGGCTGGAGCGCGCGCTCGACGTGGCACCCGGCCCGTCGGAGGCGCGCGCCAAGGCGATGTGGGTGTACGGCTATGTGTCGCTGCTGCAGGGCGACTCGGTCGCCGCGCTCGGGGTGCTCCAGGAGTGCCGCGCCGAGGCGGAGGCCACCGGCAACGACGTCGCGGCGGCGTACGCGGTGCACCGGCTGGGGTGCCTGGCGCTGGTGTCCGACGACATGCCGCGGGCCGAGACCTTCATCAGCGAGGCGCTGGGCCGCTACCGGCGGATCGGCGAGCTGAACAGCAACGTCCTGATGGCGCAGGTCGAGCTGGCGATGGCGGTGGCGTTCCAGGGGGATCTGCCGCAGGCGGTGGCGCTGGCCGAGGAGGCGCGGCAGATCTGCCAGGACCACGGCGAGCGGTGGACGCTGGCGTACGCGCTCTATGTGCTCGGGTACGCGGCCTGGCTGTCGGGCGACGCCGCCCGGGCCCGGCGGATGGCCGAGGAGGCGCTCGCCATCGACCACGCCTTCCACGACCTGGTGGGGGCGGTGCTGGCGCTGGAACTCCTGGCCCTGATCACCGAGGGCGAGGGCGCCCCGCAGGAGGCGGCGGTCCTCCAGGGTGCCGCGGGGCGGCTCTGGGAGTCGGTGGGGCTGCGGCTCTTCGGCTCGCGCTTCTTCAACGCCCCGCACACGCTCTGCGAGGCGCGCTTGCGCGCGGCTCTGGGTGACGTCGACTACGCCGCCGCGCTGGTTGACGGCAGTCGGCTCGGCCTGGACGCCGCGGTCCACCGCGCCACCACCGGCCGCCCCCGGGCGCCCCTCCCGGCCCCCCTTCCCCCGGGCTCCCTCCCGACCCCGCGCACCCGCGCCGTCGCCCCCCAGGGGCGCGAGGAACTGCGCGACTAGCCCCCACCGGGCCGGTGGTCCGAAGACAACCGATCTGCCCCTCTGGGGCCGGTGGTGACGTGCAGGCACGCGACGGCTGGTCGCGCAGTTCCCCGCGCCCCTTCGGGGCACAGGTCTTCCGCGCGCGTCAGCGGGCGTAGTACTCGACTACGAGCTGCTCGTCACAGATGACGGGAATCTCGTTGCGGTTGGGCTCGCGGTCGAGGCGGAAGGCGAGGGCTTGGAGGTTGACCTGGAGGTAGCGAGGGGTCTCGCCCTCGCCGGCCCAGCCACCCTCGCGCGCCACGAGGAACGGCGTCTTCTCGCGGGACCGCTCGCGGACGGTCACGACGTCGTCGGGCCGGACCCGGAACGACGGCTTGTCGACCTTGCGGCCGTTGACCTCGATGTGGCCGTGCACGACCATCTGGCGCGACTGGTAGACGGTGCGGGCCAGCCCGGAGCGGAGCACCAGCGCGTCGAGCCTGCGCTCGAGCTCGATGATCAGCGCCTCACCGGTCCGCTTGCCGGACACCTTCTTGGCGCGGTCGTAGGCGCGCTGCATCTGCCGCTCGCTGATGTCGTACTGCGCGCGCAGCCGCTGCTTCTCCAGCAGCCGGGTCTTGTAGTCGCTGTTCTGCTTGCGACCGCGACCGTGCTCACCCGGCGGGTAGGGGCGTGCCTCGAAGTACTTGACCGCCTTCGGGGTGAGCGCGATGCCCAGCGCCCGGGACTTCTTGACCTTGGGACGCGACTGATTCACGTGCGTCGAACCTCCGTGTAAATTAGGTAAGGCTTACCTTAGCTGAGGAGATCGCATGATTCGACCCGGGAACCCCATGTCCGGCGTACCGGCCCATGGTCAGCCGCGTCCCGAAGTGGAAGAAGCGCCCCGGCTGCCCTCGGCAGCAGAACGCGCGCGAACTCTCGTCGAGAATAACTCGTCGGCCGCGCTCGTCATTCCTGGACTGAGCCCGGCCCCCGGCGAGCCGATGACGCCGCTGCGCCGCTCGGTGGGCCCGCACGGCGACGTCTTCCTGCTGTTCGCGCGGGACTCCGCCGTGGTGCGGGCGGTCGAGGCCGCGCCGGACGGCGAAGCCGCCGCTGTGCTGGAGATCACGGATGTCGCACCGGTCGCCGTGCCGCACCGGATCCGCGGCCGCGCCTGGGTGGCGGGCTGGCTCACCCTGGTGCCCGGCGGCGCCTTCGAGGCGGGTACGGCGCTGCTGCGGCTGGAGCCGGGCGAGGTCTCGGTGGACGATCTGTGGGGCACGGCGCTGGTGGAGCCCGACGAGTTCGCGGCCGCCGAGGCGGATCCGCTGGCCGGGTACGAGACGGAGCTGCTGCAGCATCTGGCGGCGGCGCACGGCGCCGAGGTGGGCCTGCTGTGCGCGCTGGTCGGTGCGGACGGCACCTCCTGCGAGGGTGGCGTGGCACGCCGGGCCGTCGCCGCCGTCCCGCTCGCGCTCGACCGCTTCGGCCTGCGGGTCCGCTTCAGCGGCGACGACACGACCTTCGACGCGCGCTTCGACTTCCCCGAGCCGGTCACCGAGCTCGACGGCGCGCGGCGGGCGATGCGGACCCTCTTCGAGGCGGCCCGGGAGTCATAGTCCCCGGGGTCCTGGCGGTCCGGGCGCCCGCCGCTCACTCCCCCGCGCCGGACAGCCGCTCCCGGGCCCACTGGACGATGTCGGCGTAGCGCGCCTCCGCGCCGTGCCGGGTGGGCTCGTAGTAGCGGCGGCCGCGCAGCTCGTCGGGGGCGTACTGCTGGGCGGCGATGCCCCCGGGCACGTCGTGCGGATAGACGTACCCCTGGGCGTGGCCCAGCTTGGCGGCGCCCTTGTAGTGCCCGTCCCGCAGGTGCGGCGGTACGGGTCCGGCCTTGCCCGCGCGGACGTCGGCGAGCGCGGCGCCGATCGCGGTGGTCGCGGAGTTGGACTTGGGCGCCAGGGCGAGGGCGATGGTGGCGTGGCTGAGGGTGAGGGCGGCCTCGGGGAAGCCGATCAGCGCCACGGCCTGCGCGGCGGCGACCGCCGTCGGCAGCGCGGTGGGGTCGGCCAGGCCGATGTCCTCGCTGGCGGAGATCATCAGCCGGCGGGCGATGAAGCGCGGGTCCTCGCCCGCGTCGATCATCCGCGCCAGATAGTGCAGCGCGGCGTCCACGTCGGAGCCGCGGATGGACTTGATCAGGGCGCTGGCCACGTCGTAGTGCTGGTCGCCGTCGCGGTCGTAGCTGACCGCGGCCCGGTCGACGGACTCCTCCAGGGTGGCCAGGGTGAGGGCGTCCTCGCCCTTGGCGATGGCCGAACCCGCGCCCGCCTCCAGCGCGGTGAGCGCCCGCCGGGCGTCGCCCCCGGCGATCCGCAGCAGATGCGCCTCGGAGTCCTCCGGCAGCGTCACCGCCCCGGCGAGGCCCCGCTCGTCGCCGACCGCGCGGCGCAGCACACCGCGCAGGTCGTCGTCGGTGAGCGGCTCCAGGGTGAGCAGCAGCGAGCGCGACAGCAGCGGCGAGATGATCGAGAAGTAGGGGTTCTCGGTGGTGGCGGCGATGAGGGTGACCCAGCGGTTCTCCACCGCGGGCAGCAGCGAGTCCTGCTGCGCCTTGCTGAAGCGGTGGATCTCGTCCAGGAAGAGCACGGTCTCGCGCTGGTAGCCGCCCGCCTGGCGCTTGGCGCTCTCGATGACCGCGCGGACCTCCTTGACGCCCGCGGTGATCGCCGACAGCTCCACGAACCGCTTGTTGGTCGCCTTGCTCACCACATACGCCAACGTGGTCTTGCCGGTGCCGGGCGGCCCCCACAGGATCACCGACGACGGTCCGGCCGGCCCGCCGCCGCCCTCCCCCACCAGCCGCCGCAGCGGCGCGCCCGGACGCAGCAGATGCTGCTGGCCCACGACCTCGTCGAGAGTACGGGGACGCATCCGTACGGCGAGCGGGCTGCTGCCCGGGTCCCGCTCCTGACGGTCCTCTGCTGCGGCGGTGAACAGGTCTGGCTCCACGCGTGCAGCCTAAGCCGTGGCGCTGACAACCCGGTCCGCCACCGGTCGCGGCAGCCTCAGATGAGCGTCTTCCAGTAGGCCCACCAGCGGGCCAGGATCAGGGTGGCGAGGATGCCGAACCACAGCACCGGCACCACCCAGTGGAACTCCAGCACCAGAGCGCGCGCGCCCGCGGGGACCTTGATGACGCCGTGCTTCATGTTGTGCACGGCGGTGTACCAGAACATCAGGATGGTGACGACCCAGGCCAGGCTGCACCACAGGCAGAGCGAGCCGATCGAGTACAGCGACTGGTACTGGAGCCAGGTGACGAATCCGACGCCGAACAGGGTGCCCGCCTGGAGGCCCAGCCAGAACCAGGGGCGGTAGCGGGCGCCGGCGATCATGCCGATCGCCAGGCACATCACCACCGGGTACGCCATCAAGCCGATCATCGGGTTCGGGAAGCCGAACGCGTGGGCCTGGTCGCTCTGCATGATGTTGCTGCACGAGATGATCGGGTTCAGGCTGCACGCCGGCTTGAAGCCCGGGTCCTCCAGCAGCTTGAACTTGTCATCGGTGATCACGAACGACGCCAGGGTGCCGAGCGCGGCGCAGATCACCAGGAGCCAGGTGTACGCGCGTCCCGCTCCGATGAGGACCGCGGTCGGGCGCTCGTCGTCGTCGCTGTCGGTTCGGCTCTCGTCCAGCGCGGAAGTCGTCATGATGGCCGTTCTCTGGGTCGGTGGGGGTTGCCGGGCATCCTCATTGTGCACCAGCGCACTGTGGACGAGACCGGCCCTGCGGGCCTCGTACACGGACGGGGGGCGTACGGATCCTCTCCGTACGCCCCCCGTTTCACACCTCGCCACCGCGGTCGGCGACAGCCGTGGTCACGGCCTCGGTCACGCCAGCCGTTCGGTGAGCACCGCCACGATCTCGTCGAGGGCGACCGGCCGCTGCTCGCCGCTCTCCAGGTCCTTCATCTGCACGACACCCTCGGCGAGGTCCCGCTCCCCCGCGACCAGCGCGAACCTGGCGCCGGAGCGGTTCGCGGACTTCATCGCGTTCTTCATGCCCTTGCCGCCGAAGGCGAAGTCCGCGGCGAGCCCGGCCCTGCGCAGCGCGGTGACGGTGGTGAACAGCGTCCGCCGCGCCTCCTCGCCGAGCGGCACCGCGTAGACGTCGGTGGCCGGCGGCAGCGGCAGCTCGACGCCCTCCGCGCGCAGCGCCAGCACCGTGCGGTCCACGCCGAGCGCCCAGCCGATGGACGGGAGCGCCGGGCCGCCGATCATCTCGGACAGGCCGTCGTACCGCCCGCCGCCGCCGATCGCGGACTGCGAGCCGAGCCCGTCGTGCACGAACTCGAAGGTGGTGCGCGTGTAGTAGTCGAGCCCGCGCACCAGCTTGGGGTCGTCCTCGTACGCCACCCCGGCCGCCGTCAGCAGCTCGCGCACCTGCTCGTGGTACGCCTTGCACGCCTCGCACAGGTGGTCGGCGATCAGCGGCGCCCCGCTGAGCTGCTTCTGCACCGCCTCGCGCTTGTCGTCCAGCACCCGCAGCGGGTTGATCTCGATCCGCTTGCGGGTGTCGTCGTCCAGGTCGAGCCCGCGCAGGAAGTCCTGCAGCGCGGTCCGGTAGGCCGGGCGGCACTCGCTGTCGCCGAGCGAGTTCAGCAGCAGCCGGAAGCCGGTCAGGCCCAGCGAGCGGTAGGCGTCGACGGCCAGGATGATCAACTCGGCGTCGAGCAGCGGGTCCTCGGCGCCGATCGCCTCGGCCCCGACCTGCGAGAAGTGCCGGTAGCGGCCCGCCTGCGGACGCTCGTAGCGGTAGTACGAGCCCGAGTACCAGAGCTTGACCGGCAGATTCCCGGTCTTGTGCAGATTGGCCTGCAGGGCCGCGCGCAGCACGGACGCCGTGCCCTCGGGACGCAGCGCCAGCTGGCTGCCGCCCTTGGTGGTGAGGGTGAACATCTCTTTGGTGACGATGTCCGTGGACTCGCCGACACCGCGGGAGAACAGCTCGACGTTCTCGAAGCCGGGGGTCTCGACATAGCCGTAGCCCGCGCGGCGGGCGGGGGCGGCGATCGCCTCGCGCACGGCGAGGAACACCGCGGAGTCGGGCGGCAGCAGATCGTAGGTGCCCTTGGGGGCCTGGAAGGGGGTCACAGCGGAACTCACTGAATCCGTCACATTCCTCGTCGTGGAGCCTGTGGTGCGGCTCCTGAGCCGCCGGCCGCCTTCACCAGGTACGGGTTGGCGGCGCGCTCGCGGCCGATGGTCGTCTGGGGGCCGTGTCCCGACAGCACCACGGTCGAGTCGTCGAGCGGCAGGCATACGCGGGCCAGCGACTCGAACAGCTCGGCGGTGGAGCCACCGGGCAGGTCGGTACGTCCGACGGAGCCGGCGAAGAGCAGGTCACCGGAGAAGAGCACCGACGGGATGTCGGCCTTCTCGGGCAGCCGGAACGTCACCGACCCCCTGGTATGGCCCGGCGCGTGCGCGACATCGAACTCCATCCCCGCGATCTCCAGCGGCAAGCCGTCGGACAGCTCCCTGAGGTCGTCCGGTTCCCCGATGGTCAGCGTTCCCATGATCTGCTCGCCCACGGAGAAGCCGAGACCCTTCTCCGGCTCGGTGAGCATGTAGCGGTCCTCGGGGTGGATCCACGCGGGCACGTTCCGCGCGCCGCAGATCGGCATCACCGACGCGGTGTGGTCGAGGTGGCCGTGGCTGAGGATGACGGCGACGGGCTTGAGCCGGTGCTTGGCGAGCGTCTCCTCGACGCCCCGGGTCGCGTCCTGGCCCGGGTCGATGATCACGCACTCCTCGCCGGCGGCGGGGGCGACCACGTAGCAGTTGGTCCCCCAGGCCCCGGCCGGGAACCCGGCAATCAGCACGTTCGTCCTTCTGTCGTCGTCGAAAGTCTCTTCGGACCTCGCGTGGGACGTGCCCCGGCGTCCGATCGGGCGGCGTCCGCAGCTCAAGAGCCTACCGGCGACGGCCGTACGGTCGCGAACTCGTATCGTGCCCGCATCGACCCGGTCGCGGACTGGACTGCGGGCGCCCGGGGACGCGAAGATCTGCCGCACGTGTATTCGCGTGCGGCACGCGGATGTACAGCGGAAACACAGTAAACACACAGCACCTACGGCACACACCAGACGACCGGGAGACGGCGAAGTGGTCACCAAGGATCAGCGGCGGCGGCAGCTCGCCCGGGAGAAGTTCGAGCGGCAGCAGGAGCGCCGGGTGGAGCAGCGGCGCAAGTCGCGCACCCGCAACTCGGCGATCGCCGCCGTCCTGGCCGTCGTCGTGATCGGCGGTGGCATCGCGGCCGCGGCCGGCGCGTTCAGCAGCGACAAGAAGAAGACCGACGCGTCGAACAACCCCGCCAGCCCGTCCGCCTCCGCCTCGGCCAGCGCCAAGCCCAAGGGGCCGGACCCGTGCGCGAAGCCCGCCGCGGGCAGCCCGGGCTCCGAGCAGTGGAAGAAGGAGCCGGCGCAGACCATCGACAAGAGCGCCAAGTACACCTTCACCCTGCAGACGACCTGCGGCGCGATCCCGATCGCGCTGGACGCGGCGAAGGCACCGGAGACGGTGAACTCCTTCAACTTCCTGGCGGGCAAGGGCTTCTTCGACCACACCAAGTGCCACCGGCTGACCACCGCCGGTATCTATGTGCTGCAGTGCGGCGACCCGACCGGCCAGGGCAACGGCGGTCCCGGCTACACCATCGCCGACGAGAACCTGACGTCGCTCGGCAAGGCCGGCGCGCAGGGCACGGTGACCTACCCGGCCGGCACCGTGGCGATGGCCAACACCGGCCAGCCGCACACCGGCGGCAGCCAGTTCTTCCTGGTCTACAAGGACAGCCCGCTGGCTCCCAGTTACACGCCGTTCGGCACGATCTCACCTGACGGCCTCAAGGTGCTCACCAAGATCGCGGGCGCCGGCGAGTCCAGCGGGCAGGGCGACGGGGCCCCGAACGCGACCGTGGTGATCAACAAGGCGACGGTCAGCAAATCCTGATTGGTGCCGCATCGGATGCGGACAGCCGGGGCGCTGGTCGCCTATGTTGGCGTTGGACCGTGACGGGCGCGCAGCCCGGCCGGAGAAATACTGTGGAAGATGCCCGCCGGCCGTGAGCCGGCCAGGCATCACATGGAGGAGGCGCTGTGAGCAGCGACCCGTGGGGCCGCGTCGATGAGACGGGGACCGTGTACGTGCGTACGGCCGACGGTGAGAAGGAGGTCGGTTCGTGGCAGGCGGGTTCTCCGGAGGAGGCGCTGGCCTACTTCGAGCGCAAGTACGAGGGACTCGTGGTGGAGATCGGCCTCCTCGAACGACGCGTGCGGACCACCGATCTCGCGCCCAAGGACGCCCTGACGGCGATCGAGCACCTGCGCACCGCGGTGACCGAGGCGCACGCGGTGGGCGACCTGGCGGCGCTGGGCGTCCGGCTGGACGCGCTGGTCGAGCTGGTGGACTCCCGCCGCGAGGAGCGCAAGGCGGCGAAGGCCAAGCAGAGCGAAGAGGCCAGGACGGCCAAGGAGCAGCTGGTCGCCGAGGCCGAGCAGCTCGCGGAGAGCGAGCAGTGGCGTACCGCGGGTGAGCGGCTGCGCGCCCTGGTCGACATCTGGAAGGGCCTGCCCCGGCTCGACCGCAAGGCGGACGACGAGCTGTGGCACCGGTTCAGCCACGCCCGCTCGGTGTTCTCCAAGCGCCGCAAGGCGCACTTCGCGTCGCTCGACGCGCAGCGCGAGGAGGCCAGGCGCACCAAGGAGAAGCTGGTCACCGAGGCGCAGTCGCTGTCCGGTTCGACGGACTGGGGGCCGACGGCGGCCCGCTACCGCGAGCTGATGACGGAGTGGAAGGCGGCAGGCCGCGCCCAGCGCGAGGCCGAGGACGACCTGTGGAACCGCTTCCGCGGCGCCCAGGACGTCTTCTTCGCCGCCCGCTCCGAGGTGTTCGCCGAGCGGGACACCGAGCAGCGCGACAACCTCGCGCTCAAGGAGGAGCTGGTCGTCGAGGCCGAGAAGCTGCTCCCGGTGACGGATCTGAAGGCGGCGCGTGCCGCGTTCCGGTCCATCAACGAGCGGTGGGAGGCGATCGGGCATGTGCCGCGCGACGCCCGTCCCCGTATCGAGGCGCGAATCCACACGGTGGAGCGGGCGCTCCAGGCGCAGGAGGACGCCGAGTGGAACCGTACGAACCCCGAGACGCGGGCCCGCGCCGCCGGGCTGACCGGCCAGCTCCAGGCCGCCGTCGACAAGCTGCGCGCGCAGATCGACGCCGCCAGGGCCGCGGGCAACACCGCGAAGGCCGACAAGCTCGCCGGTGAGCTGGAGGGCCGCCAGGCGCTGCTCGACCAGGCGCTCAAGGGGCTGCAGGAGTTCGGCGGCTAGCCGCAGACAAGCAGCAGGCAACGGAGCGGCGGGCGGGCCCGGAGAGATCCAGGCCCGCCCGCCGCTCTTGCACGGTTGCGGGCGCTACCGCTGGCGGCCCGAGGTCACCCGGTACACGTCGTAGACGCCCTCCACGCCGCGGACCGCCTTCAGGACGTGACCCAGATGCTTGGGGTCGCCCATCTCGAAGGTGAACCGGGAGGTGGCGACCCGGTCGCGGGAGGTCTGGACGGCCGCGGACAGGATGTTCACGTGCTGGTCGGACAGCACCCTGGTGACGTCGGACAGCAGCCGGGAGCGGTCGAGCGCCTCGACCTGGATGGCGACCAGGAAGACCGAGGACTGGGTGGGCGCCCACTCGACCTCGATCATCCGCTCGGGTTGCTGCGAGAGCGAGTCCACGTTGACGCAGTCGGCGCGGTGCACCGAGACGCCGTTGCCGCGGGTGACGAAACCGATGATCGGATCGCCGGGCACCGGGGTGCAGCAGCGCGACAGCTTCACCCAGACATCGCTGGTGCCCTTGACGACCACACCGGGGTCGGCGTTGGCGCGGCGCTTGCTGCGGCCCTGCGTCGGAGTGGTGATCTCCGCGATGTCCTCGGTCGCGCCCTCCTCGCCGCCGAGCGCGTCGACCAGCTTCTGGACGACGGACTGCGCGGTGATGTGGCCCTCGCCGATCGCCGCGTAGAGCGCGGAGATGTCGGGGTAGCGCATCTCGTGCGCGAGGGTGACCAGGGAGTCGCCGGTGAGCACCCGCTGGATCGGCAGGTTCTGCTTGCGCATCGCCCGGGCGATGGCTTCCTTGCCCTGCTCGACGGCCTCCTCGCGGCGTTCCTTGGAGAACCAGGCGCGGATCTTGTTCCTGGCGCGCGGTGACTTGACGAAGCCCAGCCAGTCGCGCGACGGGCCCGCGCCCGCCGCCTTGGAGGTGAAGACCTCCACCAGGTCGCCGTTGTCGAGGGTCGACTCCAGCGGCACCAGACGGCCGTTGACCCTGGCGCCTATCGTCCGGTGGCCGACCTCGGTGTGCACCGCGTACGCGAAGTCCACCGGTGTGGCACCGGCAGGCAGCGCTATCACGTCGCCCTTCGGCGTGAAGACGAAGACCTCGCTCTGCGAGAGGTCGAAGCGCAGCGACTCCAGGAACTCGCCGGGGTCCTCGGTCTCCTTCTGCCAGTCGAGCAACTGGCGCAGCCACGCCATGTCGTTGACCGCGTCGTCCTTCTTGTCGGAGCGCGGGCTGTCGGTGCGCACCTTGGACGCGCCCGCCACCGCCTCCTGCTTGTACTTCCAGTGCGCGGCGATGCCGTACTCGGCGCGGCGGTGCATGTCGAAGGTGCGGATCTGCAGTTCGACGGGCTTGCCGCTGGGGCCGATCACCGTGGTGTGCAGCGACTGGTACATGTTGAACTTCGGCATCGCGATGTAGTCCTTGAACCGGCCGGGGACCGGGTTCCATCGCGCGTGGATGGTGCCGAGCGCCGCGTAGCAGTCGCGGACGGTGTCGACCAGCACCCTGATGCCGACCAGGTCGTAGATCTCCGCGAAGTCCCGGCCGCGGACGATCATCTTCTGGTAGACGCTGTAGTAGTGCTTGGGCCTGCCGGTGACGGTCGCCTTGATCCGGGCGGCGCGCAGATCCTGCTGGACCTGGTCGGTGACCACGGCCAGGTACTCGTCGCGCTTGGGGGCGCGTTCGGCGACCAGGCGGACGATCTCGTCGTACATCTTGGGGTAGAGGATCGCGAAGGCGAGGTCCTCCAGCTCCCACTTGATGGTGTTCATGCCCAGCCGGTGCGCCAGCGGGGCGTAGATCTCCAGCGTCTCGCGGGCCTTCTTCTCCTGCTTCTCGCGCTTGAGGTAGCGCATGGTGCGCATGTTGTGCAGCCGGTCGGCGAGCTTGATGACCAGGACCCGGGGGTCCTTGGCCATCGCGACGACCATCTTGCGCACGGTCTCGGCCTGCGCGGCCTCGCCGAACTTCACCTTGTCGAGCTTGGTGACGCCGTCGACGAGCAGCGCCACCTGGTCGCCGAAGTCGCGGCGCAGGGTGTCCAGGCCGTACTCGGTGTCCTCGACGGTGTCGTGCAGCAGCCCCGCCATCAGGGTGGCCGGGTCCATGCCCAGCTCGGCGAGGATGGTCGTGACGGCGAGCGGGTGGGTGATGTACGGGTCGCCGCTCTTGCGCTTCTGGCCGCGGTGCCAGCGCTCGGCGACCTGGTAGGCCCGCTCGATCTGGCGCAGCTGCGCGCTGTCGCCCTTGGGGTCGTTGCCCCGTACGACCCGCAGCAGGGGTTCGAGCACGGGGTTGTACGGGCTGGAGCGCTGCACACCGAGCCGGGCGAGGCGGGCGCGGACGCGGCTGGAGGACGCACCGGGGCGGGTCGGGGTGACGCTTCCCGGCGTGCGTACGGGCCGGACGGCCGCGGGGGTCGTCGGCTTGGGCGCGACTGCCTGGCTGTCGGCGGCGGAGTCCGTCCCGCCGGCGGCCGGCTCGGACCCGTCTGCGGCGTCGAGCGGCTGGGCCTCGTCTGGCAAGAGCACTCCTCACGCGGGGTAGAAGTCCCATGGTATCGACCTGCGGCGTCGGCCGGGCGCGCGGAGGTGCCGGGCGCCCGGCTGCGCGGCCGTACGAGGCCCGTGTGCGGCCGTACGGTGCCGGGTGGGTCTGCTGATGCCCGCGGGGCGCCACGGGCGCTCTGACGGCCTCTGGGGGCCGTGGGAGCGCCCATGACGGCTAGGGCCTGTCGGCGGATCATGGGCGGTCCAGGCGGCGTCTGGTGCGTGCGACCGCAAGGCGCCGGAGTGTCCTCATAGCGGAGCTATTTGGGCATTTCGGCAACGCAGTGGGCGTGCGTGCCAGGCGCCGAAGGGGCCGTTCGTGATCCGCCGACAGGCCCTAGAGCGCGATGAGGGTGTCCAGCGGGGTGTCGCCGAGGGCCGGGGCGAGCCGGGCCCGGCCGCCGAGGAAGCCGAGCTCCAGGAGGACGGCGAGACCGGCCACCGAGGCGCCGCTGCGGCGGATGAGCTCCAGCGCCGCCTCGGCGGTGCCGCCGGTGGCGAGGACGTCGTCGATGACCAGGACGCGGTCGTCAGCGGTGAAGGCGTCGGTCTGGATCTCGATCTCGGCGGTGCCGTACTCCAGCTCGTACGCCTGCCCGTGGGTCTCCCCCGGCAGCTTCCCGGCCTTGCGGACCGGGACGAAGCCGAGCCCCGCGCGGGCGGCGGCGGGCGCGGCGAGGATGAAGCCGCGGGCCTCCAGGCCGACCACCTTGGTGGCGCCGTGCCGCGCGCACAGCCCGGCCAGGGCGTCGATGAGGGCGTTGAAGGCGACCGGGTCGGCCAGCAGCGGGGTGATGTCCTTGAAGACCACACCGGGCTTCGGGTAGTCCGGCACATCGCGGATCCGGGCGAGCAGCAGGTCCCGCAGTTCGGCGGAGGAGGATTCCGTCGGGGTCATCGCGCTGGTTTTCCCTTGGGTCGGTGGGGTGCGTGCAGGCGTTCCGGGCCGGACTCGGGCCGGGCCGGGTGCCGTCCCCCATCATCCCGCCAGGGACCGGCCGGGAACGGCAAATCGCCGCCGCCCGGTCACGAGGACCGGGCGGCGGCGATCAGTGGTCAGCGCCGCTTGCCCGAGGGGCGGTTGCGGCCGCGGCTGCCACGGCTGCCGGACTGCGGGCGGGCGCCGGTGGTCCTGGCGCCCTGGCCGCGCGGGCCGACGACGGCGGCGGCCGCCTCGGCGTCCTCGGGCTCGGCGGAGTCGTCGTCCGCCTCGTCCTCGGGGCTCTCGCCGCGCGCTTCGGCCTCCGCGGCCCGCTTGGCGTCGGCGGCGCGCTTGGCCAGCACCCGCCTGCGCAGGGCCTTCATCTGCGGCTCGCGCTCCTTGAGGTCCGCCACGATCGGGGTGGCGATGAAGATCGAGGAGTACGCGCCGGCGGTGAGGCCGACGAACAGCGCGAGCGCGATGTCGTTGAGCATGCCCGCGCCGAGGATGCCGCCACCGATGAAGAGCAGGGCGCCGACCGGCAGCAGTGCCACGACCGTGGTGTTGATGGACCGCACCAGGGTGGCGTTGAGGCTGCGGTTGGCGACCTCGCTGTAGGTGAACCTGTTCTTCTTGGTGATGTCCTTGCTGGCTTCCTTGAGACCGTCGAAGACCACGACGGTGTCGTAGAGCGAGTAACCGAGGATCGTCAGCAGACCGATGACCGTACCCGGAGTGACCTCGAAGCCGACGATGGCGTAGACGCCGGTGGTGATCGTGAGGTCGTGCAGCAGGGCGACCAGCGCGGCCACGGCCATGCGCCACTCGAAGGCGATGGCCAGGTAGGCGACCACCAGCACCAGGAAGATGATCAGACCTTCCAGGGCCTTCTGGGAGATCTCCTTGCCCCAGCTCGGGCCGACGATCTCGGCGTCGATCTTCGTGGAGGCGATCCCCAGGTCCTTGCCGATGTTCTTCTGGACCTGCTTGGAGACATCGGTGGAGATGTCGCTGACCTGGATGCGCAGGCTGCCGTTGCCCAGCTTCTGGATCGTCGCGTCATGGCCCGCGGTGTCGCCGGCGATCTTGTCGTGCGCGGCCGAGACCGAGATCGACGTCTTGGGCGTGGTGAAGACCGCGCCGCCGGAGAACTCGATGCCGAGCTTGAGGCCGTTGACCGCCAGGCCCACGATCGCGGCGACCGTGATCAGGAGCGAGACGCCGTACCAGAGCTTGCGCTTGCCGACGAAGTCGTACGCGATCTCACCGCGGTGCAGCCGGTGCCCGAGATTGCTGAACTTGGACATCAGGCCTCCTTCGTCTCGGTGCTGGACGTACGGCGGACGCGGCGCAGCGGCGATTTCACTCCGAGTGCCTTCGGGTCGAGGCCGGACCACTTGTGGCCCTGCGCGAAGAAGGGCCTGCGGGCCAGGATCGTCATGAGCGGCTTGGTGAACAGGAAGACCACCACCACGTCGAGCACGGTGGTCAGACCGAGGGTGAACGCGAAGCCCTGGACCTTGCCGACGGTCACCACGAACAGCACCGCGGCGGCCAGGAAGGACACGAAGTCGGACACCATGATGGTGCGCCGGGCGCGGGGCCAGCCACGGGCCACGGCCGGCTGAAGGGACCGGCCTTCCCGTAGCTCGTCCCTGATGCGTTCGAAGAACACGATGAACGAGTCGGCGGTGATACCGATGGCCACGATGGCACCGCAGACCGCCGGCAGGTTCAGCGCGAAGCCGATGGCCTCACCGAGCAGGCACATGATCGTGTAGGTCAGCGCCGCCGACACCAGGAGGCTGAGGATCGCCACCGCGGCCAGGCCGCGGTAGTAGGCGACCAGGTAGAGCACGACCAGCGCCAGGCCGACGGCGCCGGCGATCAGACCGCCGCGCAGCTGCTCGCCGCCGAGGGCGGCCGAGACGGTGGTCTTGTCGGAGATGGTGAAGGCCAGCGGCAGCGAGCCGTACTTCAGGACGTTCGCCAGGTCGTCGGCGGACTGCTGGGTGAAGCTGCCGGAGATCTGGGCGCTGCCGCCGGTGAGGGCGTAGGACACCGACGGGGCGGACACCACGTTGCCGTCGAGGTCGATCGCGAACTGGTTGTTCGGGTTCTGCTGGCTCGCCAGGTTGCTGGTGACCGAGGTGAAGGCCTTGGCGCCCGAGGAGTTGAAGTTCAGGTCGACGACCCAGCCGTTGCCCTGCTGGGAGTCGAACCGGGAGCTGGCGCCGGAGACCTTCTTGCCGTCGATCAGCGTCGGGCCGAGCGCGTACTTGAGCCACTGCCCGCCCTGCTGTCCGCAGGCCACGACCTTGTCGGTGGGCAGGGCGTGCTCGCTGGCCCTGGCGCGCTGGACCGGGTCGGTGCAGTCCAGGGCGGCGAGCTTGGCCTGCAGGTCGGCCGGGACGGACACGTCACCGGTGCTGCCCGACGGCGTGGAGCCGGTGGCGGGCGCGCTCGGGGTGGCGGTGGGGACCGGGGTGGGCGCCTTGTTCACACCCGAGGTCAGCGCGGAGCTGACCGCGCGGCCCTTCGGGGTGGACGAGGGGGTCCCGGTGGACTTCGAGGTGGACTTCGGCGAGGCGCTGCCGGACGGCTTCGGCGTCGCGGTACCCGAAGGAGTCGCCGACGGGCTGGCCGTGGGCTTGGCGGGCTCACCGCTCGTCACCAAGAGCACCTGGCGGAAGGCGAGCTGCGCGGTCGTACCGACCTGCCGCTCCGCCTGGTCCGCGTTGGTGCCCTTGGGGATGTTGACGATGATGTTCTTCGAGCCCTGGGTCTGCACCTCGGCCTCGGAGACACCGAGGCCGTTGACGCGCCGGTTGATGATGTCCTTGGCGGTGTTCATGTTCGCCTTGGTGACCGGGTGCCCCTTGTCGGGATTGGCGGTCAAGGTGATGCTGACACCGCCGGCGAGGTCGATGCCCAACCGGGGAGTCTTGTGGCCGGAGAGGAAGATCCCTCCGGTCAGCGCCACCAGGGCGATGAGGATCACGGCCAGTGCGCGCCCGGGGTAACCCTGACTCCCCGAGGACCTGCGGCCCTTCTTGGGTGCTGCCACCTTCTTGTTTCTCCCTGTCCTACCGCGCCCCCCGGATCAACTCGGTCCTGGGGTGGCCACGAAGTGGTGTGTGAGCCGGACCCGGTGCTACTTGGAGCTGGAGCTGTCAGGCCCCGGAGCGTCCTCGGTGCTGTCCTTCGCCGCGTCGGCGGTCGCGGCGTCGCCGGACCCGTCCGCGTCGTCGTCCTTGCTGAGGTCGATACGGCCCGCGGCCGCCTCCTCGGAGTGCTCCGCCGCCACGGCGTCCCCGGTAGCCGCGTCGTCGGAGTCCTCGGCGATCTCCTCCGGCTCGATCCCGTGCACGATCCGGTTGAACTCCTCTTCGGCCAGGACCGCGCCGATGGCGTTCTTGGCGAAGTGGGCGTGCACACCGTCCGTGAGTTCCAGGAGGACCGTCTCCTCATTCACTTCCTTCACCACGGCGTACATGCCGCCGATGGTGCGGACGCCGGAGCCGGGCTCCATCTGATTGCGCATCTCCGATGCCTGGCGCTGCTTGTTCTTCGCCGAGCGCGTCATCATGAACATGACGCCGACAATCAGGATGAGGGGGAGAATAGTGACGATACTCACGGTCTGGACGTTCCTTCGCACGGCCTTCCCGTGGGGGGTTGGCCTGGGTTTCGGGATATGTGTGCCGCTCCGGAGGAAGGGCGTCGGCGGAGTCTAAGCGCTGGCTCGCCGCTGGAACAACGCCAAGCATGGCACTGAGGTTCCTGAAAAGGCGATTCCCCTGTGACGTCAGGGGCCGAACAGACCGGTCTGTCCCGGTCCCGGTGAGTTCTGCGGTGGTACGAGTCCCAGGTGCACCCAGGCCGCCGGGGTGGCCACCCGTCCCCGCGGGGTACGGGCCAGCAGTCCCTCGCGGACCAGGAAGGGTTCGGCCACCTCCTCGACGGTCTCCCGCTCCTCGCCGACGGCCACCGCGAGCGTCGACAGCCCGACCGGGCCACCGCCGAAGAGCTTCAGCAGTGCCTGCAGCACCGCGCGGTCGAGCCGGTCGAGACCGCGGGCGTCGACCTCGTAGACCTCCAGCGCCCGCGCGGCGGTCTCCTGGGTGACCACGCCGTCCGCCCTGACCTGGGCGTAGTCGCGGACCCTGCGCAGCAGCCGGTTGGCGATACGGGGCGTGCCGCGGGAGCGCCCGGCGATCTCGGCGGCCCCCGCCGGGTCGACCTGGACGTCCAGCAGTCCGGCCGAGCGGCGGATCACCCGCTCCAGCTCGGCGGGGGCGTAGAACTCCATGTGCCCGGTGAAGCCGAAGCGGTCGCGCAGCGGCGGCGGCAGCAGTCCGGCCCTGGTGGTGGCGCCGACCAGGGTGAAGGGCGGCAGTTCCAGCGGGATGGCGGTGGCGCCGGGGCCCTTGCCGACGATCACGTCGACCCGGTAGTCCTCCATCGCCATGTAGAGCATCTCCTCGGCGGGCCGCGACATCCGGTGGATCTCGTCGAGGAAGAGCACCTCGCCCTCCTGGAGCGAGGAGAGGATCGCGGCCAGGTCGCCGGCGTGCTGGATGGCGGGGCCCGAGGTGATCCGGATCGGGACTCCCATCTCGGCGGCGATGATCATCGAAAGAGTGGTCTTGCCGAGGCCCGGGGCACCCGAGAGCAGTACATGGTCGGCGGTCCCGCCGCGCTGCCTGGCGGCCTGCAGGACCAGGCCGAGCTGCTCGCGCACCCGCTCCTGCCCGACGAACTCGCCGAGGTCCTTGGGCCGGAGCGCGGCCTCGATCGCCTGCTCCTCGCTGTCGGCGGCGGAGCCGACCAGCCGCTCGGGTGCCTGCGAGGTGGCGTCGTCCCAGTTCATGAAAGGTCTTCCCGGTCAGCGGGTGCGGTTGAGGGTCTGCAGGGCCGCGCGCAGCAGCACGCCCACGTTCGGCTCGGCGGCGGCCTCCGCCTGCGGGGTGACGGCGGCGACCGCCTCGTCGGCCTCGCGGGTGGCGTAGCCGAGGCCGAGCAGCGCGGCGTGCAGCTGGGCGTTCCAGGAATTGCCGACCGGGCTGCCGATCCCCTGGCCCGCGCCGGGTCCCAGCGGTTCGCCGAGCCGGTCCTTGAGTTCGAGCAGCAGCCGCTGCGCGCCCTTCTTCCCGATCCCGGGCACCGCGGTCAGCGCCTTCTCGTCGCCCGAGGCCACCGCGAGCCGCAGCGCGTCGGGGGTGTGGACGGCGAGCATCGTCTGGGCGAGCCGGGGGCCGACGCCGCTGACGGTCTGGAGCAGTTCGAAGACCTGCCGCTCGTCGTCGTCGCAGAAGCCGTAGAGGGTCAGCGAGTCCTCGCGGACCACCAGGGAGGTGGCGAGCTTGGCGGGCTGGCCGATCCGCAGCGTGGCAAGGGTGTTGGGCGCGCAGCTCACGGCCATGCCCACGCCGCCGACCTCGATGACCGCGGTGTCCGGGGCGAGGGCGGCGACCGGGCCGCTGACGAAGGCGATCACGTGGCGGACTCCTGTGCTCGGGACGGTCGGTGGGCGGCGATGGCCTGCTGGAGCCGGTTGGTGGCGGCGCCGCGCCAGATGTGACAGATGGCCAGCGCCAGAGCGTCGGCGGCGTCGGCCGGTTTCGGGGGTGCGTCGAGCCGCAGCAGCCGGGTGACCATCGCGCCGACCTGGGCCTTGTCGGCCCGGCCGCTGCCGGTGACCGCGGCCTTGACCTCGCTCGGGGTGTGCAGATGGACCGGCAGCCCGCGCCGGGAGGCGCACAGGATCGCCACCGCGCTGGCCTGGGCGGTGCCCATGACCGTGCGGACGTTGTGCTGGCTGAAGACCCGCTCCACGGCGACGGCTTCGGGGCGGTGCGCGTCCAGCCACTCCTCGATGCCGCGCTCGATCAGCACCAGCCGGGCGCCGATCTCCGCGTCGGCCGGGGTGCGGACGACACCGACGCCGACCATCGTCAGGGGGCGGCCGGGGACGCCGTCCACCACGCCGATGCCGCACCGGGTCAGTCCCGGGTCCACGCCCAGCACTCGCACCATGCCCCCCCCTTCCGCCGGATCCGCGCCGTCGTCCGGCACGTTCCCGCAGGCTATCGGTTCGCACTGACAAACGACGGAGGGGCCGACGGGGTGTGTCCCCGCCGGCCCCTCCGTGACGAGCCGTCAGGCGTCGACCTTCTCCATGACCTCGTCCGAGACGTCGAAGTTGGCGAAGACGTTCTGGACGTCGTCGCTGTCCTCCAGCGCGTCGATCAGCTTGAAGATCCGGCGGGCGCCGTCCTCGTCCAGTTCGACCTGCATGGTCGGCAGGAAGTTGGCGTCGGCCGAGTCGTAGTCGATGCCCGCCTCCTGGAGCGCCTTGCGGACCGGCACCAGGTCGGTGGCCTCGCTGATCACCTCGTAGGACTCACCGAGGTCGTTGACCTCCTCGGCGCCCGCGTCCAGGACCGCGCCCAGGACGTCGTCCTCGCCCAGCTCGCCCTTGGGGACGATCACCACGCCCTTGCGGTTGAACAGGTACGACACCGAGCCCGGGTCGGCCATCGAGCCGCCGTTGCGGGTCATGGCGACCCGGACGTCGGAGGCGGCGCGGTTGCGGTTGTCGGTGAGGCACTCGATGAGCACCGCGACGCCGTTCGGGCCGTAGCCCTCGTACATGATCGTCTGGTAGTCGGCACCGCCGGCCTCGAGGCCGGCGCCGCGCTTCACCGCGCTGTCGATGTTCTTGTTCGGCACCGAGCTCTTCTTGGCCTTCTGGATGGCGTCGAAGAGGGTGGGGTTGCCGTCCGGGTCAGCGCCGCCGGTGCGCGCCGCGACCTCGATGTTCTTGATCAGCTTCGCGAAGAGCTTGCCGCGCTTGGCATCGATCACGGCCTTCTTGTGCTTGGTCGTAGCCCATTTAGAGTGGCCGGACATCCGACTGTCTCCTTCGCGTCACCAAATGCTGTCTTTCGTCGCGCAGCCGATCCTACCGGGATCCGTTCAGGTCGCGGAGCGCACGGCGGCCACGAAGAGTTCATGCACCCGGTGGTCGCCGGTCAACTCGGGATGGAACGACGTCGCCAGCACGTTTGCCTGCCGCACCGCGACGATATGGCCGCCGTGCTCGGCCAGCACCTCGACCTCGGCGCCGACCGACTCCACCCACGGGGCGCGGATGAAGACGCCCTCGACCGGGCCGCCCTCGACGCCGCTGACCTCGACGGCCGCCTCGAAGGACTCGTTCTGCCGCCCGAAGGCGTTACGGCGGACGATCATGTCGATGCCGCCGAAGGTCTCCTGCCCCGAGCGGGGGTCGAGGATCTTGTCGGCGACCATGATCAGCCCGGCGCAGGTGCCGTAGACCGGCAGGCCGCCGCCGATCGCCTCGCGCAGCGGCTCCATCAGGCCGAAGAGCACCGCCAGCTTGGAGATGGTGGTGGACTCGCCGCCGGGTATGACCAGGCCGTCGATCTCGGCCAGTTCCTCGGGGCGCCGGACGGGCCTGGCCGCGGCGCCCGCCGCGGCCAGTGCCGTCAGGTGCTCCCGGACGTCGCCCTGGAGTGCCAGGACGCCGATGGTGGGAGTGGTCATGGGTGACTACCAGCCACGGTTCGCGTAGCGCTCGGACTCCGGCAGCGTGTCGCAGTTGATGCCGACCATCGCCTCGCCCAGGTTGCGGGAGGCGTCCGCGATGACCTTCGGGTCGTCGAAGAAGGTGGTGGCGCGGACGATGGCCGCGGCGCGCTTGGCCGGGTCGCCGGACTTGAAGATGCCGGAGCCGACGAAGACGCCCTCGGCCCCGAGCTGGCGCATCAGCGCGGCGTCGGCGGGGGTGGCGACACCACCGGCGGAGAACAGCACGACGGGCAGCTTGCCCAGCTCGGCGACCTCCTTGACCAGCTCGTACGGGGCGCGCAGCTCCTTGGCGGCGGCGTACAGCTCGTTGTTGTCCAGCGAGCGCAGCCGGCCGATCTCGCCCTTGATCTGGCGCAGGTGGCGGACCGCCTCGACGACGTTGCCGGTGCCGGCCTCGCCCTTGGAGCGGATCATGGCCGCGCCCTCGGCGATCCGGCGCAGGGCCTCGCCGAGGTTGGTGGCGCCGCAGACGAAGGGGGTGGTGAAGGCCCACTTGTCGGAGTGGTTGGCCTCGTCGGCCGGGGTGAGGACCTCGGACTCGTCGATGTAGTCGACGCCGAGCGCCTGCAGGACCTGGGCCTCGACGAAGTGGCCGATCCGGGACTTGGCCATGACCGGGATGGAGACCGCGCTGATGATGCCGTCGATCATGTCCGGGTCGGACATGCGGGCCACGCCGCCGTCCTTGCGGATGTCGGCGGGGACCCGCTCCAGGGCCATGACGGCCACGGCGCCCGCGTCCTCGGCGATCTTCGCCTGCTCCGGGGTGACGACATCCATGATCACGCCGCCCTTGAGCTGCTCGGCCATACCGCGCTTGACGCGCGCGGTGCCGGTCTCGGGGGTTGCGGCGGAGGTGGTGGTGGACACGGTGAGACCTCACTCCAGACGGATGACGGAAAGGTGGCTTTCTGCCATGATCCGGCCGGGTACGGCGGCCCGGAAAGGGCCAATTCCGCGTCGGTGGCTCCCCGCGTCCCGCGTCAGTGGCCGCCCGCGCCGTCGGCGGTCAGCGGCGCCGGGGGCTCGTCGTCCATCTCGAAGGCGAGCGGGAACGGCGCGTGTCCCGCGAGCCGGAACCAGCGCACCACCCGGTGGGTGCGCACCGCCCGCGCGGCGCGCACCGCGTCGTTGTGGAAGCGCCTGGCCATCGGCACCCGGCGCACCCCCTGGGTCAGCTCCCTGATCGCCTCTTCGCCGCCGGGCGCTTCCTTGACCTCGGCGACGGCGCCGGGCTCGGAGAACACCACCCGCAGCGCCTGGCTCAGCTCGCTCTCGGCGACCTCCCGCTGGTCGGGCTCGGCCTGCCGGGCCGCGTGCGCCGACTCGTAGAGCACGATGGAGGCGGCCGGGTCGAGTACTCCGGCGGTCGCCAACTCCTGCGCCACGGAGGCACGTCGCAGCAACTGCGCGTCAAGTGCCGCCCGCGCCGCGTCGATCCGCGCGTGCAGCCGGTCGAGACGCCCGGCGGTCCAGCTCAGGTAGAGCCCGATGGCGACGACAGCCACCGCGACCCAGATGAAGGTGGTGGTCACGGTCGGCAAGGCTACCCGCGCCCGGAGGGGCCGCCCGCCAGGTGCTACTCCCTGGCGAGGCCGAAGCGGGCGCGCAGGCCGGTGCGTTCGTCGGTCGCCACGTGCGCGGCGCCGTCGGCGACCGTCTCGTAGACGGACAGGATGTCGGCGCCGACCGCCGACCAGTCGAAGCGGCGGACATGGGCGCTGCCGCGCGCGCGCAGCTCGGCGCGGCGCTCCGGGTCGCCGAGCAGCCGCAGCGCCGCGTCGGCGAGCGCGTCGGCGTCCTCGTTGGCGAAGATCTCGCCCGCGGCGCCCTGGTCGAGGACCTGCACGAAGGCGTCGAGGTCGCTGGCGAGCACCGCCGCGCCCGCCGACATCGCCTCGACCAGGATGATCCCGAAGGACTCGCCGCCGGTGTTGGGCGCCACGTACACGTCGACGCTGCGCAGCAGCCGCGCCTTGTCCTCGTCGGTGACCATGCCGAGGAACTCCACCCGCTCGCGCATCGCGGCGGGCAGCGAGGCGACCGCCTCCTCCTCGTCGCCGCGGCCCGCGACCAGCAGCCGGGTGTCGGGCCGCTGCTCGAGGATCCTCGGCAGCGCCCGCATCAGCACCGGAAGTCCCTTGCGGGGCTCGTCGATCCGCCCGATGAAGCCGAGCGTGCCGCCCTGCCACTCCTTCTTCGGCTCGGCGCGCGCGAAGAAGTCGACGTCGACGCCGTTGGGGATGACGACCGCGTCCCCGCCGAGGTGCTCGACGAGGGTGCGGCGGGCGTACTCGCTGACCGCGATCCGGGCGCGGATCTTCTCCAGCGCGGGCTGCAGGATCGGGTACGCGGCGATCATCGCCCGCGACCGGGGGTTGGAGGTGTGGAAGGTGGCCACGATCGGCCCCTGCGCCGCCCAGCAGGCGAGCAGGCCGAGCGACGGCGAGGCGGGCTCGTGGATGTGGATGACGTCGAAGTTGCCGTCGTGCAGCCAGCGGCGGACCCGGGCGGCGGACAGGAAGCCGAAGTTGAGCCGGGCCACCGAGCCGTTGTACGGCACGGGCACGGCGCGGCCCGCGGAGACCACGTACGCCGGCAGCGGGGTCTCGTCGTCGGCGGGGGCGAGCACGGAGACCTCGTGGCCGAGCGCGATCAGATGCTCGGCGAGGTCGCGGATGTGGAACTGGACGCCGCCGGGGACGTCCCAGGAGTACGGGCAGACGATCCCGATCCTCACGTGTTCTCCGTTCCGGAGCTGTCCGGTCGATCGGGTGGTACGGGGTCGGCCGCGGCCGGTGTGGAGGAGTCCGGTGTGGAGGGGTCCGGCGCGGCGGTGTTCGGGCGCGGTTCCAGGTCGGCCAGCCACAGCCGCTGGAGCATGTGCCAGTCCTCGGGGTGCTCGGCGATGCCCGAGGCGTACGCGTCGGCGAGTTCCTGGATCATGGTCGCGGTCTTCGACGCGCGGTCGCCGGTCGCGGGGACCTCGACGGGCGGGTGCACCCGGCCGCGCATCACGGGTGAGTCGTCGTACCAGAGGGTGACCGGCAGCAGCAGGGCGCCGGTCTGCTGGGCGAGTATCGCCGGGCCCGCGGGCATCCGGGTGCGCTCGCCGAAGAAGGTGACCTCGACGCCGGAGGCGGACAGGTCGCGGTCGGCGACCAGGCAGACCAGGCCGCCGGCGCGCAGCCGCCGGGCGAGGGTGCCGAAGGCGGAGCCGCCGGTGTGCGGCAGCACCTCCATGCCCAGGCCCTCGCGGTAGGCGACGAAGCGGTCGTAGAGGGTCTCCGGCTTGAGCCGCTCGGCGACCGTGGTGAACGGCGTCTCCAGCTTGGTGGTGACCCAGGCGCCCGCCAGGTCGTAGTTGCCCATGTGCGGCAGGGCCAGGATCACCCCGCGCCCGGCGGCCAGCCCGTCGACCAGGTAGTGCACGTCCTTGGGGTCGAAGCCGCCGCGGACCCGGTCCCTGCTCCAGGCGGGCAGCCGGAAGGACTCCATCCAGTAGCGCAGGTAGGAGCGCATCCCGGCCCGGGAGAGCTCGCGCAGCCGGGCCTCGTCCGCGTCCGGCACCACCCGTGCGAGGTTCGCCTCCAGGCGGCGTACGCCCTTGCCGCGCTGCCGCCACACCACGTCCGCGAGGGTGCGGCCCAGGCCCCGGGCGGCCGGTTCCGGGAGCCGCTTGACCGCGCTCCAGGCGAGCCCGTACAGGCCGTCGGTGAGGCGTTCCTTCACGCGCCGCTCCCGTGGCCGGCCGTGGCGGGCGGGGTGGCGGCCGCCGCGGCGTCGGCCTCGGCGGACTCGCGGCGCACCGTGACCACCCGCTGCACCAGCGTCACCAGGCTGCCCGCGGCGACCACCCACAGGGCGATCGGCAGCAGGTACTGGATGCCGGGCACGCCGAACTTGTGGAGTCCGGAGAAGCCGCACAGCGTCAGGGTGATCACCAGCCGCTCGGCCCGCTCGACCAGGCCGTTGACGTTGACCGGCAGGCCGATCGCCTCGCCGCGCGCCTTGGTGTAGGACACCACCTGGCCGCTGGCCAGGCAGAAGATCGTCACCGCGCAGAGCACCAGGTCGTCGCCCTTGCCCGCGTACCACATGGCGAGGCCGCCGAAGATCCCCGCGTCCGCCACCCGGTCGAGGGTGGAGTCGAGGAAGGCGCCCCAGCGGCTGGAGACCCCGGCCTGGCGGGCCATGTTGCCGTCCACCAGGTCCGAGAAGACGAACAGGGTGATGACGACGGTGCCCCAGAAGAACTCGCCCCTGGGGTAGAACACCAGCGCGCCCGCCATGACACCCGCGGTTCCGAGCAGCGTCACCGCGTCCGGGCTGACCCCTCTGCGCAGGAGGAACGAGGCGAACGGCGTGAGAACACGCGTGAAGAACGCACGCGCGTACTTGTTCAGCATGGCCTTCCCGACAGGTCGGAGGATGGAGGTACGGCGGCCGGTACGGCAGCCGGATGGCCCATCGTAGCCAGCCGCCGCGTACCCGACGCCGCAGGCACCGCCCGGGCCGCCCCGCGGGGGGCCCGCGCGGGGCCCGCGCGGGGCCCGCGGACGTACGACGTATGGACGCAGCGTGACCGTCGTGGGAAGGTCGAGAGACCGCGGGCGTCGTCGAGGCCGCCTGTGCGGTCTCCCGTGGCGCCCCTCAGACGCGTCCCCTCAGTGGACGCGGTCCCCCATGAAGTTACGGACCGGGAGGCGAGAACACGTGGGTGGTGCAGCGGACAGAAAAGACGCACAGCCAGGAGCCGCCGGAAGGGCACCGACGGCCGGCCGCCCCGAGAAGGTGCGCAATGTGGTGCTGGTCGGCCACTGCGGAGCAGGCAAGACGACATTGGTGGAGGCGCTCGCGCTGGCCACCGGAGCGGTGAACCGGGCGGGCCGGGTGGAGGACGGCGGCTCGGTCTCCGACCACGACGAGATCGAACAACGACAACAGCGATCCGTACAGCTGTCCCTCGTCCCGGTGGAGTGGGGAGGGATCAAGGTCAATCTTCTGGACACTCCGGGATACGCCGACTTCGTCGGTGAGCTGAGGGCCGGTCTGCGCGCGGCGGACGCGGCCCTTTTCGTCGTCTCGGCCGCCCAGGACGGCGAGGGCATCGGTGGCGCGACCCGCATGGTCTGGGAGGAGTGCGCGGCGGTCGGCATGCCCCGGGCGGTGGTGGTGACGCATCTGGAGTCGGCGCGGGCCGGCTTCGAGGAGATGGCGGCGCAGTGCGCGGCGGAGCTGGGCGGGGACTCCCCCGACAGCGTGCTGCCGCTCTATCTGCCGGTGCACGGCCCCACCGGTCCCGACGGCCACGCGCCGGTGACGGGCCTGGCGGGGCTGCTGTCGCAGCGCGTGTACGACTACGGGTCGGGCGAGCGGGTCGACGGCGCCCCGGACGGCGATCTGCGGCCGCTGGTCGAGGACGCCCGCAACCGGCTGATCGAGGGGATCATCGCCGAGAGCGAGGACGAGACCTTGATGGACCGCTACCTCGGGGGCGAGGAGCTCGACGTCAAGACGCTGATCGAGGATCTGGAGCGGGCGGTGGCCAGGGGCTCCTTCCACCCGGTGCTGGCGGCCGCGCCCGCCGCCGAGGGCGCCCGGCAGGGCCTGGGCACGGTGGAGCTGCTGGAGCTGGTCACCGGCGGCTTCCCGACCCCGCTGGAGCGCGAGGTGCCACCGGTCACCACCCCCGAGGGCGGCACGCGGCCCGCGCTGGCGTGCGACCCGGACGGGCCGCTTGCGGCGGAGGTGGTGAAGACCTCCTCCGACCCGTACGTCGGCAGGATCAGCCTGGTACGGGTGTTCTCCGGCACGCTGCGGCCCGACGAGACGGTGCATGTCTCGGGGCACGGCATGGAGGACCGCGGTCACGAGGACCACGACGTGGACGAGCGGGTGGGCGCGCTGTCGTCGCCGTTCGGCAAGCTGCAGCGGCCGGTCCCGTCGGCCGCCGCGGGCGATCTGGTGTGCGTCGCCAAGCTCACCAGGGCCGAGACCGGCGACACGCTCTCCGCCAAGGACGAGCCGCTGCTGATGGAGCCCTGGGTGATGCCCGACCCGCTGCTGCCGATCGCCATCGAGGCGCACAGCAAGGCGGACGAGGACAAGCTCTCGCAGGGCCTGGCGCGGCTGGTCGCCGAGGACCCCACGATGCGCCTGGAGCACAACCCGGACACCCGGCAGGTCGTGCTGTGGTGCCTGGGCGAGGCGCACGCCGAGGTGGCCCTGGAGCGGCTGCGCAGCCGCTACGGCGTTCAGGTCGACACCGTCCCGTACAAGGTCGCGCTGCGTGAGACGTTCGGCGAGGCGGCCACCGCCCGCGGGCGGCACGTCAAGCAGTCCGGCGGGCACGGGCAGTTCGCGATCTGCGACATCGAGGTGGAGCCGCTGCCGGTCGGCTCCGGTATCGAGTTCGTCGACAAGGTGATCGGCGGGGCGGTGCCACGGCAGTTCATCCCGTCGGTGGAGAAGGGCGTACGCACCCAGGCCGCCCGCGGGGTGGCGCTCGGCTTCGCCGTCGTCGACATCCGGGTCACCCTCACCGACGGCAAGGCGCACTCGGTGGACTCCTCCGACGCGGCCTTCCAGACCGCGGGGGCGCTCGCGCTGCGGGAGGCGGCGGCGGGCTCCCGTATCCATCTGCTGGAACCGGTGGCCGAGGTCGGGGTGATGGTGCCCGACGCGTTCGTCGGCCCGGTGATGAGCGATCTGTCGGGGCGCCGCGGCCGGGTGCTCGGCACCGAGCCCGCCGGCCTGGGGCGTTCCGTGGTGCGCGCCGAGGTGCCGGAGATCGAGATCGGCCGCTACGCCATCGACCTGCGCTCGCTGTCGCACGGCACCGGGCGGTTCAGCCGCCACTACGCCCGGCACGAACCGATGCCGGCGCAACTGGCCGCGAAACTGCGGCAGCAGGAGGAGGAAAGCGCCAAGTAACCGGACGGGCAAGGCCAATCGGCGGCTCGCGGCCACGCCGCGGGCCGCCGCGCCGCTAATCTGGTGACTGCTCCGAACGTGTGACGTCCTGTGGTGTGGGGAATGGGCCGGTCGGAGCCGGTGCTCCGGGTCGGTCCGGCGGCACCGGGCACGACGGACGAACTGTTCGGACTGGGGGCTGTGGTGACGGACGGTATGGGGTTCGACTTCAGTCCCGGGGCGCAGGTCCCGCTGATCGGCGTGGACGGCGGCACGGCCGCGACCCAGGCGCTGGCCTCGGCGGCGTACCGCGACTCGCCGGTCACCGCCCTGGTCGAGGCGAACGAGGCGGCGTCGGTGAAGCCGCCTCGGCTGTCGCTGTTCGCGCCCAACCTCGGCGAGGCGTTCGCCCGCGCGGTGCAGGTCCGGATGCTCGGCGCGGCCCGCAACGAACTGGTGCAGTCCTTCGGCGTGGAGCCGCAGTCGGTGGTGGAGCACTGCCTGGCCGCCAACCGGATACGGCAGGAGCGCGACACCCGGCTGACCGTCGTGATGGGCATCACCGGGCTGCTCTTCCTGCCCGGTGTGCTGCTCTGGCTCGGTGCCTTCCAGCTCCGTACGTCGCTGGCGTCGCTGAAGTCGCGCGGCAACAGGGCGGGCGGCCTCGGCACGGTCGTGCTGGCCGTCGCGGTGGCCTTCACCGTGCTGCTGGCGGTCAAGCCGCCGTTCCACGGTTTCTGGCGGGAGTACTTCCGGGTGCTGATGATCGCGCCGATCATCGGCTGGTTCTGGGCGAAGCGGATCTGCGAGCGCACCGCGCGGGATCTGCGCGACCGCTGGGCGGGCCTGGTGGCGGGCACCGCGGTCGGGGCGAAGATCCCCGAGGCGGTCCCCCGCAACCCCAACCAGACCCGCGCCGAGCTGCTGCGGCAGAGCCTGGCGAAGCTGTCGGCCGAGCAGAACAGCAACGTGGTCTTCTACGCCGGTCCCAAGGGGATACTCGGCATGGGCAGCCGCTGGGGCAACTGGCAGATGGCCGAGGAGCTGCTGCCGCGCGAGGGCCTGGCCGAGATCCACCCGTTCCGCAGCTGGGACGTCATCCGGGCGATCCACGACAAGCTGCGGATGCTGGAGCGCGGGCCGCTGCACACCGGCGGCTTCCCCAAGGCGTCGATACGGCACTGGGTCGTGGTGCCCGTCGGCGAGGGCGCGGGCAAGATCGCCCGCCCGACCGGCGCGGAGATCGAGGGCTACACGGTCAAGGACTTCGAGATCCAGCGGATCTGCAACACCCAGCAGTTCGGCAAGGGCAACCGGCACTACCTGGGCATCCAGTTCACCCTCTGGGACGGCAACCTGATCATCACCCTCATGGTGACGGTGACCGTGCTGGCGCACACCCTGCGGGTCGAGGTCACCGGGCACGCGCTCGGCCCGATCCACTCGCTGTTCACCACCGCGCCCGCGCCCAAGGAGAAGGAAGTCAGCAAGCCGGTCAAGTTCTGGGAGACCAGGAAGGTGCAGCTGCCGCTGATCGAGTCCAACGAAGTGGTGCGGCTGTCCGCGCGGGCGCCGCTGACCTGGTTCCCCGGGGTGCTGGACTTCCTGGGCGGCACCCTGGCGCTGCCCGAGCCGTTCGGGCTGCGCCACACCTGGGCGGACAAGCCGTGGAAGCACCGCTTCATGGCCGACGACGCGCTGCGCGCCGCCACGCCCGTACTGCGCGCCGTGCACGCCGCCGCGATCCAGGTCATGCAGGAGAACGGCGTGGACACCTCGCACTTCGCCAGCCGCTCGATGGTGCTCAGCGGGCTGGTGCAGGGTGTGGAGCCGCGCAAGGCCGACGCGTACGACGCCTGACCGCGACGCCTGACCTGGATACCTGACCCCGACACCTGACCCCGTACGGCCCGGGGTCAGGAGGGCCAGATGTCCGCGAGCATCTTGCGGGTGTCGGCCAGCAGCTGCGGCAGCACCTTGGTGTGGCCGACGACGGGCATGAAGTTGACGTCGCCGCCCCAGCGCGGCACCACGTGCTGGTGCAGGTGCGCGGCGATGCCGGCGCCGGCGACCCCGCCCTGGTTCATGCCGATGTTGAAGCCCTGCGCGCCCGACGCGGTCCGCAGCGCGGTCATCGCCTGCTTGGTCAGCTCCGCCAGCTCCGCGGTCTCCGCCGCGTCCAGCTCGGTGTAGTCCGCGACATGGCGGTACGGCACCACCATGAGGTGGCCGCTGTTGTACGGGTACAGGTTGAGCACCGCGTAGACGTGCTCGGCCCGGGTGATGATCAGGCCGTCCTCGTCGGACTCGGCCGGCACCGCGCAGAAGGGGCACCCGTCACCGGCACCGGGGCCGGTGGGCTTGTTCTCGCCCTGGATGTACGCCATCCGGTGCGGGGTCCACAGGCGTTGGAACGCGTCCGGCGCCCCCGCTCCGTTCTGCTGCTCCGGCTCACTCGTCATGCCGCTCAGCATAGGACTTGCCCCTCGGCGGGCGCGCCGCCGGGCCCGCCCTCGACGAGAGCGGGCCCGGTCGGGCCGTTCAGACCTGGACGCGCCGCTCGACGACGTCGACCAGCTTGGCCAGCGCCTGGTCGCGCGGGATGCCGTTCTCCTGCGAGCCGTCGCGGTAGCGGAAGGAGACCGTGCCGCCGGTCATGTCGTCGTCGCCGACGATGATCATGAACGGCACCTTCAGCTTCTGGTGAGTCCTGATCTTCTTCTGCATCCGGTCCGAGGAGGCGTCCACCTCGACGCGCAGCCCCAGCCGCTTCGCCTCGGCGGCGAACTCCCGCAGGTACGGGACGTGCGCGTCACCGATCGGGATGCCGACCGCCTGCACCGGCGCCAGCCAGGCCGGGAAGGCGCCCGCGTAGTGCTCCAGCAGCACCGCGAAGAACCGCTCGATCGAGCCGAAGAGCGCGCGGTGGATCATCACCGGGCGCTGCCGGGAGCCGTCGGGCGCGGTGTACTGCAGGTCGAAGCGCTCGGGCAGGTTGAAGTCGAGCTGCACGGTCGACATCTGCCAGGTGCGGCCGATCGCGTCCTTGGTCTGCACCGAGATCTTCGGGCCGTAGAAGGCGGCGCCGCCCGGGTCCGGGACCAGCGGCAGCCCCTGCTTCTCGGCCACCTTTCGCAGCGTCTCGGTGGCCTCCTCCCAGGTCTCGTCCGAGCCGACGAACTTCTCCGGGTCCTTGGTGGACAGCTCCAGGTAGAAGTCGGTCAGGCCGTAGTCGCGCAGCAGGTCGAGCACGAAGGTGAGGGTGGAGTCCAGCTCCTCCGCCATCTGCTCCTTGGTGCAGTAGATGTGCGCGTCGTCCTGGGTGAAGCCGCGGGCACGGGTGAGGCCGTGCACGACACCCGACTTCTCGTACCGGTACACGGTCCCGAACTCGAACAGGCGCAGCGGCAGTTCACGGTACGAGCGGCCGCGCGCGTCGAAGACCAGGTTGTGCATCGGGCAGTTCATGGGCTTGAGGTAGTAGTCCGTGCCCTCGTCGAGCTGCATGGGCGGGTACATGCCGTCGGCGTACCAGTCCAGGTGCCCGGAGATCTCGAAGAGGGTGCCCTTGGTGGCGTGCGGGGTGTAGACGAACTCGTACCCCTCCTCCTCGTGGCGCCGCCGCGAGTAGTCCTCCATGACGCGGCGGATGATGCCGCCGCGGGGGTGGAAGACGGCCAGCCCCGAACCGATCTGCTCGGGGATCGAGAAGAGGTCCAGCTCGGTGCCGAGCTTGCGGTGGTCGCGCTTGGCGGCCTCCTCCAGGAAGTCCAGGTGCGCCTTGAGCTCTTCCTTGGTGGGCCACGCGGTGCCGTAGATCCGCTGCAGCATCGGGTTCTTCTCGCTGCCGCGCCAGTACGCCGCGGCGTTGCGCATCAGCTTGAAGGCCGGGATGTTGCGGGTGGTGGGCAGGTGCGGGCCGCGGCACAGGTCCTTCCAGCACAGCTCGCCGGTCTTCGCGTCGAGGTTGTCGTAGATGGTCAGCTCGCCGCCGCCCACCTCCACGTCCGCGCCGTCGTCGGAGGTGGCCGAGGAGCCCTTGAGGCCGATCAGCTCCAGCTTGTACGGCTCGGCGGCCAGCTCCTCGCGGGCGGCCTCGTCGGTGACCACACGGCGCGAGAAGCGCTGTCCGCGCTTCTGGATCTCCTGCATCTTCTTCTCGATGGCCTTGAGGTCATCGGGGGTGAAGGGAGTGGCGACGTCGAAGTCGTAGTAGAAGCCGTCCTTGACCGGCGGGCCGATGCCGAGCTTGGCCTCGGGGTGCAGCTCCTGCACGGCCTGCGCCATCACATGGGCGGTGGAGTGCCGCAGGATGGCCAGGCCGTCCTCGCTGCCGATGTCCACCGGCTCGACCTCGTCGCCGTCGGCGACGGCGTGGGCGAGGTCCCGCAGCTCGCCGCCGACCCGGGCGGCGATCACCGAGCGCTCGCCGGGGAAGAGTTCGGCCGCGGTCGTCCCCGTCGTGACCACCCGCTCTTCCGGTTCGGCGGAATCGCGTTTGATGATCACACGGACGTCTGACACCGGTCTGCTCCTGACTGAGGTCCTACTGGCTGTGGTGACGCACGGGCGGCGGTGGTGGCCGCACCGGTGAATCGTACCGAGCCGGAAGGACTGCCCGCGAAACGTTAAGTGTCCGCGAAGCCTCCGGCGCCGCCGTGCGGCGCCTTCAGCAACCGGTCGCGCTCCGCTTCGTCCAGCTCCACCGGGCCGACGCCGCTGGGCGCGGCCAGCCGCCGGAAGCCGCCGCGGCTCTCCAGACGGCCGCTGACCTGGACGGCCAGCCCGGCGAGATGCGCGTGCACCGCGATCCGGTACGCCTCCTCGTCCAGTCTGACCCGCACCTGGCGGACGTCGGCGCCGGAGAGCACCCGCAGCCGCACGGTGCCGCCGCCGGTCGGCGCGGGGCGGCGCAGCCGGGCGACGGTGCCGGTCAGCCGGACCGCGACGGACGGTTCCCGGTGCAGATAACGGGCACCGGCGGCCTCCAGGGCGGGGAGGTCGCCGGGCGAGAACTCGACGGGTTCCGGGCGGGCCGCGAATCCGGCGGGCGGGCCCGCCGCCGGTGACCAGGCCAGCGCGATGGCCACCCCTTCGGTGCCGCGCACCAGCCTGACCAGCGACTGGGCCAGCTCATGGCTCACCCCGAGGCAGACGGCGTCGTCGAACGCCTGCATACCGGCGGTGGCGCGCTGGTAGTCGACGGCGTCCCGGGTCGCCTGCAGGGCGCGCAGCAGGGTGGTGGCGACCTGGCGGCCGTCGGGGACGGGGGTGTAGGCGGTGAGCAGATGGCCGCCGGGCGAGGGGCCGACGAGCACCTGGCCGAGGAAGGCGGCGGCGTACTGCCCGTGGCGCTCGCCGAAGTACCCGGCGGGGCGGCGGGCGGCCCGGGCGGCGGCGAGCAGCATCGCGCGGGCGGCGGCCCGCAGGTGCTCCGCGGTGGTCCAGGGCACCGCGTCGCCGATCCGCGGCACATCGCGCCGCCAGCGGATCTCGTCGCCGGGGATGGTGAGCGCGCGCAGCACCTCGGCGGCGGACGGCGCCGGGGAGCGGGCGAGCGCTGTGAGCGCCTCGGTGAGCAGGTCGCCGTAGTCGGCGTACGCGCTGCGGGCGCCGTGCGGGCGCGCGTCGGGGACGAGCAGGCTGGTGCCCTGCTCGCCCTGCCGGCCGTCGGCCGCGGGCGGGGTCCAGCGGCTGTAGCGGCCCGCCGTGCCGCCGCGGCGCTGCCAGCCGTGGCGGCGCAGCAGCGCGGTGAGCACCGCGGGGTCGACGCGTTCGGCGTCCGGTGGTGGCGCGGGTTCGTCACCGGTGGGGTGCATCAGGGTCGTCCTCCCGCCCCGACCCGCGCCATGATCTCGCAGAGCGCGCGGTCGTCGAAGATCCGCGCGGTGGGTATCCGCACGGTGGTCTTGTACCTCCCCGTCACGGCGTGGCCCGCCAGATTGGTCCAGTAGCAGCAGTGCCGTAGTTCGAGCCGGTCGTGGCTGGCCCGCAGCCACTCCTCCTGGGTGCGCGGGACGAGCATCACGACCAGGATCTTGTGCACCGACGCGGGGGTTCTGGCGAGCTTGGCCAGGTGCGCGTTCTCCAGGGTGAAGCCGAAGGTGGGCCCCGGGGGGTGCGGGGCGATCTGGTAGGTGCACTTGAGCTGCACCTTGATGGTGACCTCGTCGTCGACCGCGTGCGCCCGCGAGCTGTGGCTCACGTGCCAGTCGATGCCGTTGTCGGGGAAGGGCTGGGCGAGCGAGCACCCGGCCGCGGCCGCGACCGCGTGCAGATAGCCCACTTGGAGCGTTTCCATACTGCTGGTGGTGGCGAGTCCGCCGCGCAGCGGTGCCGTCCGCTCCGGCAGCAGACTGCCCGGGTCGGGCTGCGCGAGCGCCATCGCTCTCCGTGCCTTTCTCGCCGTGCCTGCGTCCGTACGCCTGTATGTACGTCGTACGTTTCACTGTCACTGATGTCATCTCCACCAGCGACAACTCGCAAACTGTCACGGTTAGATGACATTGCGTCATGGGTACACAGAGTGCGGGAGGAGGCGCCATGCCACGCTGGTACGAGGGACCGCTCGCCGCGTTCGACACCGAGACGACGGGGGTGGACGTGGAGCACGACCGCATCGTCTCGGCCGCACTGGTCATCCAGCTGCGGCCCGGCCAAACCCCGGACGTCTCCCGCTGGTTGGTGAATCCCGGGGTACCGGTGCCGGAGTCGGCGCAGGCCATACACGGCCTGTCGGACGACTTCCTGTGCCGGCACGGGCAGCCCCCGGGGCTGGTGGTGGAGGAGCTGGCCAGGGCGCTGGCGGCCTGCTCGGCCGCGGGCGTCCCGCTGGTGGTGATGAACGCGCCGTTCGATCTCACCCTGCTCGACCGGGAGTTGAAGCGGCACCGTGCGGTGGCCCTGAGCGCGTACTTCGCCGGTCCCGCCTGGTGCGTGATCGATCCCCGCGTGCTGGACAAGCATCTCGACCGCTACCGCAAGGGCCGCAGGACCCTCACCGACCTCTGCGCGTACTACGGCGTCACCCTGGACGGCGCCCATGACGCGGCCGCCGACGCCGCCGCCTCGCTCGACCTGGTGCGCGCCGTCGGCCGCCGGTTCGCCGACCGGCTCGAACCGCTCAGCGCCGCCGAACTCCACGCCCGCCAGGCGGTCTGGCACGCCGGCCAGGCCCGCGGCCTCCAGGCGTGGTTCGCCCTCAACGGCTCCGCCGAACACTGCGACCCCGCCTGGCCCCTGCGCCCGGAACCCCAGCCCGGCCGCGCGATCCCGCCCGCCGCCTGAGTCCCGAGGAACGCACAAGGCCGGAGAGTCCAGTTGGACTCTCCGGCCTTGTCATGACGTGGGCGATACTGGGATCGAACCAGTGACCCCTTCGGTGTGAACGAAGTGCTCTCCCGCTGAGCTAATCGCCCGGGACGTCACGAACCATACAGGCGAAGGGCGCTCGCGTTCAAACCACATGCCGGGCGTCGGCGGCGAGGCGGGTGAGCAGGCCCTGGCGGCCGCCGCGCATCATCAGGGCGTGGTTGGCGACGAAGATCGGCCGGCAGGGGACGGCGAAGCGCCGCATCAACGGCTTGCGCACCACCACCTCCTGCTCGAAGAGGAGCCGGGTGCCGGGGCTGCCCGGTGAGATGGTCCAGCGCACCCAGCCCTCCAGGTCGCCGGTCATGGCGACTTCCAGGATGCGCAGTTCGGGGTCGTGCCGCGTGGAGCGGGCGTTGACCACCAGGTCGTAGGGCAGGAAGGAACGGAAGCGCAGCACGCCGGTGGTGTCGCCGGTCTGGCGGACCTCCCGCACCTGCGGCCACCAGTCGGGGTAATGGTCGGGCCGCTCCAGGACGCGGTAGACGGCGTCGGGGGCGGCGTCGAGGTCCCACTTCGTACGGAATCGGTAATGACTCCACTCCATACGGCCAGTGTGAGCGATCGGGCCGGCGTTACGGGGGCGAACGCGAAGGATCCCGGAGACCGTGGGAAACGGTCTCCGGGATCCTTGATCCGGTGGGCGATACTGGGATCGAACCAGTGACCCCTTCGGTGTGAACGAAGTGCTCTCCCGCTGAGCTAATCGCCCGGACGCGTGGACAACATTACCGCACCTCAGCGGGGGCTCCGAACCACCTCGGCCGTCACTGCGCGGCCCACGGCGCCGCCAGGCCGAAGGCGTACACGTACCAGCCGGCGAGCCCCGCCACGACGGTCAGGCCCGCGGCCGTCAGCAGCAGGTTGCGCCGCCGCACCCGGGGGTCGAGCGCGGCCTTCGCCGCGGCGGCGGCCTTGCTCCTCGCCCAGTGCAGCACCTTCTGCGCCCAGACGAACTCGGTCGCCCAGATCGCCATGCCGCCGAAGATCACCACCCAGCCGGGTCCCGGCAGGGGCAGCAGCAGCACGCCCCCGGCGACCACGGCGAGGCCGACGACGAAGACGCCCGCCTGCCAGACGGGGTGCAGCACGGGCGAGCGCCGGATGAAGGCGGGCGCCCGCGAACCGAGCCGCGGACCATTGGCCACGGCTTCCCCGAACTCGTCACTCTCCGCAGCCATGCGGGCAAATCTACCGGACCCGGAACGCTCACCGAAATGGTCGTTCCGCCGGTCTCGGGACTGGGCCGGACGAGGTACCAGAAGCCTCACAAACCCCTCAGAGGGGTTTACAACGTCCTCGCAGGTGGCATGTCGATTTCGCCGACGTGCGAATCCCCGAGCGCACACTGAGCGAAAGGCCCTGGCGCTTATGAACACCACGGTCAGCTGCGAGCTGCACCTGCGCCTCGTTGTGTCGAGCGAATCCTCACTGCCTGTACCCGCGGGCTTGCGGTACGACACGGCCGATCCGTATGCCGTGCACGCCACCTTCCACACCGGAGCCGAAGAGACGGTCGAATGGGTGTTCGCCCGCGATCTGCTCGCCGAGGGGCTGCACCGCCCTACCGGCACCGGAGACGTCCGGGTCTGGCCGTCCCGCAGCCACGGTCAGGGCGTCGTCTGCATCGCCCTCAGCTCCCCGGAGGGCGAGGCGCTGCTCGAAGCCCCGGCGCGGGCCCTGGAGTCCTTCCTGAAGCGGACGGACGCCGCGGTGCCGCCGGGCACGGAGCATCGCCACTTCGATCTCGACACAGAGCTCTCCCACATCCTCGCGGAGAGCTGAGACCCAGCCCCCACACCCCGCCGTCCGCGGCTGTCCTACTCGGGGGGACGCCCGGACCTGACCAGCGGCGCCGGACCATCGGCCCGGCCGCTACGGACCGCGACACCAAGAGCCGCCACCGTGGAGCCAGCCCCCACGGCGGCGGCTCTCGCGCGCTACAGTCACCGGAACGCAGCCGACCGATCACTCCGGCAGGGAGCGATTCCGTGCTCATCAACCATGACACCAGGTGCGCGCTCGACAGTGTCGTCGACCTGGTCAACACCGCACCGCAGATCGAGGGCAGGGAGTCGCTGGCCGACCTCGCGGACCTGCGCGGTTTCGTGGAGCGCCACCAGGTGAGCGAAGTGGGCAGGCTCGACCGCGGCGATCTGGCCGCGGTGCTCGCGGTGCGCGCCCGCTTCACCGCCGTCTTCGGCTCGGACGACGACACCGCGGCCGCCACCCTGCTCAACGCGATGGTCGCCGAGGCGGGCACCACCCCTCGGCTCACCGACCACGACGGCTACGACTGGCATGTGCACTACTTCTCGCCCGGCGCCTCGCTGGCCGACCACCTCGCCGCGGACGGCGGCATGGCACTGGCCTTCCTGATCGTCGCGGGCGAGCGGGAGCGGCTGCGGCGCTGTGACGCGCCCGACTGCCGCCGCGCCTTCGTCGACCTGTCCCGCAACCGCTCCCGGCGCTACTGCGACAGCCGCACCTGCGGCAACCGCCTGCACGTGGCCGCGTACCGCGCCCGGCAGCGCGAGGCCAGCGCCTGACGCGGCCGCCCGCGGTCTGCCCCGGAACGGCCGCGAACGCCTGACGCGGCCGCCCGCGGTCTGCCCCGGAACGGCCGCGAACGCCTGGCGCGCCGCTCACTGCAGCAGGTCGTAGATCGCCCCCGCTCCGAGCAGGGCGCCGATCACGCACAGGAAGAGCATCAGCGGCGGCTGAGACAGCGCGAACAGGCAGCCGCGCGCTTCGGGTAACGCCTGCGTCCCCTCCCCCGGTCCGCGGCCCGCGTCGGGGCGGGTCCGGCCGGCCGGGACGATGGGAGCGGTGGGGACGGTGGGACCTGTCGGCACGGTGGGGGCGGTGGGGGCCGGGAGGGAAGCGGCCTCCCCCGTGGACGGCGCGGCAGGCGCGCGGAGGGGGGACTGACGAGCGGTTTCGGCACGATCCGGCAGTGGAACGGGAACGGCCAGCCGATCCCCGGAGGAGGGCAGCACAGGCTGATGATCGCGCAGCCGACGATCACCCGTGGCCCAACACGCGGACTCTCAGGGGTGTTTCCGGGTACGCCCGGCGCTCAGATGCCGCGGCGCTTGAGGATCTCCTCCACGTCGGCGAAGTCGGACAGCCCGCTGTCGGCCGACCCGCGGCGCTTGGCGGCCGGCCGGGACGCGGGAAGCGCCGGGGTGGAGGCGCCCGGGACGGCCGCCGGGGGCTGCTCCGGGTCGGTACGGGCGGAGATCAGCCGGGTGGCGCCGTAGAGCAGCGCGGAGACGGCGATGACGCCGAAGCCCAGCCAGACGGTCGGTTTGAAGACCAGGTCGGTGGCCCAGTCGGCGGTCGCCGTGCCGACCTTGCGGCCGAGGGTGACCAGCCCGGCGAGGGCCAGGCCGAACGGCAGCAGGGAGACCGCGGCGATACGGACGGCCGTCAGATACCGGCGGCGGTAGGCGGTCTTCACGGCGAAGGCCAGCCCCGCCGCGGTCAGGACGGCGCAAAGGGCAATGGTCAGCATCCTGCGGCTCCTGCGGCAGTGTCGGCTGGCCCCGCTGGATCCTGGCACCGTGCCGGGGTGCGGGAACCCCGCGGGGTCTCGTCCTCCCATCGTGCCTCGCCCGGCGGTCCCGGGGCCACGGTCGAGGGCAGGGTTCAGGGGGATCTCCGGGGTGTCTCCTCCCCGAGTGGGAGACTGCTCCCATGGATCACCCCTCTGCCCCGGCCCCTCGCACCCCGGTTCTCGAAGTCTGGTGCGAACTGCAGTGCACGGACTGCCGGACCGCCCTGGACGACCTGCGGGCGCTGCGCGCACGGTACGGCGACGCCCTCGACATCCAGCTGCGCCACTTCCCGCTGCCCAAGCACGCGCACGCGCTGGCCGCGGCGCAGGCGTACGAGGAGGCGTACGCGCAGGGCAGCGGCTGGCCGTACGCGGAAGCCGTGCTGGCGCGCGCCGAGGAGCTGGCCGACCGCGGTGAGCCGGTGCTGGTCGAGGTGGCACGCGAGCTGGGGCTGGACGCCGAGGAGGTCGACACCGCGCTGATCGACGGGCGGCACCTGCTGGTCGTCGACTCCGACGAGGCCGAGGGCAAGGCGATCGGCGTCACCGGCACCCCCACCTATGTGATCGGCGGCGAGCGGCTGGACGGCGGCAAGAGCCAGGAGGGGTTGCGCGCGCGGATCGAGGAGATCGCCGACGGGCTGCTGGGCCGGTAGGCGCGCTCCGGCGGCGGGAGCGCCCCGGCGGGCGGCAGCGGCCCGCCTGCCCGCCGCGCCCGCCTCAGAGCGTCTTGTACAGGTGCCGCGCCGTCGTCCGGTAGTCCAGCGCCTCGTACAGGCGCACCGCCGGGGTGTTGCCCGCGAAGACGTTGAGGCCGAGGCTGTCGGCCCCGGCGTCGCGGCAGGCGGTCTCGGCGGCCAGCATCAGGGTGCGGCCGTGCCCGCGGCCCCGCTGGGCGGCCTCCACCTCGACGGAGAAGACCCAGCCCTGGCCGCTCGGCGCGGCCGGGTCGTGCAGGCGCAGCCACAGATTGCCGACGATCGCGCCGTCGTGGGTGAGCGCGTACAGGCCGGTGCCGGGTGTGTGGAGGCCCTGCGGCAGCACCTCGTCGAAGGAGGCCGCCTCCCGGGCCTCCGCCTGGTCGCGAGGCACCCCGCGGTCGGTGAGGCTGACCACGAACCCCTCGCGCTCGCGCTCCAGCCAGGGTCCGTACTCGTCCTCGGTCAGCGGGCGCAGCACGCTTCCCGCGGGCAGCACCGGGCGCGGGCCGCGCAGCTCCTTGGCCATGTTCCGGTTGCGCTCGACGTAGCCGAGAGTGGTGGCCAGCCGCAGTCCGTGCTCGGCCTCGGCGGGCACCGAGGTCTCCACCCGGGTGCAGCCCCACAGCCGCAGCACCTCCTCGGCCGCCAGCGCGGCGACGGTACCGCGGCCGCGCCTGCGGTCGGCCTCGTCGATGGCGAGGCCGTCGATCCGGCCGATGTGCGGGCCGAACCGCCGGTCCGTGCTCAGCCGCACGGCGCCCACCGGGCGGCCGTTGACGCAGACGGTGTAGTCGCGGGCCCGCCAGCCGTCGTCCTCACGGCGCTCGGGCCCGACGGGTCTCAGGGTCGTCGTCATGGTCACGCTCCCCTCGCGGTCTTCTGACGTTGTACCGCGCCCGGCCGACGCCGGTCCGGACTTCGCGGGTTCACACGGGAGCTCTACGGGTTCACGTGGGAGGCTGCCCGCTCGGCGAAGATTCGCATGGCCTTGGCGGTGACCGGCCCCGGGGCGCCCGGCAGCTCACGGCCGTCGACGCGGTGCACGGCCTGGACGTCACGCAGCGAGGAGGTCAGGAAGATCTCCTCGGCCTCCTCCAGGACGTCGAACGGCAGGTCGGCCTCCTGGGCGCCGGCCCACTCGATGACCAGCGCGCGGGTGATGCCCGCCAGCGGTCCCGCCTCCAGCGGCGGGGTGAGCAGCCGTCCGCCGAGCACGACGAAGACATTGGAGCCGGTGCCCTCGCAGAGCCTGCCCTCGGTGTTGGCGAAGAGCGCCTCCGAGGCGCCGTGGGCGTGGGCGCGGGCCAGTGCCACCACGTTCTCGCCGTACGAGGTGGTCTTCAGCCCGGCCAGCGCGCCCTTCTCGTTCCGCGTCCACGGGACGGTGACCACCGCGGTGCTGTCCGGGCGTACGGTCGCCTCGCCCAGCGCGACCACGAGCGTGGCGCCCGCGTCGCCGCGGTCGGAGCCGAGCGGGGAGAGGCCGCCGGTGTAGGTGATGCGCAGCCGGCCGCGCGGCATCGGGTTGGCGGCGAGTACGGCCTCGCAGGCCGTGCGCACCTCGTCGAGGTCGGGGGCGGGCAGGCCGAGGCCGTGCGCGGAGCGGGCCAGCCGGTCGAGGTGCCGGGTGGTGGCGAAGGCCGTGCCGTCCACGGTCTTGAGGGTCTCGAAGACGCCGTCGCCGACCGTGAGGCCGTGGTCGAACACCGACACCGTGGCGTCCCCGGCCTCCCGGAGCCCGCCGTTCACCCAGATCTTCACCGAAGAATCCTTCCGCTTGTCTCGTGCACCCCTGACGCTACCGCCAGCAGCCTGGCCGCCTTGAGCTCCGTCTCCGCCCACTCACCCTCCGGATCCGAGCCCCAGGTGATCCCGGCGCCGGTGCCGAAGCACAGCCGCGGGCCGGTGCCGCGGGCCTCGCCGGTCCTGTCGATCCAGAACGTGCGGATGCCGACGGCCAGTTCACCGGTACGCCGGTCGGCGTCGACCCAGCCGATGCCGCCGCAGTACGGGCCGCGGGGCGCCCGTTCCAGCTCGTCGATGATCCGCAGTGCGCTGGACTTCGGGGCGCCGGTGACCGAGCCGGGTGGGAAGGCCGCGGCGAACAGCTCGGGCCAGCTCGCGCCGGGCCGCAGTTCGCCGCTGACGGTGGAGACCAGGTGGACCAGGCCCGGGTGCGGCTCCACCGCGCACAGCGCGGGCACCGTGACCGAGCCCGTGGCGCAGACCTGGCCCAGGTCGTTGCGGACCAGGTCGACGATCATCACGTTCTCGGCGTAGTCCTTGGCCAGCAGTTCGTCCGCGGTGCGGGCGGTGCCCTTGATCGGTCCCGACTCCACGGTGGAGCCGTCCCGGCGCAGGAACAGCTCGGGCGAGGCGGTGGCGATCTCGACGCCGTGCGCGGGCAGCCGGATGGTGCCCGCGTACGGGGCGGGGTTGCCGTGGGCGAGGACGCCGGTGAGCGCGTCGATGTCGGCGGCGGCGTCCAGCGGCGCGGTCAGCACCCGGCAGAGGTTGACCTGGTAGACCTCGCCGGTGGCTATCCGGTCCCGGATCTCGCGGACGCCCGCCACGTACGCCTCCCGGTCCATGGACGAGGTCCAGGTGTCCGGATCGGGGCCGCGCCAGGGTTCCGCGGGCGGCAGCGGGCCGCGGCCGACGGGGGCCTTGCGGACGTCACCGAAGCGGGCGCAGACGGTACGGCCGTCGAAGTCGGCGGCGACCGCCCAGAAGCCCGAGGAGTCGAGTGCGTCCAGATCCGCGGTGACATCCCGCAGGTCGGAGGCGACGAGGTCGCCGAAGCGGGCCATGGGGGCGAGGTCGCGCACGGTGCTTCCCTGGTCGACGGTGAGAGGTGGAGCCGAGTCTAGGCGCGGGGGTTCGGCGGCGCTCCGCCGGTCGCCGCCCGGCCCATTGGCCCGGCACGCTGCGCAAACCGGTTTTTGAGCTGGCCCGGGAATCCGCTAGAGTTCAACACGTCACCGAGGCGCGTGAGCGCACCGGTGGTGGGAGCACCTCCCGGAATCACCTGGGAGAGGCACCGGCTGCGGACGTGGCTCAGTTGGTAGAGCATCACCTTGCCAAGGTGAGGGTCGCGAGTTCGAATCTCGTCGTCCGCTCGACGTGGGGGATCTTCCCGAACCCCCGCTGTGTTGGTGGAGTGGCCGAGAGGCGAGGCAACGGCCTGCAAAGCCGTCTACACGGGTTCAAATCCCGTCTCCACCTCCAAGGACGATTAGCTCAGCGGGAGAGCACTTCCCTGACACGGAAGGGGTCACTGGTTCAATCCCAGTATCGTCCACTGGACCTGTGAGGGTCCTGGCAGGAAACCCGCGCGATTAGCTCAGCGGGAGAGCGCTTCCCTGACACGGAAGAGGTCACTGGTTCAATCCCAGTATCGCGCACGCGTCACCCGCACGACCGAGGACGATTAGCTCAGCGGGAGAGCACTTCCCTGACACGGAAGGGGTCACTGGTTCAATCCCAGTATCGTCCACGCGCAGTTCACCGAGGGCCGGAAGCATCCGCTTCCGGCCCTTGCTCGTGTCACGAGCGCCCTCACTCGTGACACGAGCGGTCCTTCACAGCCCCCGGCTCACGACGAGAAGAGCATGTGGCCGAAGCCGCGGTGACCGTGGTGGCCGTGCCCGTGGCCGCCGTGGTGGCCGCCGCCGTGCTGCGGGGCGCCCCAGGCGGGGGCGGGCGGCTGCGGGTACGCCGGCGGGGCCGGGTATGCCTGCGGCGGCGGGGGCTGGACCCACTGGCCGCCCTCCAGCCGGGTCAGCGCCTCCAGCTCGCCGTAGTCCAGGAAGATGCCGCGGCAGTTGCCGCACTGCTCGATCTGGACGCCGTTGCGGTTGTACGTCTGCATGTGGCCATGACACTTGGGGCAGACCATGGTCGGTTCATCTCCTCGCGGTGTTCGATGGAGCTCACTCTAGTTGCGCGATCCGGCCGCAGGCGGCCACCAGTTGGGACTCGGCCTCGTCCAACTCCCGCGCCTCGCGTGCCGCCTTGGCCAGAGCGAGCGCGGCGGTCTGTACGGCCAGGGCGCGGGCGGCGACGTCCAGGGCCGGCCAGGGATCGCCCCACGGCGGTACGGCCACGCCGCCCGCCGCCCGGTAGGCGGCCAGGAACGTGCTCCACGCCGCCGGGTCCAGCAGCCCCGCGGCGAACCACATCGCGGGCCGCGCCAGGTCCCAGGCGGGCGCCCCGGCGCCCAGGTCGTCGATGTCGATCAGCAGCCAGCGGCCGTCCGGCGCGGGGTGCCGGACGAGCTGCCCCAGATGCAGGTCGCCGTGGCAGAGCGCGCCCGGTCCTTCGTACGGTTCCTCGCCGCGCGCCCAGCCGGGCAGCCGCTCCCAGGCCCGGCGGACCGCCCGTGCGGCGCCGGAGTCCGCCGCCCCGCCGGGGGCGGCGAGCAGCCGGGACATCGCCCGGGCCGCCTTCGCCGGGCCGCGCATGGCGGGCAGCGGGCCCGGCACGGCCGGGGACAGCCGCGGCCACGGGACGGCGTGCAACCGGGCGAGCAGCTCCCCCGCGGCCGCCCAGGGGGCCGCCGCGGGGGTGTCACGGTCGACGGGACTCCCGTACGGCCACAGGGTCACGGGGCGCGTGGCGGCCGGGGCGCCGCGGGGCGCGGGGAACGGGGTGGGCCCGGGCGCGGGCGGCGGGGCCGCCGGAGCGGCGGCGGGCACGGGCGGCGCGGCTGGTGGGCCGCCGGGTGCGGGGAGGGGTGGGAGGAGGATGCCGTGGAGCAGGGGGTGGGCGGCGATGGCCAGCCGGGTGGTGAGGGCGGTGGTGTCGGTGTCCGCCGCGTGGGCCTTGGCGACGGTGTCGCCCACCCGGACGACCGTGCCGTCGGGGCGGTCCGCGAGGACGACGGCCCCGGGCGGGAGCTCACCGTCCGACGGGTCGACCGCGGCGGCGGCTGAGGCGGCGGCCAGGGCGGCGAGGGACGCGGTGAGGTGCTGGTCCGATGCCACCTGCGGCTCCCCCGCCGCTGGTCGCTCCCGCGGTGCTCTCATCGGCACAGTCAAGCAGCCGCCTGTCCGGGCCCGGACAGCGCTGTGCCCGGGTATCGAGTGATACCCGGGCAAACGCAGTCGTCCGCCGTACCCCCGTCCCCACGGGGTGACTACCGGTATGTCCCCGGTCCGGACCGCTCTTCCGGACCTGGAGCGCTTGTCAACGCCCCATCAGGCCGGCCACGGACGACGCTTGGGTGACCACCGCATCGAGCCCACCGAAGATGTAGGCGAGGAGAGCGGCGAGCGGCAGCACCATCGCTGCCGCGACCAGCGGATGGCGGGGGCCGGTCGGACGGGTGCCCGTCCATGCCCTGCCGTCGCGCACGGCACGCGCGGTGCGGATCACCGTGTTCGCCATGGCCTCTCCTGAGGTCTGCTGTGGTCAGGTCTTCACTTGTGTATTTGGGGGCGGCGGACGTCTGACCTCGGGGGACGAGTGCTTCGCCCGCCGCTTGACCTCAACATTAGGCGCGGGGTCGACCTGGGTCGTCATGCCCTCGTACCGCTTTACTGGCCTCCCGGAGGATGACGGGAGGTGTCACGGATACTCCCCTGGGTGGAGGCGTGGACCTAGGTCGCGTCAGGGATGTCCCTGACCTCGGGGCCTAGGCCGGGTCCACGGCTGAAGGGCCGCCGTCATCCGGCGCGGCTCTCCTGCTCCTCCTCCCTGGGCACCGGCTGTTCGACCAGGGCGAGGACCCGGGTGGCCATGAAACGCGCGGTGCGCACCACCGTGCCGCTCCGGGTGACTTCACTCACTTCCACCACTCCGCGGCGGACGGCCGTCTCCACTCTCCGGCCGGCGCGGGTGGCGATCACTTCATAGGTGCGGGTGGTGTCCCCCGCGTCGACGACTATCTCCACACGATCACCCTTCACGGCGTCATTCCCCCTTGGCAGACGGACCGTTGGCGATGAGGGCGCGGTGCTGACAGCCCGTCGGGCGGGCCCGCTCCCACTCCTCAAGGATCCCACCCGGCACTGACAATTCACGGGCCCGCGCCTGCGGGCCTTCAGCGCGCACGGGGACTTGAGTCCGTAAGCTGTGGTCGGCCGACCGGCCAGTCAGCGGAGTGGGGCGTCCCCACCGGAGGTAGTGGGGGTGTCGCAATGGCGATGATGCGGCTCCGGCGTGAGGATCCGCGGGTCGTGGGCACCTTCCGGCTGCACCGGCGGCTGGGCGCGGGCGGCATGGGCGTGGTCTACCTGGGCGCCGACAAGCGCGGCCAGCGGGTGGCGCTCAAGGTGATCAGGCCCGAGCTGGCGGAGGACCAGGAGTTCCGCTCGCGGTTCGCGCGCGAGGTCTCGGCCGCCCGGCGGATCCGCGGCGGCTGCACGGCCCGGCTGGTCGCGGCCGATCTGGAGGCCGAACGCCCCTGGTTCGCCACGCAGTACGTGCCGGGGCCCTCGCTGCACGACAAGGTCGCCGAGAACGGCACGCTGTCCGCGGCCGAGGTCGCCTCGATCGGTGCGGCATTGGCCGAGGGGCTGGTGGCGGTGCACGAGGCGGGTGTGGTGCACCGGGATCTGAAGCCGTCGAACATCCTGCTCTCGCCCAAGGGCCCGCGGATCATCGACTTCGGTATCGCGTGGGCGACGGGGGCGAGCACCCTCACGCACGTCGGCACCGCCGTGGGCTCGCCGGGCTTCCTCGCGCCCGAGCAGGTGCGCGGCGCCGCGGTCACTCCGGCGACGGACGTCTTCGCCTTCGGCGCGACGCTGGCGTACGCGGCGACCGCCGACTCGCCCTTCGGGCAGGGCAGTTCCGAGGTCATGCTGTACCGGGTGGTGCACGAGGAGCCGGATCTTGCGGGGGTGCCGGACGCGCTCGCGCCGCTGGTCTACGCGTGTCTCGCCAAGGATCCCGAGGAGCGGCCGAGCACCGCGCAACTGGCGGAGCGGCTGGCGGAGATCGCCGCGCGTGAGGCGCGGGGTATCGCCGCGCCGCGCCGGGAGGGGCTGCCGAAGGCGGCAGGCCCGCGCCCTGAGCGGCCCACGGGGCGGCGGGCGGAGGAGTACGCGCAGCAGCACACCGAGCGGCGGCCCGCGGGCGGCCCGACGAATGGCCGTACGGCCGGTACGGGGGCCGCCACGTCCGGCGGGCGTACCACCAACCCCCGTACCCCGGCCCCGCGCAGCGGTGCGGGCCGCACCCCGACGCGTACGGCCGCGGGCCGTCGGCCCGCGCCCAGCTCCAAGCGCCGCCTGCTGCGGCAGCGGGTGTTCGTCTTCGTCATCGTCACGCTCCTGGCCGCCATCTGCATCGCCGCGCTCCAGGGCTGCCACAGCCTCACCCACGCCCTGAGCACTCCCCGCCCGCCCGCCCCGATCACGGCCTCCCACCCGTCCGGTCCCGCCGCACCGACACGGAACTGACGCCCGTCCGGCGTCCCGCTCTCCCGCTCTCCCGCGCGGCGGGCGAAGACCCCACCGGGCCGGTGGGGGGAAGACGACGCGTCTGCCCCCTTGGGGCCGGTGGTGACGTGCAGCCCGGTCATGGGCTGGGCGCGCAGTTCCCCGCGCCCCTTTGGGGCGCTTCGGTGTGACCGCGCATCGCGACCCATCCGTACGGCCGCTCCTGGCGGGGGGGGTGGCGGAGTGGGCTTGGGTCGGTTAGGTTTCTAAGCGCTTGCTTAGATGGATGGTGTTCGGGCGATCGGGTAGGAGGCGCGGCGGATGACGGGTGGGATGGGCGAGGAGGAGCTGAGGGGGAGGGTGCGGGCGCTGCTCGGGGAGCGGGATCCCGGGGCGGGGGACGTGCTCGGGTTTCTGCGGGCGCGGTTCGACGCCGGGCTGGCGTGGGTGCACTTCCCGGTGGGGCTCGGGGGGCTGGGCGCCCCGCGGGCGCTGCAGGGCGTGGTGGACGCGGAGTTGGCCGCGGCGGGGGCGCCGGACAACGACCCGCGCCGGATCGGCATCGGCCTCGGCATGGCCGCCCCCACGATCCTGCGGTACGGCACCGACGAGCAGAAGTCCCGCTTCCTGCGTCCGCTGTGGACCGGCGAGGAGGTGTGGTGCCAGCTGTTCAGCGAGCCGGGCGCCGGCTCCGACCTGGCGGGCCTGCGCACCCGCGCCGTCCGGGACGGCGACGACTGGGTGGTGGACGGCCAGAAGGTATGGACGTCCAGCGCCCACAACGCCCGCTGGGCGATCCTCATCGCCCGTACCGACCCGGACGTCCCCAAGCACCGCGGCATCACGTACTTCGTGTGCGACATGACCGACCCGGGCGTCGAGGTCAGGCCGCTGCGGCAGATCACCGGCGAGGCCGAGTTCAACGAAGTGTTCCTCACCGGGGTCCGCATCCCCGACGCGCACCGCCTCGGCGAGGTCGGCGACGGCTGGCGGGTCGCGCAGAGCACGCTGATGAACGAGCGGGTGGCCATCGGCGGAGTGGCCGTACCGCGTGAGGGCGGCATGATCGCGCCGGTCGCGCGGACCTGGCGGGAGCGGCCCGAGCTGCGCACTCCCGAGCTGCACGACCGGCTGCTCGGGTTGTGGGTCGAGGCCGAGGTGGCCCGGCTCGGCGCCGAGCGGGTCCGCCAGCAACTGGCCGTCGGCGCACCCGGCCCGGAAGGCTCGGGCCTCAAGCTCGCCTTCGCCGGGCTCAACCAGCGGATCAGCGGCCTGGAGGTCGAACTCCTCGGCGAGGAGGGCCTGCGCTACAGCGACTGGACGATGGTCCGCCCGCTGAGCGTGGACTTCTACGGGCGCGACGCGGGCTACCGCTATCTGCGCGCCAAGGGCAACTCGATCGAGGGCGGCACGTCCGAGATCCTCCGCAACATCGTCGCGGAGCGCGTGCTCGGCCTGCCCTCGGAACCGCGTACCGACAAGGACGCCGCCTGGAAGGACCTGCCCCGATGACCGCCGCCGCCCCCGCTCCCGGCACGCCCGACCTGCTCTACTCCGAGGTCGAGGACGACCTGCGCGCCGCCGTCCGCGAGGTGCTGGCCGACCGCTGCCCGCCCACCGCCGTGCTGGCCGCGATCGAGACCGACACCCCGTACGACCCCGCCCTGTGGCGGGTGCTGGCCGCCGAACTCGGCCTCGCCGGACTGCTGGTGCCCGAGAAGCTCGGCGGTCAGGGTGCCTCCGCCCGGGAGGCCGCCGTGGTCCTGGAGGTGCTCGGCGGCGCGGTGGCCCCCGTGCCCTTCCTGGGCAGCGCGGTGCTCGCCACGACCGCACTGCTGGGCTGCGACACCGGAGCTGACACGGTGTCCGCGCTCCTCGGCAGGCTGGCGGCGGGCAGCGCCACCGCCGCTCTGGCCGTACCGCTGTCCGCCGCGCCCGGCGGCCCGTTCCCCACCGGGGTGCGCGCCACCGCGGACGGCGTGCTGACCGGCACGGTCACCAGCGTCGCCGACGCGCTCACCGCGGACGTGCTCGTCGTCCCGGCCGTCGGTCCCGACGGGCCCGCGCTGTACGAGGTCGCCGCGGCCGAGGCGGCGTTGACCCGGCCGGTGTCACTCGACCTGACCCGCCCGCTGGCCGATGTCGCGCTCGACGGCGCCACCGGCCGCCCGCTGCCCGCCGCCGACCCGGCCGCCGCACTGGACGGCGCGCTGCTGGCCGGGGCGGGACTGCTCGCCTCGGAGCAGCTCGGCCTCGCCCAGTGGTGCCTTGACGAGACGGTCCGCTACCTCGGCGAGCGGCACCAGTTCGGGCGGGTGGTGGGCTCCTTCCAGTCGCTCAAGCACCGGCTCGCCGACCTCTGGCTGGAAGTCGTCTCGGCCCGCGCCGCAGCCAGGAACGCCGCCGACGCGCTGGCCCGCGAGGCCGACGACGTCCGCGTGGCGGTGGCCGTCGCGCAGTCGTACGCCGCCACGACCGCCGTCCACGCGGCCGAGGAGGCGGTGCAGTTGCACGGCGGTATCGGCATGACGTGGGAGCACCCGCTGCATCTGTACCTGAAGCGGGCGAAGGCCAACGAGATCGCGCTCGGCACCCCGGGACGGCACCGCGCGGCGCTGGCGCAGTTGGTCGGACTCCCGGCCGCGGAAGGGTAGTCGGTGACCCGTGGCCCCGCCGGATGCGTGAAGGCGGCGGCGGGGCACGGGACTTGACGCGAAGCTGGTCTGTACCTATGGTTCCCGCACCCCAAGGCGTTCAGGAATGAACGCTGCGTTCACACATAGGAACGGATGGCTCTCCGCATGGCAGGAACCCCCACACCTGCGCGGCACCGCCGCAGGACACGTCCCGCGGTCCTCGCCACCACAGCGGCCGCACTCTCGGCCCTGGTCGTCGGCGTCTTCGCCTGGCCCGGCACTCACCGGGCGGACGCCGCGCCCGCCACCTTCGTCCACCCCGGAGTGACCGTCTCCGCCGCCCAACTGGACTTCGTCCGCACGAAGGTGAACGCGGGCGCCCAGCCGTGGAAGGCCGCGTTCGACCAGATGATGGCGAGCCCGTACGCCTCGCTGTCGCGCACCCCCAAGCCCCGCGCGACCGTCGAGTGCGGCCCGGTCTCCAATCCCAACTACGGCTGCACCGACGAGCGTGAGGACGCGATAGCGGCGTACACCGACGCCCTCGCCTGGTACCTCACCCGCGACGCCCGCTACGCGCAGAAGTCCATCGCGCTGATGGACGCCTGGTCGGGCACCATCACCTCGCACACCAACAGCAACGCGCCGCTGCAGACCGGCTGGGCGGGCTCGTCCTGGCCCAAGGCGGCCGAGATCATCAAGTACACCTACACCGGCGGCTGGCCGCAGTCCGGCCGCTTCGGCACGATGCTGCGCAACGTCTACCTGCCCGAGATCATCAACGGCTCCAACTCCAACGGCAACTGGGAGCTGTCGATGATGGAGGCCGCCGTCGGGATATCGGTCTTCCTCGACGACAAGACCTCGTACGACAAGGCGATGGCCCGCTTCCGCACCCGCGCGGCCGCGTACGTCTACCTCTCCACCGACGGGGCGCTGCCCAAGACGGTGCCGAGCCAGAACCTCAACACCAAGGAGAAGATCGTCAGTTACTGGCAGGGCCAGTCCACCTTCGTCACCGGCCTGACCCAGGAGACCTGCCGCGACTTCACGCACAGCGGCTACGGCATCTCCGCGATCTCGCACATCGCCGAGACCAGCCGGATCCAGGGGCAGGACCTCTACGGCACCGACATCGGCGAACGGCTGCGGCAGGCACTCGGCTTCCAGTCCAAGTACGAGCTGGGCACCGCACCGCCGAGCTGGCTGTGCAACGGCACCATCAAGCGCGGGCTCGGCCCCGTGACGGAGGTCGGCTTCAACGCGCTGCACAACCGGCGCGGCGTCGCGATGGCCAACACGCAGACGCTGACCGAGCGGAACCGCCCGGCGGGCTCCAACAACCTGTTCGTCGCCTGGGAGACGCTGACCAGCGCCGACAACCCCAACTGACGGACCGGCCGCCGCTACTGGCGGGTCGCGTAGAAGGCCACGGCGGAGGCGGCGGCCACGTTGAGCGAGTCGACGCCGGCCGCCATCGGGATACGCACCCACTCGTCCGCCGCGCGGAGGGCGTCGATCGTCAGGCCGTCGCCCTCCGTGCCGAGCATCAGGGCCAGCTTGTCGTAGCGGCGGGCGGCGAGTTCGTCGACCGTGATCGACTTGTCGGCCAGGCAGAGCGCCGCCGTCACGATGCCGTGGCGGCGGAACAGCTCCATGTCCTTCGGCCAGGACGGCAGCCGGGTCCACGGCACCTGGAGGACGGCGCCCATCGACACCTTCACGGCACGCCGGTAGAGCGGGTCGGCGCAGCGCGGCGTGAGGAAGACGGCGTCCACGCCGAGGGCGGCCGCGTTGCGGAAGGCGGCGCCCAGGTTGGCGTGGTCGACGATGTCCTCGAAGACGGCGAAGCGGCGGCCGGCGGCCAGCAGCTCCTCCGGCGGGAGCAGCGGCTTGCGCTGGATGGACGCCAGGGCGCCGCGGTGCACGTGGTAACCGGTGACCTGCTCGGCGAGTTCCGGGGTGACGGCGTAGACGGGCGCGGGCAGCTCGTCGATGACATCGCGCATGACGTCCACCCACTTGGCGGACAGCAGCATCGACCGCATGCGGTAACCGGCGTGCCGGGCGCGTCTGATCACCTTCTCGCCCTCGGCGATGAACAGCCCCTCGGCGGGTTCGCGGCGCCTCCTCAGCTCGACGTCGGTGAGCGACGTGTAGTCGTGAAGGCGCGGGTCGTCGGGATCGTCGATCGTGATGAGCTCAGCCACAGCCTGATACTGCCCTGTCCGCCCGCCGCTGCCAACGGCGGGTCCGCAACCTGTTACCGCCGGGTACCCCCGGTGAGGGCGCCGCCCACGGTCACCACGTCGCCGATGACGATCACGGCGGGCGGCCTGACGCCCTCCTCCGCGATCCGCGCGGCGACGGTCCCCAGGGTGCCGTCCACCCGCCGCTGGGCGGCGGTCGTGCCCTCCTGGATCACGGCCACCGGGGTGTCTGCCCCGCGGCCTCCCGCCACCAGCGCCTCGGCGATCTCGGCGATCCGCTCGACGGCCATCAGCAGCACCAGGGTGCCGCGCAGCCGGGCCAGCGCGGCCCACTCGACCAGCGAGCGCGGGTCGTCGGGCGCGACATGGCCGCTGACGACGGTGAACTCATGGGCGACGCCGCGGTGGGTGACGGGGATGCCGACGGCGCCCGGCACGCTGATGGAGCTGGAGATGCCGGGCACGACGGTGACCGCGATGCCCTCGGCGGCGAGCGCCTCGGCCTCCTCCATGCCCCGGCCGAAGACGTACGGGTCGCCGCCCTTGAGGCGCACCACCGCCTTGCCCGCCTTGGCGTGCTCGATCAGCGCGGAGTTGATCGCCTCCTGGGCCATCGCCCGGCCGTACGGGATCTTCGCCGCGTCGATCACCTCGACGTGCGGCGGGAGTTCGTCCAGCAGGTCGCGCGGGCCGAGGCGGTCGGCGATCACCACGTCGGCCTCGGCGAGCAGCCGCCGGCCCCGTACGGTGATCAGGTCCGGGTCGCCGGGGCCGCCGCCGACGAGCGCGACGCCCGGTGTGCGGGTCCGGTGGTGCGGGGCCGCCAGGCTGCCGTCCCGCAGCCCCTCGACGATCGCGTCCCGTACGGCGGCCGAGCGGCGCGGGTCGCGCCCGGTCAGTACGGCGACGGTGACGCCTTCGGTGCGGCCGGTGGCGGGGGTCCAGGCGGTGGCCGCCTCGGCGTCGTCGCTGCGGACGCACCACACCCGGCGGGCCTCGGCCTCGGCGGAGGCGGCGGCGTTCGCCGCGGGGTCGGTCGTGGCGATCAGCGCGTACCAGGCGTCGGCGAGGTCGCCGTCCTGGTAGCGCCGCCGCTCCCAGCGCACCTCGCCCGCCGTCACCATGGCCTCGACGGAGGGCGTCGCGGAGGGTGACACCAGCACGATGTCCGCTCCCGCGGAGACCAGCGCGGGCAGCCGTCGCTGGGCGACCTGGCCGCCGCCCAGCACGACGACCCGCCGTCCGGCCAGCCGCAGTCCGACGGGGTAGGGCGCGTCATGACGTTCCATGGTGCGACGGCTCCTTCACAGATCTGTCCGGCTCTACGGTGCCGCTGCGCCCTCGGAGCGGCGAAGTGTCCTACGAGGTCAGCCCCACACTACGGCCTACGACCCGCACCCAATCTCCCCGCTCACCCAGTCTCCCCCGCACCTTCTTTCCGCCGCGACGGCGGGGTCCCCCACCGGGGAAATCGGCGGTGCCGAGCCCACCGCGGGCGACGGCGGAGGTGGGCCCGGCACCGCCGGACAGGAGCGTCTCGCGTCCCGCCGCGGCGGCGGAGAGTGGTGCGCGGGGAGTGGGGCACGGTGACCGCACCCCACTCCCCGTGACGACCGGGCCGGTTAGGCCTTTTCTGTGACGCCGGCGGCGTCGAAGGTGGCTACCTCGTGCATGACGCGGGCGGCGCTCTGGACGAGGGGGAGGGCCAGGAGGGCGCCGGTGCCCTCGCCGAGGCGGAGGTCAAGGTCGACCAGGGGCCGCAGGCCGAGGGTGGTGAGGGCGGCGACGTGCCCGGGCTCGGCGCTGCGGTGACCGGCGATGCAAGCCGCCAGCACCTCGGGCGCGATCGCCCGGGCGACGAGCGCGGCGGCGCCCGCGCTGACACCGTCGAGGATGACCGGGGTCCGCAGCGCGGCAGCGCCCAGCAGCAGGCCCACCATGGCGGCGTGTTCGAGCCCGCCGATCATCGTCATGACGCCGATCGGGTCCGCGGGGTCCGGCCGGTGCAGTTCGAGCGCCCGGCGGACCACGTCCACCTTGCGCGCGTGCATCTCGTCGTTGATGCCGGTGCCGCGCCCGGTGACCTCGGCCGCGTCGACCCCGGTGAAGACGGCGATCAGCGCGGCGGACGTGGTGGTGTTGGCGATGCCCATCTCACCGGTGAGCAGCGCCTTGTTGCCCGCCGCGACCAGGTCGCGGGCCGTCTCGATGCCGACCTCGATGGCCCGCAGCACGTCCTCGCGGGTCATCGCGGGGCCGACGGTGAAGTCGTCGGTGCCGAACCGCACCTTGCGCGGCAGCAGCCCCGGGGTGCTGGGCAGTTCGGAGGCGACACCCACGTCGATGACGCAGACCTCGGCGCCGACCTGGTTGGCGAACGCGTTGCAGACCGCGCCGCCGCCGAGGAAGTTGGCCACCATCTGGCCGGTGACCTCCTGCGGCCAGGCGGTGACACCCTGGGCGTGCACCCCGTGGTCGCCCGCGAAGATCGCGACGGCCGCGGGCTCCGGGATCGGCGGCGGGCACTGCCGCGACAACCCGCTGAGCTGCGCGGAGATGATCTCCAGCATGCCCAGCGCACCGGCCGGCTTGGTCATCCGCTTCTGCCGCTCCCACGCCTCGCCGAGCGCCTTGGCGTCCAGCGGGCGGATGCCGCGCAGCGTCTCCTCCAGCAGGTCGTGCGGCTCCTCGCCGGGCAGCGCACGGTTGCCGTACTCCTCGTCGTGCACGACCCAGGACAGCGGCCGCCGCTGCGACCAGCCCGCCTGCATCAGCTCGGGCTCCTCGGGGAACTCGTCGACGTACCCGACGCACAGGTAGGCGACGACCTCCAGGTGCTCGGGCAGGCCGAGCTCCTCGACCATCTGGCGCTCGTCGAAGAAGCTGACCCAGCCGACGCCCAGGCCCTCGGCGCGGGCGGCGAGCCAGAGGTTCTCCACCGCGAGCGCGGAGGAGTACGGCGCCATCTGCGGCTGGGTGTGCCGGCCGAGGGTGTGGCGGCCGCCGCGGGTGGAGTCGGCGGTGACCACGATGTTGACCGGAGTGTCGAGGATCGCCTCGATCTTCAGCTCGCGGAACTGCCGCGCCCGGCCCTTCGGCAGCGACTTGGCGTACGCCTCCCGCTGCTGCATGGCCAGTTCGTGCATCTTCTCGCGGGTCTTCTCCGAGCGGATGACCACGAAGTCCCACGGCTGCGAGTGCCCGACGCTGGGCGCGGTGTGCGCCGCCTCCAGCACGCGCAGCAGCACGTCGTGCGGGATGGGGTCGGAGCGGAAGCCGTTGCGGATGTCGCGGCGCTCGCGGATGACCCGGTGCACGGCGTCGCGCACCGACGGTTCGTACGCCTCCGCCGCCCCCAGTCGCGGCGGCTCCGCCTCGGTGACCGCCTCGGCCGCCGGTTCGGGTACGGCGGCGGGCTCCACGGCTTCGGGTGCGGCGGCTACGGCGGCTTCGGCCGTCTCGTCCGCGGCGGGGCCGTCGAGCTCGACCGGGACCGCGGCGACCAGGGCCGCCTCCAACGGTGCCGTCTCCGGGGCCGGTTGGGCCGCGGGGGCGGGAGCGGGCACCGGCTCCTGCACCGGCTCCGCGGGCTGCGGGGCCTGCGGGGCGACGACGGCCACGGGCGCGGGTTCGGGAGCGGGCTCCGGCTGGGGCTCGGGCTCGGCCACCGCGGCCACGGCTTCGGGAGCCGGTACGGGCGTGGGCGCGGCCTCCGCGGCGGGAGCGGGAACGGCTTCAGCGACGGGCGCCGGAGCGGCATCCGCGGCGGGCGCCGGGGGCTGCACCGCCACGGGCGCGGACGCGGGGACCGCGATCTGCTCCACGGCCACCGGCTGCGCGGGGATCACCGCGTCGACCGGCACGGCGGGTGCCACGACGGCGGCGGGCATCTGCCCGCTGTCCGCGGGGCCCGCGGACTGCGCCGGGATCGCACCGCTGTCGGCGTGCGGGATCAGCGACTGCTGCGACACGGACGGGGCCGCGGGCCACGCGCTGCCGGGCACGGCCACCGCGGGGTCGCCCGCGTCGCCGGTCTGCTGCGCGGGGATGCCGGAGACGTCGTCCTGCGGCACGTCGAGGTACTCGGGGCCCGCGGTGGGCGGCCCGTCGGACCGTACCGGCGTCGCCACCGGGGTCGGGGCGGGCGTGTGGGCGTGCGCGGGACCGCGGTCGGCGAGCGAGCGTACGGAGACTCCACCGCTGGGGGTGTCGGTGATCGGCGGGCCCATGTGCAGCGGGCGGCGCGGCGCCACGGACTGCGCGCCGGACGGCTGGGACACGGCGGAGGACGGCTGCTGCGGGACGGCGGCGGACGGGTCCGCGGCCTGCTCCCCCGCCGGTTCACCGCTCTGCGCCGACGGCGCCTGCGCGTCGGCGGGGGCGCCGGGGTGCGTCACGCCGGGGACCGCGCCGGGCGGCAGGTCGCCGTTCATCGGCGGCAGCACGGCGGCGTAGTCGATGGAGCCCGAGTCGCGGCCGCCCGCGGCGTGCGCGTCGGCGGCCGGCGGCACGGGTGCCTGCGGCGGCACCGGCTGCGGGTCGCTCCAGGTCGCCTGCGGGCCGGGCATCAGCAGCACGTCGTCCTCGTCGTCGATCCCCGCGCCGGGGGCGGCGGGGTGGTCGAGGAAGGTGTACGCCGGTTCGGCCTGCGCGGTCAGCGGATCCGTTCCCCAGCCGGGAGCGGACGGTTGCGGTACGGCATTTCCGGGAAGCTCGGAGTGCGGCGGGAGAACCGCTTCCCCGACCGCGTTCTCCGGTAGCCCCTCGCCGGGGATCTGACCGGTGTCCGTCATGCGTGCCCCTCGCCCATCGGTTTCGCTCCTTCCAGCGCTGCGCCGAGCGCGGCCCAACCCCCACAGCTAAGAACGAGCGTGCATGGGATGCGGCACGTCGGCGCCGGGCGCCGCAATCCTCGACGACCCGTCAACGCACGACGACGGCACAACGATCCGCCAGCCTACCCCGCCCGGTCGTCCCGTTCGCCCCGTGGTCCGCACCTCGGGACGCCCTTCGAAGGGATCTCGAACACACCGCCGCGACCGGCGAAAACACCCGTCACACGGCTATCTGTGATCATGCACAGGTCAGCGTCGAGTGCCGCAGAGCACGAAGGTCACCGTGCGTTCCCGTTCCGCCCATTCGGAATCCAGTTCGACGGACTGCAGCAGGGCGCGTTCGACGTCGTAACCGCCTTCCTCCAGCGCCCTGGTGACCGCCTCGGCGTCGTCGCGGGTGATCGCCGCGGCCACGATCCGCTCGGGGCGGCGGGCGGCGCAGGCGGCCGTCACCTCCGCGTCGGCGTAGCCGATCCTGATCACGTCGGGCTCCGGGAGGTCCTCCAGGGCCTGGGGCGCGGTGCCGTGCACCACCTGGAGTTGGACGCCGGTCCTGCGTGCGGTCACGGTGATCCAGTCGCAGGCGTCCGCGTCGGCGTCGACGGCGATGACGGCGGCGCCGAAACGGGCCGCCTCGACGGCGAGCGAGCCGTCGGCCGCGCCGATGTCCCACACCAGGTCGCCGGTGCGCGGCCCCAGCCGGGCGAGTTGGAAAGCGCGTACCTGCGCGGAGGTGCCGCCGCCGTACTCGGACGACGGCAGCGCCCAGCCGCGGACCAGACCGGGGAATCCGGGATCCCGGCCCGCGATCCAGCCGCCGCCGCGCTCACCCGGAGTGACCCCCAGCCCGGCCGCGCCGGCGGCGGAAGGAGTGCCTCCGACGACCAGCACCACGTTGGGATCGCGCCAGATGTGGTCGGCGACCTTGTCGGAGGTGAGAACTGTCACCTCTTCCTGCTCGGTGCCGAGCGCCTCGCAGATGACGAAGGTGCGGTGCACCCCGGTCAGCAGCAGGGCGAGTTCCGCGGGGCCGGCGCCGGGCGCGGTGAGGACGGCGACCTTCGGATAGGCACGGCACACGTTCACCGCGCGGCGCAGCGTACGGCTGGTGGCGACGACCACCCGGGCGTCGTCCCAGGGCATCCCGGCCCGGGCGAAGGCGGTCGACACGGCGGAGACGGCGGGGACCACCTCGATCTCCAGGCCGTGCTCGGGGGCGCGCAGCGCGCGGACGCTGCCGAAGAATCCGGGGTCGCCGTCGGCCAGCACCACCGCGGTGCCGCGGTGCTTGGCGATCCGCCGGGCGGCGATGTCGATGCTGCCGAGGACGATGCGCTCGGCGTGCTCGGGTACGTACGGCAGGGCGAGATGGTGTCTGGTGCCCGCGACGAGGGTGGCGGCGTTGAGCGCGGCACGGGCGGCCTCGGACGGAGGCGAGCCGTCCCACCCGATCACGGTGACCCGGTCGGCCATCGTCGTCTGCCTCCATGGCGTGTGCGGATCGTGGGGATCCGGGCGCGGCACGGCGGCACGCTCCCGGGGGAAGAACCCTAACCCGGGCGGGGGCGGCGTGGCGGGGGGCGGTCAGGCCCAGTCGGCGAAGTGCGCGTAGTCCTCGTCACCGCTGGAGCGGCCGGACAGCCCGTCGAGGTCCTCGGGCAGCAGGCTCCACACCAGCAGGTCGGTGCGGATCTCGGCCCAGTGGCCGTCCTCGGTCTGGGTGCGGACGATCCCGGCGTTGCGCAGCACGCCCTCGCTGACACAGCCGATCTTCTGCGCCACCTGCTGGGACGCGGTGTTGTCGGCGGCGGTGCGCAGCTCCAGCCGCTCGAAACGGCGGTCGTCGAAGAGCCAGTGGCAGACGGCGAGCACCGACTCGCTGGCGTAGCCCTCGCCGCGTGCCCAGGCCGCGGTCATGTAGCCGACCTCGGTGCCGCGGATGCGCCAGTTGGTGTTCTGCAGATGGACGGTGCCGACCAGCCGCTGGGTGAGGAACTCGGTGACGGCCAGCACGATCCCGCGGCCCTCGGCGCGTTCGGCGGGCGCGGTTCTGGTGATGAACTCCCGGGCGTCCTCGTCGGTGTAGGGCTGCGGTACGCCCGTCCACGCGGTGACCATCTCGTCGTTCATCATCTCCGCGAGGGCGGGGATGTCTGCCTCCTCGTACGCGCGCAGCACCAGCCGCTCCGTACTGATCGAGATGTCCGGAAAGGTGGGCGTCATTCGCTGCTCCGTAACCAGGGCATGTGTGGATTGCACAGCATGCAGCATCGCGCGCGGCACACGCCGGGCAGGGTCGCCGCGGCGGCTGTGGGGGCGCGCGGCGGCGAACGCCCTTCCAGAGTAGGGCGAATGCCGGTCAGGGAGGGTATCCGTGCTCGTCATCCGATCCTGCTACCGTCAGCCCGCGTGACAGTGCACCACGCAGCAGGAGTCGGCTATCAGCGGGCCGCGGGGGTCTATGAGTCCTCCCGGCCCTCCTATCCGCTCGCCGCGCTCGCCGCGCTGGCTGACGCCCTGCCCCTGGAGGCGGGGCGCACCGTCGTCGACCTCGGGGCGGGGACCGGCAAGTTCACCCGGCTCCTGGCGCTGACCGGGGCCGAGGTGCTGGCGGTCGAGCCGGTCAAGGAGATGCGCGAGCGGCTGGCGGAGCTGCTGCCCGGTGTGGCGGTGAACGCGGGCACGGCGGAGGCGAGCGGGCTGCCGGACGGCTGCGCGGACGCGGTGGTGGCGGCGCAGTCCTGGCACTGGTTCGAGGAGGCGGCGGCGCTCGCCGAGGTGGAGCGGCTGCTGCGGCCGGGCGGCGCGCTGGTGCTGGTGTGGAACACCTTCGACACCTCGGTGCCGTGGATGCGCGACTTCCAGGACATCTACTTCCGGCTGGCGCCGCGCGACCTGCCGAGCCCGCCGCTGGCGACCGGGCTGGGCGAGCCGGACCCGAGCGCGCACTGGCGCAAGGGCTTCGAAGCACGTCCCGGGTGGGGCCCGATCGAGGAGCGGCACTGGCCCAATCCGCACTCCACCACGGTGGCGGACATCGTCGAGCGCATGATGTCGTCGAGCCACATAGCCGTTCTCGACGCACCGGCGCAGGCGCGCGTGCGGGCCGAGGTGGAGGCGGTGCTCGGCGCGCACGACGCGACCAGGGTCAGCGGTGCGATCGAGATGCCGTACATGACGGACGTGTACTGGACGCGGCACGGCTGAGCGTCCCGCCGGACGCTCAGCCGTGCACATGCCCGGGTGGTGCGGGCCGGTCAGGCGGCCGGGGCGCCGAACGCCGGGATCACCGCACCCTTGAAGGTGTGCTCGATGTAGGCGCGCACCTCGGGCGAGTTGAGCAGTTTGGCCAGCTTCAGCACCCGCGGGTCGTTCTCCTGGCCCTTCTTCACGGCCAGGAAGTTGGCGTACGGGTTCCCGGCGGCCTTCTCCAGCGCGAGCGCGTCCTTGGTGGGGTCGAGGTGGCCCTCGATGGCGTAGTTGCCGTTGATCACCGCGGCGTCGACGTCGTCCAGCGAACGCGGCAGCTGCGCCGCCTCCAGCTCCTTGAACTTCAGGTGCCGGGGGTTGGCGGTGACATCGGCGGGGGTCGCGGTCTGGTCGGTGCCCGACCGCAGGGTGACCAGGCCGTTGTCGGCGAGCAGCTTCAGCGCGCGGGCCTCGTTGGTGGTGTCGTTGGGTACGGCGACGCTGTCGCCGTCCCGCAGGGCGCCGAGCGAGGTGATCTTGTGCGAGTAGACGCCGAGCGGCTCCAGTTCGACGTCGACAACGGGCACGATGTGGGTGCCGTTCTTCTTGTTGAAGTCGTCGAGATACGGCTTGTGCTGGAAGAAGTTGGCGCCGACCTGGCCCTGCTCGGTGGCGGTGTTGGGCAGCACGTAGTCCGAGAACTCCTTGACCTGGAGGTCGAGTCCGGCCTTCTTCGCCAGGTGGTCGCGCACGTAGTCCAGGATCTGGGCGTGCGGGGTGGGGCTGGCGGCGACGACCAGCGGGCCGTTCGCCTCCTTGCCGCTGCCGTCGGAGCGCGTCCCGGAGTCGGAGCCGCCGCAGGCGGCCAGTCCGAGCGAGAGCGTGCCCACGGCGAGGACGGCGGCGGTGATTTTGATGGTGTTACGCACGAAAAGTGCCTCTTTCTTGGGTGTGCTGCTGGATGGTTCCGCCCCGCAACGCCGCGGGGCCACTCGGAAGAAAGCGTGAGGAGAGCCCAGCCAGGGGCTCAGGAGGCGGCCGCCGCCGGGCGCAGCAGGCGCAGCCGGGGTGCGGCGCCGGAGCGGCCGCGGCGGGAGACCGCGCGGGCGGCGGTGTCGCCCAGGAGTTGGACGGCGGTCACCAGGACCACCAGCACCGCGACGATGACCCACATGAAGCCGGTCTCGAAGCGCTGGTAGCCGTAGCGCAGCGCCAGGTCGCCGAGGCCGCCGCCACCGACCACCCCGGCCATCGCCGAGTAGCCGATCAGCGCGATGACGGTGGTGGTGACGCTCGCGATCAGTGCGGCCAGCGACTCCGGCAGCAGCACCTTGCGGACCACCGTCCAGGTGCTGCCGCCCATCGCCTGGACTGCCTCGACGAGTCCGTGGTCGACCTCGCGCACCGCGGTCTCGACCAGCCGGGCGAAGAACGGCACGGCGCCGACGGCGAGCGGTACGACTGCGGCCTGCCAGCCGATGGTGGTGCCGACGATCATGCGGGTGAAGGACATCAGCGCGATCATCAAGATGACGAACGGCAGCGACCTGCCGACGTTCACCACGACGCCCAGCACCCGGTTGACCAGCAGGTTGCGCAGCAGCCCGCCGTGGTCGGTGAGGACCAGCAGCAGGCCGAGCGGGAGCCCGACGGCGACCGAGACCAGCGTCGACCACGCGACCATCCGCAGGGTGTCGCCGAGGGCCTGGGTGAGCAGCGGGTGCATCTGCGACCAGGTCACTTCGCGGCCCCCTCGGCGGCGACGTCGGCGACCGCCACGTCGAGGCCCTGCTCGCGCAGGAAGCCGATCGGCACCACGTTGTCCTCGAAGCGGCCCGGCAGTTCGATCCGCATCCGGCCGATCTGCCGTCCGTCGTAGGTCTCCATGGCGGCGCCGAGGATGGAGATGTCCACGTTGTACGTCCGCGCCAGCTGGGAGATCACTGGCCGGGTCGCGCTCTCGCCGTGGAAGGTGAGGTCGACGACCGTACGGTCGGGGCCCGACGGCTGCCCGCCGACGGGGAAGAGCTCCTCGGCCAGTTCGGAGCCGGGGGTGGCCAGCAGTTCCGCCACGGTGCCGGATTCCACGACACGTCCGCCTTTCATGAGTGCCGCCGAGTCGCAGACGGCCTTGACCACGTCCATCTCGTGCGTGATCAGCAGTACGGTCAGGCCGAGCTGCCGGTTGAGGTCGCGCAGCAGGCTCAGCACGGAGCGGGTGGTCTCCGGGTCGAGCGCGGAGGTGGCCTCGTCGGAGAGCAGCACCTTGGGGTCGCCCGCCAGCGCGCGGGCGATGCCGACGCGCTGCTTCTGGCCGCCGGAGAGCTGGGCGGGGTACGCCCGGGCCTTGTCGGACAGGCCGACCAGGTCGAGCAGCTCGCCCGCCTTGCGGGTGCGCTCGCGGCCGGAGACGCCGAGGATCTCCAGCGGCAGCTCCACGTTGTCCCGCACGGTGCGCGAGGACAGCAGGTTGAAGTGCTGGAAGACCATGCCGATGCCGGCGCGGGCGGCGCGCAGCGCGGCGGGCGCCCGGTCGGAGCGGCCCGCCAGCGCCGTGAGGTCGCGGCCGGCCACCTCGACGGTGCCGGAGGTGGGGCGTTCGAGCAGGTTGACGCAGCGGATGAGGGTGCTCTTGCCGGCGCCGCTGCGGCCCACGACGCCGTAGACCTCGCCTTCGCGTACATGCAGGTCCACCCCGTCCAGGGCGGTGACCTCGCGGTCGCGCGAGCGGTAGACCTTCCTCAGGTCCGTGGTGGTGATCACAGGGGTGTTCCGTCACTGTCGTGCGTACGGCGGGCACACCACCGCACACGGGGTTCTTCGGGGCACGCGGCACGACGGAGCCCAAGCGGGCTTCTGAGGGGCCGGCGGCGCGCGGGGCGCTCTGCCGGCGGTGTCGTGACGCGGGGGGCGGCCGTCTCGGGGACGCCGCTCGTCAGCCTCGGTCAGTCACACATTCGACACATACAACGAACACCGGGCGTGGTCGCCTCGGTCGCGCGGCAGCGGCTGTTCGTCGTGGTCATGTGCCCCAGTAAAGCAGACAAGCGGACGAGTTCCGAATTCCGGTCGGATAGTTCACTATGCGGACACAATCCCTGTCCTGGGCCGGTGCCGGCGGCCGGTGGGGGTGGGGAGATCGGGGGGTCACACCGCGTAATAGAGTCGCCGCATGCTCGACGCGGTACTCATCACGGTCTCGGTCACGGCGCTGCTGCTCGCGGCGTGGTGCGGTCTCGCCGCACGCCGTGACGAACCGACCAACGACTGGCACTTCATCGGGATGGCCGTGGTCACCCTGGCCACGCTGGTCCAGCTGGTGATCTCCGTCGTCCAGCTCTCCCGCGGCGAGCGGCCCGACCAGGGCATGGTGGTCTTCCTCGCCTATCTGGTGGGCGCGGTCTGCACGATTCCGGCGGCGGCCTTCATGTCCCTCGCCGAACGCACCCGGTGGGGCTCGGCGATCGTGGCGGCGGGCGGGGTGATCCTTGCCGTGCTGGAGCTGCGGCTGAACGAGATCTGGGGAGGCGGCAATGGCTGAGCGGACACAGGACCCGAAGGGCGCCGAGGACGCGCCGGAGGTACGGATCGGCCACGGGCCCGGGCGGCTGCTGCTGTCCCTCTACGCGGTCTTCACCGTGGCCGCGCTGTCCCGGTCGATCGTGCAGCTCAGCACCAAGTACCACGAGGCGCCGCTGGCGTACGTCCTGTCGGGTGTGGCCGGTGTGGTCTACGCGGTGATCACCTACGCGCTGTGGCGGGGCGGGGAGGCGGCCCGCAAGGTGGCGCTGGTGTGCTGCTCGGCGGAGCTGATCGGTGTGCTCACGGTCGGCACGCTGACCGTGGTGGACTCCTCGGCCTTCCCCGACGCGACGGTCTGGTCGGACTTCGGGGTCGGCTATGTCTTCCTGCCGCTGGCACTTCCGGTCGCCGGTCTGCTGTGGCTGCGGCGGGCCGCCCGTGAGGCGGGACAGCAGCAGCCACAGCGGACCGGCACCGAGAGCTAGCTGTTCTAGGCGGTCGCGGCGTAGCCCGCGGTCGCGGCGGCCTTCTCCATGGTCACCAGGCTGAGCCGGCGGCTGACCGGCTGCGCGGCGCCCACCTGCTCGTAGCCGAGCTTGCGGTACATCCGCAGATTGACCTGGCTGCGGTGGCCGGTGAAGAGCCGGTACCGCTTGGCCTCCTCCTCCGCCGCGAGCCGGTCCTCGACGGCGCTGAGCAGCCGGCCGCCGAGACCGTGCCGCTGCAGCCGCGGGTGGACTATGAGTTTCCCGATCCGCGCGGTGCCGTCGGGGTCGACGACGCCGCGCACCGAGCCGACGACCTCCTCGCCGAGCCGCGCCACCAGGACGCACCCCCCGGCGAGTTCGGCCCGCAGCTCGTCCAGGGTCTGGGTGAGCGGTTCGATGCTGTAGTCGCCGTAGAGCTCAGCCTCGCTCTGGTAGCAGAGGTACTGGAGTTTGAGGATCTTCTCGGCATCGCTGTGCTCTGCCGTAGAGATGGTCACGCTCATGCCCATGCGCGCAGGCCTCCCCTTCGAATCCGTCCGGGCAGTTTGAGGGTGGGTGTGCGCCCGGGACGAGTGCCTGAGCGGAGTTGGTGCGGATATGCGCCGCCTCCGTGGCGCCGATGATCGCACAAACACTCCGATGGGGTACCGCCTGCGCGCCACCCGCCTCAGACACGTCCGAGCGTGCCAAGGGTGCCCACTGCCGCTGACTGTTTACCGTGCATTACCCCGTCCCCCCGGGGATCCAACCCTCGAATTCAGGATCGTTCGAAGACAGCCGAGACAGCGCGACCTGAGGGGCCCGAGGCTCCCCTGTGAGATTCCCAACTCGCGGGAGATTTCCCGGTAAGTGGGGTCGGAACGGGACATCAGGGCCGTCACGACCTCGGGGCACCGGCCCGGCAGCCGGCGTACCGCCGCCCGCACCGCACGCCGCTGCTCGTCCGCCAGCACCTGGTCCTCGACGCCGCGGCCGGCCGTGGGCGGTCCGGCCCGGTCCGGGTCGTCGTACGGCCGTTCGCAGCGCAGCCGCCGGGCGTGCCCGCGGACCTCCGCCCTGACCGCCCGGCGCAGCCAGCGGTCCGGCTCGGGCGGCGGGCCGCCCAGCTCCAGCAGCCGCAGCCAGACGGCCTGTTCGAGGTCGGCGGCCTCGATTCCGCCGCCGGGCGACGCCTCCGCGGCGGCCTCCGCCGCCAGCAGCGGCCGCAGCGGCGCGAACGGGTCTTCCTGGTCGGGTGAGCGCATGGACATCTGCATACCGCCTGGCACGACGGGGCCGCGCCGGACGGTTGCCCGGCGCGGCCCCGTTCACCACATGGTGTGTCACCTCATCGTGTGGCGCTGTTCCAATAGTCCTCGCGGGCCAGTACAGCGGTGTCGGCGTTGTCGGTGAACAGCCCGTCGATACCGGTGGCGAACCACCTCGCGAAGGACGCCAGCGGATCGCCGTACGCGTTGGGGTCGGTGCCCACCCGGTAGTCCGCGGGCAGGAACTGGTTCTCGTTGCGCGCCGTGTACGGGTGCAGCACCAGGCCCTCCCGGTGGGCGTCGGCGACCAGGGTGGTCGGCTCCAGCAGCTTGCCCGAGGCGTCGTGCGGGATGATCAGGTCGGTGGTCGGGCCGATGCCCTGGGCGAAGGACGCGGTCCACTTCAGCCCGGCCGGGGTGACCAGGTCGGCCACGGTCCGCTTGTCGCCGGAGACCACGAAGTCCCAGGGCTGCGAGGTGAGCCCGGACAGCAGGAAGATCTTCGGGGCGGCCACGCCCAGCCGGCCGAGCCGCTGCAGGCTCTGCGCCTCGAAGGACTCCAGGAACTGCGGGGCGTCCGCGCGGTGCCTGCCGTACCGCTTGAGCAGTGCCGTCAGCCGCTCCTCCAGCGGCAGGCCCATCTGGCGGAAGAGGGTGGGGTGCTTGGTCTCGGTGTGCAGCCAGACCGGGCGGCCGCGCCTGCGGCCCTCCCGATCGGCCCAGGCCAGCACCTCGTCGAAGGTGGGGACCTCCCAGCGGCCGTTGTAGATGGTGTTGCGCTGCCGGACCGCCGGGAGGCGCTCCACCGCGCGCAGCGTCTTCAGCTCCGCGAGGGTGAAGTCGGTGGTGAACCAGCCGGTGGTGGCCACGCCGTCGACGGTCTTCGTCGTCCTGCGGTTCGCGAACTCGGGGTGGTCCGCGACGTCGGTGGTGCCGCCGATCTCCGGTTCGTGGCGGCACACCAGGTGCCCGTCCCTGGTCGGTACGAGGTCCTGTTCGACGACGTCCGCGCCGATCTCCAGCGCGTACTCGTAGGAGCCGAAAGTGTGTTCCGGGCGGTAGCCCGCCGATCCCCGGTGGCCGATCACGGCCGGGAACGGCAGCCGGTGCGCGCCGCCGCGGCCGGCCGCCGGTGCCGCCTGCGCCGCTGTCCCCTGTGCCGGTGTCGCCGCCCGTGCCGTACCGGCCGCGCCGAGCACCGCGCCGCCGGCGCCGAGTGCCGCCGCGGAGAGCATGGTGCGCCTGCCGGGTCCGCTCTTGTGCTGGTCATCCGTCATGTGCGCATCGTCGCCCTGGCACGTTGCGCGGGGAGGTCATCGGCCGAAACGCATCGCCAACACGGCTCAACACCGGATGGCAAGCGTGTGAACCCGGCGTGCGCCGAGCCCGTGCGCGGAAGTATCGTCCTCATGTGCGGCCGGACGGCCGTGCCCGATGCGAACCGGAGGGTCTGTTGTCCCGCAGCGTGCTCAAGGCGATTCTCGGAGTGCTGATGCGCGTCCTGTACCGCCCGCGGGTCGAGGGGCTGGACGCGATCCCGGGGCAGGGGCCGGTGATCCTGGCCGGGAACCACGTCACCTTCGTCGACTCGATGTTCCTGTCGCTCGTGGTGGACCGCCAGGTCTACTTCATCGGCAAGGACGAGTACGTCACCAGCAAGGGCCTCAAGGGCCGTCTGATGGCGTGGTTCTTCACCTCCTGCGGCATGATCCCGGTCGACCGGGACGGCGGCCACGGAGGGGTCGCGGCGCTGATGACCGGGCGCCGCATTCTGGACGAGGGCAAGATCTTCGGCATCTACCCCGAGGGCACCCGCTCCCCCGACGGCCGGCTGTACCGCGGCCGTACCGGCGTCGCCCGTCTCGCGCTGATGACCGGGGCTCCCGTGGTGCCGTTCGCGATGGTCGGCACCGACAAGGTGCAGCCCGGCGGCAAGGGCGTGCCGCGGATCGCCCCGGTCACCATCCGCTTCGGTGACCCGCTGACCTTCGCCCGCTACGAGGGCATGGACCGCGACCGCTATGTGCTGCGTGCCGTCACCGACGAGGTGATGAGCGAGGTCATGCGCCTCGGCGGCCAGGAGTACGTCGACATCTACGCCACCAAGGCCAAGGCGGCCTGACCCCGTACGCCGTTCTCCTCCCGCTCCCGCACACCGCTCCGCCCGCCGCGGGGCTTCGCGGCGGGCGGAGGGGGGCGGGCGGGCCCGGGACGTCCCAGGCACCGGGTCCGGTGTGTCAGCCGGCGAGCGGCTCCCGGGCCGCGGCCCAGGTGTGCTGGACCAGCAGGTCGGCCTCGACCTCGGCGAGCTGGACGGCGACGGCGCTGGGCGCGGTGCCTCCGCGGCCGCTGCGCGAGGCCAGCGCGCCGGACACATTGAGCACCCCGCGGACCTCGGGTGTGAGGTGGGCGGAGATCTTCGCGAACTGCTCGTCGGTGAGCTGGTCGAGCTCGATGCCCTCCGCCTCGCAGGTCTTCACGCACTCCCCCGCGACCTCGTGGGCGACCCGGAAGGGCACGCCCTGCCGGACCAGCCACTCGGCGATGTCGGTGGCCAGCGAGAACCCGGCCGGGGCCAGCTCCGCCATCCGGTCGCCGTGCACGGTGAGCGTCGCCATCATCCCGGTGAACGCCGGGAGCAGCACCTCCAGTTGGTCGCAGGAGTCGAAGACCGGCTCCTTGTCCTCCTGGAGGTCGCGGTTGTACGCCAGCGGCAGCGCCTTGAGGGTGGCCATCAGCCCGGTCAGATTGCCGATCAGCCGTCCGGACTTGCCGCGCGCCAGCTCCGCGATGTCCGGGTTCTTCTTCTGCGGCATGATCGACGAGCCGGTGGAGAAGGCGTCGTGCAGCGTCACGAAGGAGAACTCCTTCGTGTTCCAGATGATGATCTCCTCGGCGATCCGCGACAGGTTGACCCCGATCATCGCCGTGACGAAGGCGAACTCGGCGACGAAGTCACGGGAGGCCGTGCCGTCGATGGAGTTGCCGACCGAGCCGCGGTCGAAGCCGAGGTCCCTGGCGACGGCCTCCGGGTCGAGCCCGAGGGAGGATCCGGCCAGCGCGCCGGAGCCGTAGGGCGAGAACGCGGTCCGCTCGTCCCACTGCCGCAGCCGCTCCGCGTCCCGGGACAGCGACTGGACATGGGCCAGCACATGGTGGGCGAACAGCACCGGCTGGGCGTGCTGGAGGTGGGTGCGGCCGGGCATGGCCACCTCCGGGTGCGCCTTCGCCAGGCCGACCAGCGCGTCCTGCAGTTCGGCGATCAGGCCGCCGATGATCCGCGCGTGGTCCCGCAGGTACATCCGGAAGAGGGTGGCGATCTGGTCGTTGCGGGACCGGCCCGCCCGCAGCTTGCCGCCGAGTTCGGGGCCGAGCCGCTCCACCAGGCCGCGCTCCAGGGCGGTGTGCACGTCCTCGTCGGCGATGGTGCCGGTGAACTCCCCGGCGGCCACGTCGGCGGCGAGCGCGTCGAGCCCGGCGGTCATCCGCTCCAGCTCGTCGGCGGTGAGCAGTCCCGCGGTGTGCAGTGCCCGGGCGTGCGCCTTGGAGCCCGCGATGTCGTAGGGAGCCAGCCGGAAGTCGAAGTGGACGGAGGCGCTGAGCTTCTCCAGCGCGGCCGACGGACCGTCGGCGAACCGGCCGCCCCAGAGCTTGCCGCCCCGCTGCTCGGCGCTCACTTGGCGAGCTCCCGCTTCGCGGCGATCTTGCTGGACATGCCGAAGATCTCGATGAAGCCCTTGGACAGCGACTGGTCGAAGGTGTCGCCGGTGTCGTACGTGGCCAGGTTGAAATCGTAGAGCGAGGTCTCGGAGCGCCGGCCGTTCACCACGGCGCGGCCGCCGTGCAGCACCATCCGGACGTCGCCGGTCACGTACTGGTTGGCCTCCTCGATGAAGCCGTCGAGCGCCTTCTTGAGCGGTGAGAACCACAGCCCGTCGTAGACCATCTCACCCCACCGCTGCTCCACCTGCCGCTTGTAGCGGGCGAGTTCACGCTCCACGGTGACGTTCTCCAGTTCCTGGTGGGCGGTGATCAGCGCGATCGCGCCGGGGGCCTCGTAGATCTCCCGGGACTTGATGCCGACCAGCCGGTCCTCGACCATGTCGATCCGGCCGACGCCCTGGGCGCCGGCCCGTGCGTTGAGCTGCTGGATGGCCTGCAGCACGGTGACGGGACGGCCGTCGATCGCGACGGGCACGCCGGCCCGGAAGGAGATGACGACCTCGTCGGCCTCCCGGGGCGTGGCCGGGTTCGCGGTGTACTCGTAGACGTCCTCGATCGGCGCGTTCCAGATGTCCTCCAGGAAGCCGGTCTCGACGGCCCGCCCGAAGACGTTCTGGTCGATGGAGTACGGGGACTTCTTGGAGGTCGCGATCGGGAGGTTCTTCGCCTCGCAGAAGGCGATCGCCTTGTCCCGGGTCATCGCGTAGTCGCGGACCGGGGCGATGCACGTCAGGTCGGGGGCGAGCGAGGAGATTCCGGCTTCGAACCGCACCTGGTCGTTGCCCTTGCCGGTGCAGCCGTGGGCGACGGTCGAGGCGCCGTGCTTGCGTGCGGCGGCCACCAGGTGCTTGACGATGGCGGGCCGGGACAGCGCGGAGACCAGCGGGTAGCGGTCCATGTAGAGCGCGTTGGCCTTGACGGCCGGGAGGCAGTACTCGTCGGCGAACTCGTCCTTGGCGTCGGCGACTTCGGCCTCGACCGCACCGCAGGCGAGCGCGCGCTTGCGGATCACGTCCAGGTCCTCGCCGCCCTGGCCGACGTCCACCGCCACCGCGATGACGTCGGCGCCGGTCTCCTCGGCGATCCAGCCGATGGCGACGGACGTGTCAAGTCCGCCGGAGTAGGCGAGTACGACGCGCTCGGTCACGAGTCTCTCCTTACGATGCATACGCTGATAGGTATAAGTATGCACTCCTCTGTATGAAACGTCAACGCAGCAGCTCAGGCCGGGTGCGAGTCGCCTCCGGCGGGGTGACGAAAGAGGGACAAACCGCCTCCGGCGGGGGTGTGTGCGATGCGCGAGACCCGGCGCGGGGGCCGCGCGCGCGAGGACCCCGCCGCCGCGCGGCGGACCGGGGGCGAGGGGATGTCCTGGGAGCCCGCGGAGCGGGGCGTCAGACGGCGCCCTGGGCCAGGCGCAGGAGGTGGTCGGCGAGCTTCTGGCCGCCGGAGGGGTCACGGCTGATCAGCATCACCGTGTCGTCGCCCGCGATGGTGCCGAGGATGTCGTAGACCTCGGCCTGGTCGATGGCGGAGGCGAGGAACTGCGCGGCGCCGGGCGGGGTGCGGATCACCACCAGATTCGCCGACGCCTCGGCGGAGATGAGCAGTTCGGCCGCCAGGCGCCGCATCCGCTCCTCCTTGACGGATTCGCCGAGCGGCGCCTGCGGGGTGCGGAAACCGCCCTCGGAGGGGACGGCGTAGATCAACTCGCCGTCGTTGGTACGGATCTTGACCGCGCCGAGTTCGTCGAGGTCGCGGGAGAGCGTCGCCTGGGTGACACTCAGCCCGTCGTCGGCGAGCAGCTTGGCGAGCTGGCTCTGCGACCGCACCGGCTGCCGCCCCAGGATGTCCACGATCCTGCGGTGCCGCGCGGTGCGGGTCTGCGGTACGGCCTGCCCGCCGTTGTGCTGCTGCGCCTCGGTCATCGTCGCGTCAACTCCGTCGTTCTCCGGGTCGGCTGGCCCCGGAGGCCCGGTGCACCTGGTCGAGGATGCCGGGCAGGGCCTGGAGGAGCGCGTCCGTCTCGTCGTCTCCGACGATCAGCGGGGGCGCGAGCCGTACCGTGTCGGGCACGGCGGCGTTCACCAGGAAACCGGCGTCCTGAGCCGCCTTCTGGATCTGCGCTGACAGCGGCTCGGTGAGCACGATACCCAGCAGGAGGCCCGCACCGCGCACATGATCGACCAGAGGGTGCCCGATGGCCTCGATGCCGCGCCGCAGCTTCTCGCCCTGCCGCTTGACGTTCTCCAGGATCCCGTCGGCGGCGAGGGTGTCCAGGACGGCGAGCGCGGCGGCGCACGCGACCGGGTTGCCGCCGAAGGTCGTGCCGTGCGCGCCGGGGGTGAGCAGGTCGGCCGCCGCGCCGAAGGCCACCGTGGCGCCGATCGGCAGACCGCCGCCGAGGCCCTTGGCCAGCGTGACGACATCGGGCTCGACACCCTGCGCCTGGCACTCGAACCAGTGCCCGGTGCGGCCGACACCGGTCTGCACCTCGTCGAGCACCAGCAGGGTCCCGGTGGCGGCGGTGATCTCACGGGCCGCCGCGAGATAGCCGGCGGGCGGTACGACGACGCCGTTCTCGCCCTGGATCGGTTCCAGCACCACCAGCGCGGTGTCGGTGGTGACGGCCGCTCGCAGCGCGGCCGTGTCCCCGAAGGGCACATGGGTGACGTCGCCCGGCAGCGGCTCGAACGCCGCCCGCTTCTTGGGCTGTCCGGTGAGCGCCAGCGAGCCCATCGTCCGGCCGTGGAAGGCGCCTTGGGTGGCGACCATGTGGGTGCGGCCGGTCAACCGGCCGATCTTGAACGCCGCTTCGTTGGCCTCGGCGCCGGAGTTGGAGAAGAACACCCGGCCGGGGCGGCCGAAGAGCTGCAGCAGCCGCTCGGCGAGGGCGACGGGCGGCTCGGCGACGAAGAGGTTCGACACATGGCCGAGCGAGGCGATCTGCCGGGTCACCGCCTCGACGACCGCGGGGTGCCCGGTGCCGAGCGCGTTGACCGCGATGCCGCCGAGGAAGTCCAGGTACTCCGTGCCGTCGGCGTCCCAGAACCTGGCGCCCTCGCCGCGGACCAACGGCAGCCGCGGCAGGCCGTAGTTGTCCATCATCGACTGCTGCCAGCGCTGTTCGAGTTCCTGGTTGGCGGTGTCCTGGTTGGCGGTCATGACGCTCCCCCTTGTCCGCTCGCGTCGTCGTCGGGCACGACCATGGTGCCGATGCCCTCGTCGGTGAAGATCTCCAGCAGGATCGAGTGCTGGACCCGCCCGTCGATCACCCGGGCGGTGTTGACGCCGTTGCGCACGGCGAAGAGGCAGCCGCGCATCTTCGGCACCATGCCGCTGGACAGGTCGGGCAGCAGCTTCTCCAGCTCGGTGGCGGTCAGCTTGCTGATCACGTCGTCGCTGTTCGGCCAGTCCTCGTACAGGCCCTCCACGTCGGTGAGGACCATCAGCGTTTCGGCGCCGAGGGCCGCGGCGAGCGCCGCGGCGGCGGTGTCGGCGTTGACGTTGTAGACGTGGTGGTCGTCGGCCGAGCGGGCGATGGAGGAGATGACCGGGATACGGCCGTCGTTGAGCAGCGCCTCGATCGCGCCGGTGTCGATGGCGGTGATCTCGCCGACCCGGCCGATGTCGACGGACTCGCCCTCGATCGTCGGGTAGTGCTTGACGGCGGTGATGGTGTGCGCGTCCTCGCCGGTCAGGCCGATCGCGAGCGGGCCGTGCTGGTTGAGCAGCCCGACCAGCTCGCGCTGCACCTGGCCCGCGAGCACCATCCGTACGACGTCCATCGCCTCGGGGGTGGTCACCCGCAGCCCGGCCTTGAACTCGCTGACCAGGCCGTGCCGGTCGAGCTGCGCGTTGATCTGCGGGCCGCCGCCGTGCACCACGACGGGCTTGAGCCCGGCCTGCCGCAGGAAGACCACGTCCTGCGCGAAGGCGGCCTTCAACTCCTCGTCCACCATGGCGTTTCCGCCGAACTTGATGACGACGACCCTGCCGTTGTGCCGGGTCAGCCAGGGCAGCGCCTCGATGAGGGTCTGCGCCTTGGGCAGCGCGGTGTGCTTGCGTGCCGTCATGAGCTGTACGCGCTGTTCTCGTGGACGTAGTCGGCGGTGAGGTCGTTGGTCCAGATCACCGCGGACGCGTCTCCGGCGGCCAGGTCGGCGGTGACGGTGACCTGCCGGTAGCGCATGTCGACCAGGTCGCGGTCGTCGCCGACCGCGCCGTTCCTGCACACCCACACGCCGTTGATGGCGACATTGAGCCGGTCCGGCTCGAAGGCGGCCCGGGTGGTGCCGATCGCGGACAGCACCCGGCCCCAGTTGGGGTCCTCGCCGTGGATCGCGCACTTGAGCAGGTTGTTGCGGGCGATGGAGCGTCCCACCTCGACGGCGTCGTCCTCGGAGGCGGCGTTGACCACCTCGACGCGGATGTCCTTGGACGCGCCCTCGGCGTCGCCGATCAGCTGGCGGGCCAGGTTGGCGCAGACGGACTGGACGGCATCGGCGAACTCGGCGTAGTCCGGGGCGACTTCGGACGCGCCCGAGGCGAGCAGCAGGACGGTGTCGTTGGTGGACATGCAGCCGTCGGAGTCGACCCGGTCGAAGGTCTGCCGGGTGGCGTCCCGCAGCGCCTTGTCGAGGGTCGCCGCGTCCAGGTCGGCGTCGGTGGTCAGCACCACCAGCATGGTGGCCAGGCCCGGCGCGAGCATGCCCGCGCCCTTCGCCATGCCGCCGACGCTCCAGTTCGCGCCCCCGGCGACCGCCGTCTTGTGCACGGTGTCGGTGGTCTTGATGGCGATGGCGGCCTTCTCGCCGCCGTGCTCGGACAGCGCCCCGACCGCCTGCTCGATACCGGGCAGCAGCTTGTCCATCGGCAGCGGCAGGCCGATCAGACCGGTGGAGGCGACCGCGATCTCACCGGCGCTGTGGCCGAGGAGTTCGGCCGCCTTCTCCGCGGTGGCGTGTGTGTCCTGGAACCCCTGCGGGCCCGTACAGGCGTTGGCGCCACCGGAGTTGAGGACGACCGCGGTCACCGCGCCGCCCTTGACGACCTGTTCCGACCAGAGCACCGGCGCGGCCTTCACCCGGTTGGAGGTGAAGACGCCCGCGGCGGCGCGGCGCGGCCCGGTGTTGACCACGAGGGCCAGGTCGGGGTTGCCGTTCGCCTTGATCCCGGCGGCGATGCCCGCCGCCGTGAATCCCTTGGCTGCCGTCACGCTCACGGTGCGACTCCGATCGTGGAAAGTCCGGTGGCCTCGGGGAGCCCGAGGGCGATGTTCATGCTCTGTACGGCGCCGCCCGCGGTGCCCTTGGCCAGGTTGTCGATGGCGCTGATCGCGATGAGCCGGTGGGTGGCCTCGTCGTACGCGATCTGGATCTGCGCGGCGTTGGAGCCGTAGACGGCGGCGGTGGCCGGCCACCGGCCCTCCGGCAGCAGGTGCGCGAACGGCTCGTCGGCGAACGCCTTCTCGTACGCGGCCCGCAGGTCGTGACCGGTGACGCCGGGGCGGGCCTTGGCGCTGCACGTGGCGAGGATGCCGCGGGGCATCGGCGCGAGGGTCGGGGTGAAGGACACGTTGACGCGCTCGCCCGCCGCGGCGCTGAGGTTCTGGACGATCTCCGGGGTGTGCCGGTGGCCGCCGCCGACGCCGTACGGAGTCATCGACCCCATCACCTCGGAGCCGAGCAGATGCGGCTTGGGTGCCTTGCCCGCGCCCGAGGTGCCGGAGGCGGCGGTGATGACGGCCTCCGGCTCGACGAGGCCCGCGGCGTACGCGGGGAAGAGCGCGAGCGAGACGGCCGTGGGGTAGCAACCGGGCACCGCGACGCGCTTGGACCCCTCCAACGCGGCGCGGGCGCCCGGCAGTTCGGGCAGGCCGTAGGGCCATGTGCCGGCGTGCGGCGAGCCGTAGAACTTCTCCCAGTCGGCGGCGTCCGCCAGCCGGAAGTCGGCGCCCATGTCGACCACGAGCACCTCGTCCCCGAGCTGCTCGGCGACCGCCGCGGACTGCCCGTGCGGCAGGGCGAGGAACACCACGTCATGCCCCGCGAGCACCTCGGCGGTGGTCGGCTCCAGCACCCGTCCGGCCAGCGGCAGCAGATGCGGCTGCAGCCCGCCGAGCGTCTGCCCGGCGTTGCTGTTCCCGGTCAGCGCCCCGATCTCCACCTCCGGATGCCCCAGAAGCAGTCGCAGCACCTCGCCGCCCGCATATCCACTCGCCCCGGCAACCGCCGCCCGCACCACCATCGAACCCTCCTCGCCGATGGCATGACTATACGGCGACCCGCACTTTTATGCAAAGATTTCAGGGGCGGCGGGCCTGGAAGCGGACGCGGCGGGCTTCGGGGCCCAGGGAGACGGAGACGTCGGTGAAGCCGGCCGCGGTCAGGCGGGCGGGGAGGTGGGCGGGGGTGACGGGGTTCATGGTGTCGCCGACGTGCAGGAGGCGGAAGCGGAGGCTGGGCTGGCTGTCGCTGCCCGCGAAGACGCCGCCGGGGCGCAGCACGCGGAAGGCCTCGGCGAAGAGCCGGTCCTGCTGGGCCTCGGTCGGCACGTGGTGGAGCATCGTGAAGCAGACCACGGCGGAGAAGGAGGCGTCCGGCAGATCCATGGCCGCCGCGTCGCCGTGCAGGACACGGGCCCGGTCGCCGTAGTCGCGCCGGAGCAGTGCGACGGTGTCGGCGTCGATCTCCAGGGCCGTCAGCCGGGGCACCCGGTCGACCAGGACGCGGAGGTTCGCGCCGTAGCCGGGCCCGAGTTCGAGCACGTCGTCGCCCAACTCCACGCCCTCCAGCGCCCAGGGCAGGATCTGCTCCTCGGTCGTCCTGGCCCACTTCTCGGAACTGCACAGTCTCTGGTGCGCTGCGTTCATCGGCATGCTCCGACGCTACGGCCGGGCCCGCGTGTCAGCCACGGGCTAGGCTGCCAACCGATGTCGCGAACAGGACAGCCGCATCCCGCCCCGGCCACGGCCATCGTGGTCGGCAGCTCCACGCTGCCGCGCGGCCACTGGTTCCCCGAGCACAGCCACCCGGTCCACCAGCTGGTCTGGTCCCGCACCGGCGTGCTGAGCGTCCGCACCGACGCCGGTACGTGGCTGCTGCCGCCGACCATGGCGCTGTGGGTGCCGGCCGGGGTGCCGCACTCGACGGGCACCACCAGCGGCGCGGTGATGCGCAGCCCGTACGTGGCACCGCGGGAGTGCCCGGTCAGCTGGTCGGAGCCGACGGTGGTGGCCGTCACCCCGCTGCTGCGCGACCTCGTCGACCACCTCGCCCTGCCGTCGCTCCCGGCGCCCGCGCGCGGCCGGGCGGAGGCGGTGCTCTTCGACCTCCTCGCGCCCCTGACCGTCCGCACCGTCTCCCTCCCCGAGCCCGCGGACCCCCGCGCCCTGCTGGTCGCCGAGCGCCTCACCGCCGATCCCACGGACAACCGCACCCTCGACGCATGGGGCACGGTCGCGGGCACCAGCGGCCGTACGCTGGCCCGGCTGTTCACCGCCGAGACCGGCATGAGCTTCGGGCACTGGCGCGAACAGCTGCGGATGCGCGCCTCGATGCCGCTGCTCGCCGAGGGCCGCACGGTCGAGTCCGTGGCCCGCCGCGTCGGCTACGCCTCGGCCAGTTCGTTCGTGGCCGCCTTCCACCGCACGCTGGGCCTGACGCCCCGCCAGTACTTCCCCTGAGTCGAAGGCCGGGGCGCCCGCAAGCCCGGGCGCCCGGGGCGGCGATCCGGCGCGCTCGTCGGGCGAGTCACCTGCGCGGCCCGCACCCCGTCTGCGACGATGCCCGCACGCCAGACGGGGGCGAGCGAACGAAGGAGCGACCATGTCCGGCCAGTTCGAGGGAAGAACCGAGATCGACCGCCCCATCGAGGAGGTCTTCGCCTTCCTCGCCGACGGCGAGAACGACCCCAAGTTCAGTCCGCGGGTGCAGGAGATCGCGAAGCGGACGGACGGCCCGACCGCGGTCGGCACCGTCTACGCGAGCACCGTCAAGGACGCCGGGATGAAGTCCACCCGCGAGTTCCGGATCACCGAGTTCGTCTCCCCCACCAGGATCCGCTGGACAGAGCTGTCGAAGAACATGGTCACCGTCACCGAGGGCGGCTACGACCTCGAAGCGACCCCCGAGGGGAAGACCCGGGTGCGGATCTTCAACCACCTCGAAGGCCACGGCATCGGCAAGCTCGTCGTGGGCTTCGCCCTGAGCGCGGCGCGCAAGGACGCGGACGACTTCGCCGGGCGCATCAAGGCGGCGGTCGAGGCGTCCTGACCGCGGCCTTGACCGGGAAGCCCGGGAAGCCCGCCAGAACGCTCAGCCCACGAAGCCGGTCAGCCGCGCCTGGAGTTCGTCGTACGGCGTCGCCGCGGGTACGGGCCCGCCGTCACGCATCGCGACGGCGGCCTCCGTGGCCGCGTGCATCGCGGCGCGGTACGCCAGCGAGCCCGTGCTGACCCGGCGTACGCCGAGCGCGCCCAGCTCCGCCAACGGCATGCCGGGAACGGCCAGTACGTTCAGCGGCACCGTGATCTCCGCCGCCAGGATCCGCATCAGCTCGGAGTCGGTGACACCGGGCACGAAGACGCCGTCCGCCCCGGCCGCCACGTACGCGGCCGCGCGGGCGAGCGTCGCCTCGGCCGTGGCGTCCTCCTTCAGCCAGTAGGTGTCGACCCGGGCGTTGACGAACAACCCTGGGCAGCGCCGCTTGACCGCCGCCACCTTGGCCGCGTGCGCCCGCGCCGGGATCAGCCGCTCCGCGGTGCTGTCCTCGATGTTCACCCCCGCCACCGGCAGCCGGGCCGCGTAGTCGGCGACCTGCTCGGGGTCGTCGGCGTACCCGTCCTCGATGTCCATCGTCACATGGCACTCCAGCCGGGCCATGCCGGCGGCCAGCCGCAGGTTCGGCTCCGCGCTCGCCCGTACGCCGTCGGGACGCCCCGCGGCGCAGGCCACCCCGAAGCTCGTGGTCCCGACCGCCGCGAAGCCGGCGTGCGCGAACGCCAGCGCCGAGGGCACGTCCCACGCGTTGGGCAGCAGCAGCGGCGCGCTCTGGTGGTGCAGGTCGTGAAAGGACATCCCGCTCGTCATCGGCGTCATACGGACGACCCTAGGCCCGTCACCTTTCGGCCGCGGCCGAAGCGCCGGACGGGCACCGACTTCACGCGGTCGGCTCTTGACCGCCCGTCTTGACCGCCCGCAGGACGACGAACTTCGGGTCGGAGGCGACGACTTCGCAGGCGCCGAAGAGGCGGCGCAGGCGCAGGTGGTAGCCGAGGTGGCGGTTGCCGACGACCCAGAGCTCGCCGCCGGGCCGCAGGGTGGCCCGGGCGGCGGTGAACATCCGGCGCGCGGTGGTGTCGGTGGTGGCCCGGTGGGAGTGGAAGGGCGGGTTGTTGAGGATGAGGTCGGCGCTGTCGGCCGGGAGGCCCGACAGTCCGTCGGCCACCAGGAAGCGCGCCTTGGTGCCAGGTTCGGCGTTGGCGCGGAAGGTGGCCTCGGCGGAGGCCACGGCCTGGTGCGACTCGTCGGTGAACAGCACCTCGGAGTCGGGGTTGGCGAGGGCGGCTGCGGTGCCCACGACGCCGTTGCCGCAGCCGAGGTCGATCACCCGGTCGGGTCCCTCGCGGTGCGGGAGGTGCTGGAGCAGGAAGCGGGTGCCGATGTCGAGGCGCTCCGCGCAGAAGATGCCCGCGTGGTTGGTGACCGTGCGGCCGGAGACCGGGCCGACGCCGTCGGGGAGGTCGTAGCGGATCGGCCAGGGGCTGGGGGTCCTGGTGATGCCGGGGAAGGGGGCGCAGAAGATGAGCCGGGCCTTCTTGGCGGCCAGCGAGGTGCGGGTGGGGCCGAGGATCCGCTCGAAGAGGTTGAGCGTCGAGGTGTGGATCTCGGTGACCATGCCCGCGCCGATCACGACGGTGCCCTCGTGCACCGCGGGCGCCAGCCGGTGCAGCTGGTCCTCCAGCAGCGCCAGGCTCTTGGGTACCCGGATCAGCAGCACGTCGACCCGGTCCGGCGGGGTGTCCCGGGTGGACAGCAGGGTGACGCCGTCGTCCTCACCGGGCGCGTTGCGCCGCAGATTGGCGCGGGTGGCCTGCTGGGCGAGGTAGGAGTCGGAGATCTGGGTGGGCCGGTGCCCGGCCAGCGCTGTCGCCAGCGCTCCCCACCGGTCACCGACCACGACGACCGTGCCGGCCAACTCCACCGGGCCGTCGGCGCCCCCTTCGGCGAGGTGCCGCAGCAGGTACTCGTCGGCGGCGTCCCAGGCCCGCAACTGCTCGCGCGGGTCCTCGGGAAAGCGGGTCAGGTCGAGGGCACGCCACGGCGTCGTGAATCGGTTCATCGTCCCCAAAGGCTATCCGAGGCGCTGGTCGAGAGCTCCGCCGAGCAGCCGGTCGGTGATCCGGGCCAGGTCCTCGGCGGCCAGGTCGGGGTGGGAGTCGAGGACGTCGAGGACCGAGACGGAGACGGGCAGGTCGGCCGCGGCGGTGGCGAGGCGTACGTCCTTGGCGGCGTGCGTCACCGGATAGTGGGCGGTGGTGGCCAGGGCCCGCTGGAGGAGGGCGCCCAGGGGACTCGCGGCGAGGCCGTCGCGGACCAGCTTCTCGTCGAGGCCGAGCCGCGCGCCGAGGGCCAGCGCCTCACCGGTGACCACCACGCCGCCGATGATCGCGTTGATCAGCACCAGCTTCAGTGCGGCGCCGGTGCCGCTGTCGCCGCACTCCCGGACGGTGCCGAGGTGGCCGAGGACCTCGCGGACCGGGGCGGTGTCGCCGCCCGCGAGGATCAGCAGTTCGCCGGTCGCGGCGCGGTCCACGCTGCCCATCACGGGCGCGTCCACCAGGGTCACCTCGCGCGGCAGCCTGGCCGCCGCGGCGCGGACGGCGTCGGGCCCGATGCTGGACGTGTCGATCCACCGGGTGCCGGGGCGCAGCGCGGGCGCGATCTCGTCGAGTACGGCGGTCACGGCGGCGGGATCGGCCAGCATCGTCACCACGACGTCGGCGTCCTTGACCGCCGCCGCCGCGGACGGCGCGACCTGGGCGCCGAGCGCGGCGAAGGGCTCGGCGCGGGACGCCGTGCGGTTCCAGACGGTCAGCGGGTATCCGGCGTCGAGGAGGCGGCGGGCCATGGGCGCGCCCATCAGTCCGAGGCCGAGGAAGGCGATGTGAGGGGCGGCGTGGTCGGTCGGAGTGCTCATGTCCCCGACGCTAACCCTTCCCTCCCCATGCGACCAGCGAATGTCTAGCATGGATCACATGACGTCCCCGCATGAGTCCCGGCATGAGTCCGCCCAGCCGGCCACGGAGCCGCCGTCCGGCGATGTGCCGCCCGCCTGGCTGCGGGTCTTCACCGAGGTCGCGCGGCGCGGCTCCTTCACCGCCGCGGGCGCGGCGCTCGGCTACACCCAGTCCGCGGTGTCCCGGCAGATCTCCGCGCTGGAGGCGCACGCGGGGGCGCCGCTGTTCGACCGGCTGCCGCGCGGGGTGCGGCTCACCGAGGCGGGCGAGACGCTGCTGCCGCACGCCGAGGCCGTCCTGGGACGGCTCGCCGCGGCCCGCCGCGACCTCGCCGCGCTGCGCGACCTGACCGCGGGCCGGGTGCGGGTGGGGGCCTTCGCCACCGCCCAGGCGTCACTGCTGCCGGGCGCCGTCGCCGCCTTCCGTGACCGCCATCCCCGGGTGGCGGTCGGCGTGCAGGAGGGGCCGACCCGAAGCCTGGGCCGACGGCTGGCCGCGGGCGACCTCGATGTGGCGGTGGTGAGTACGACGGGCGCCGCGGCGCTCGACGAGCTGGCACTCGTACCGCTGCTGGAGGACCACATGCTGGTGGCGCTGCCCGCTGGGCACCGGCTGGCGGGCGCGGAGTCGGTACGGCTGGCCGACCTCGCCGACGAGGAGTGGATCGCGAGCAGCACCCGCGTCGAGGACACGCTGATGGCACCCTGCCTGCGCCGCGGCTTCCGGCCGCGGATCAGCCTGGTGGTGGCCGACTGGCTGGCCAAGCTGGGCTTCGTGGCGGCCGGTCTCGGCGTCACCCTGGTGCCGTCGCTCGCGGTGGGCGCGGTCCGCCCCGGCCTCGCCCTGGTGCCGCTGCGGCCCGGCGAGATACCGGTACGGGAGGTGTATGCGGCCACCAGCCGCGATCTGCACCGTACGGCCGCGGTCTCGGCGTTCCTGGACGCGCTCACCCGGACGGCCGCCGCGCAGGAGGCACGGAGCGGGGCCCGGAGGCATGTCCAGCCTCCGGGCCCCTGAGGTGGCCGCCCCATGCACACGCCGGCACGCTTGAGGCCAGGGGTCAGTCTGATGTCGTCTCGTTCTGCCATTGAACTACCGCCGCGCGGAAGAGCGGCGGACCGGATTCGAACCGGCACCTGACGACCTAGCCCTTGGCCGGTCGATCCGGCGATCGGCGGCAACTGCTGAGTCTGGAGCGATAATCTGAGATTGATCGCGGTCTGCCTCTGCCAATTGGGCTACCCCGGCGTGTTGTTGTGCCGGGGGAGGGACTCGAACCCCCACTGGAACCGCGTCGTTCACGACAAGGCTCAGCTTCAGCTTTGCGCTCCTCGCGCACCCTCCGCACTCGGGCGGAGGGGGTCTTGGCGGGTCACTGCGCGAACAGGTACCCGAAAACGGAGTCGCCGACCCGCTGGTCGGTGATCTCCGCGCCGTTCGCCTCCTCGCGGGCGAACTTCACGGCCTGCTGCAACTTCTCGACGCGCTCCAGCAGTTCGTTGACCCGGCGGGCGGGCAGCGCGCCGGAGAACTTCACCGTGGTCCAGTAGCCGACCGCGACGTCCTCGTAGTACACCTCGACCTGCGCCGGGTGCTTCTCGGTGGCCTCGGCCTTCACATGGTTGCGCGGGACCTTCTTGGTACGGATCGTCCGCACCGGCTCGGTCTTCCACGCGTCGGTGGAGGCGTCCAGATTCCACGACTCGGCGGCATCCAGCACCGGCAGCTTGCGCACGAAGGTGTTGAGGTCGGTGAGCTGCTTCTCCAGGAAGAGCAGATACGACACCGGGACGTCGCGGATCAGCACACGGCCGTCCACCGTGACGTCGGCGTGCGCCTCGCAGTTGGCCCAGTCCTTGGTGGCGGTGACGTCGAACAGCCGGGTGAGGGTCGCGGCGGTGGACCGCATCACCGCTTCGGCCTGGATCTGCACCTTGGTCGACTCGGGCGGCAGTTGCTCGCCCTCCTCGTCCTTGGGCTGATAGGTCCGGGATATGCCGGACAGCAACGCGGGCTTCTGCAGGTCGTGATGAGCCGCGGTCAGCTCCTGCTGCGCCTTGGACTTGACGCCCTTCTCGACCGCGATGATCTGATTGAGTTTCGCCACGGCCTGACCGTAACAGCATCCCGTCCACGCGTTCGACCGGATTAACCGGGTACGGAAGGGAGTTGGCGGTGGACCGCCGCAGTCCTTCCAGGCGCCGGGCCGCCGACCTCCGTCATGACGCGGACGGGGACGGGGAAGCGGTCGCCGAACGCGAAGGGGTGGGCGGGGTACCGAAACTGATGTTGATCCGGGTGAAGCCGAGGGATGTGAGCATGCCCTGGAGCATCGACCGGGTGTTGGCCTCGGCCCGCGTGGTCAGCTCCGTCTTCCTGGCCGCGTCCTGGATCTTCTGGGCGGCCAGGATGCTGAGCTTCTGCGCGTTGCCGGTGTCGCTGCCGAAGAAGTCGCCGACGCGGTCGAACAGGCCGCGGCTCTGCGAGACGACGTAGGAGTGCTCGGGGTCGAGGTTCGTCCGCTCCAGCGCCGCGTGCGGCAATCGGATCGTGACGGACTTGCGGTCGTCGCTCGGCGCCACGGCGTCGGACTTCAGCGAGCCGAGGTCCACGTATGCGTTCACGCTGCCCGCGCCCACGTACAGGGTCCGCTCGCCGTGCACGATGTCCGGCAGGTACTTGGCGTCCTTCTGGAGGTCCACGACGACCTCGAAGTTGCCGCTCGCCCCCTCGTAACGGCTCATGTCCTGGATCGACTTCAGCAGGACGGGCCCGCTGCGGTCGTTGGTCCGTTCGGCGAACGGATTGGGCAGTCCCGGCAGCAGGTGCAGCCCGCCGAGTAAGAGGACCAGCACCATCAGCGCCGCCAGTGCGATGACGGCACGTGCCCACCAGGGGGTGCGGCTCACCACGTCGCGCGTGTCCATGACATACCTCCTCCCCGGTCCGTGTGCCCCGGGTTCGCCGGAAGATGGCGAGGAGGTTCCGCGAATCCAGGGCGCTACGGCAGCGACGCGGTCCGGGTCGCCTCATGGGCGTGCGGGTACTCCCTGGCTCGGTGCTGGAAGGCGAGCACCTTGGGGTTCTGGACGACGCCGCGGCGGATCTCGATGGCGCGCCGGATCGTGTCGTCGGCGTCCCAGCCGTCGGGGCCCTGGAGCACGGCGTCCAGATACGGCAGGAGGGCCTCGCTGTTCTCCCAGGTGGCGGAGTTCCACAGGTAGGAAGGACTGTGGTCCACCCCGTAGTACCTCACGTTGTCGCCGACGGTGAACATCGGATCGGTGAAGGTGGTGGGCCGGGCCCAGTCGAAACCCATGCCCTCGTCGCAGGAGACGTCGATGACCAGGGTGCCCGGGGCCAGCTTGGGCAGGTCCTCGTCTATCAGGAACATCAGTGGCGCGTCGGTGTCCTGGAGCACGCAGTTGACGATGATGTCGTGCCCGGCCAGGAAGTCGGCCAGCGGCATCGGCCCGTCCTCGGTGAGGGCGACACTGCGCCGCGGGTCGAGGGTGTCGTCGGCCTCGTCGTGGTCGAAGTGGACGATCCGCGCGGAGTGGATGGGGGAGCTGACGGCGGTGACGCCACGCGCGGTGAGCACGTCGACGTCGTGCACGCCCAGGGCGCTCAGCGCGGTCACCGCGCCGCGGGCGGTCGCGCCGAAGCCGATGACGACCGCGCGCTGCCGCCGCCCGTAGTCGCCTGTCACACCGGTGAGCTGCATGGCGTGCAGGACCGAGGAGTACCCGGCCAGCTCGTTGTTCTTGTGGAAGACGTGCAGGTTGAAGGCGCCGCTGCGGGTCCAGTGGTTCATCGCCTCGAAGGCGATCAGGGTCAGCCGCCGGTCGATGGCGCTCTGGGTGACCTTCTCGTCCTGGACACAGTGCGGCCAGCCCCACAGGACCTGGCCCGCGCGCAGTTCCGCCAGGTCTTCGTGGAGCGGTTTGGCCAGCAGGATGACGTCGCAGCCGGCGATGAGCTCCTCGCGCGTGCGAAAGCCCGCGACGAGCGGGGCGAGCTGGGCGTCCGGGACGCCGAAATACTCTCCGTAATTTTCCTGGAGGTAGATGCGCTTGCGGAGACCGGCGTCGATACGGTCGAAATGAGCGGGGTGAACGGGCAGGCGATGCTCGTTTTCCTTGCGGGTCTGCGACATGATTCCGAGCGTGAGCTGCTGCAAAATGCCCCTTTGGTTATTGCCTTTCTAGCACACCGGCGAAGGGCGGCAGCCGTATCCGTAGTCGGCCCAGTCTGTGAGCTCCGAGCGTGTGACTGTCGGCCGTGAGCGGCCGTCGGGCTGCTGACCCTGTCACTCGCGGCGTGCGGCGGTTCCCACCCCAAGCCGGCCGTTTCCGCATCGAGTGCGTCTGGCGCACCCCCCAGAACCGGTGTCCAGGGCGGGGATGGCGTGAACAACGGCGGCGCCGTGACCCAGCTCCGCCGCACCCGACCTGATCGGCGCCGGCGTCGCCCTCTTCCGGGTCGCGACCATCGGGCCCATCCTGGTCTACCCCCACCGCTGAACCGAGGAGCCCGCACGGCTGGGTAACCGCATCAGAAGGAGGCCCGCCATTCGCTCCGGCGGGCCCACTGCCCACCCCGCTGCGCATAGCGGTCCTGGATGAGCGTCATGGCACCCAAGGGGTCGGCAACGACCTGTTGGGCGGAGTAGTAGACGTTGCCGCGGACCTCTGGATACTGGGCGCAGAGATCCAGGTGCCGGAGCAGTTCTCGGGGGTCCTGCCAGGCGGCGGGCTGGCCGGACACGCCGACCTTGTAGAGGGCCTCGCCGATGTAGAGCCGGACCCGGGTGCCGGAGACGACGTCGGACCACCACGGGACCAGCACCGCGTAGTCGGCCGCCGCGAAGCCGATGTTCCAGTAGACCTGGGGCACGATGTAGTCGATCCACTCGCGCTGGACCCACTTGCGGGTGTCCGCGTGCAGATCGTCATAGGTCTGGACACCCGCCGTGGTGGCGGAGCCGAGCGGGTCGGTGGCGGCGTTCCGCCAGACGCCGAACGGGCTGATGCCGAACCGCGTACGCGGCCGGATCTCCTTGATACGGGCCGCCGTCTCGCGCACCAGCCGGTCGGTGTTGTCGCGCCGCCAGGAGTCGCGGTCGGGGAATCCGGCACCGTAGCGGGCGTACGCGTCGTCGTCGTCGAAGACCTGGCCCGCGACGGGGTACGGGTAGAAGTAGTCGTCCCAGTGCAGGGCGTCGACCGGGTAGCGGCGCACCGCGTCGAGCATCGCGTCCTGGACGAAGCGCCGGACCTCGGGCAGGCCCGGGTTGTAGTAGAGCTTGCCGCCGTAGGGCACGATCCAGTCCGGGTGCAGCCGGGCCGGGTGGGTCGGCGCGAGCTTGCTGACGTCGGTGTCCAGCGACACCCGGTACGGGTTGCACCAGGCGTGCAGCTCCAGGCCGCGCTTGTGCGCCTCGTGGACGGCGGTGCCCAGCGGGTCCCAGCCGGGGTCCTGGCCCTGGGTGCCGGTGAGATACGCCGACCACGGCTCGTACGGCGACGGCCACAGCGCGTCGGCGGTGGGCCTGACCTGGAACATGACCGCGTTCAGCCGCCGTTCGACGGCGGTGTCGAGCAGGTCGAGCAGTTCCTGGCGCTGCTGATCGACCGGGAGCCCGGGGGCCGAGGGCCAGTTGGTGTTGGCGACGGTGGCGATCCAGGTGCCGCGCATCTCGCGGCGGTGCGGGTCGCAGCCCGGCGCGACGGAGGGGGCGGGCGCCGTGGAGGGGCCGGACGCGGTACCGCCCGGGGAAGAGGCGGCGGCCGTTCCGGTGAGCGCGGCCGAGGCCACCACGCCGGTCGCCGCCACGGTGAAGGTCCTGCGCGAGAGCCGATCCCTGCCCATGCCTGCCTCCTGATCTTCCGTCATGACCCGCTGATGATGGGCCTCTTCGGTCATGGCGGCAACCGCCAAATGGTCTAGTCCACTAATACCCACCACCGGGCGGCGCGGGGCTGCCCCGGGCGCGAGCCGCCAGGCGCTCCACACCGCGCCGAGCGGGGCGGCGGACCCGTACGGCGGGCTGACCACGGCCGCCCGCGGGACCGGCCCCCCGGTCGGTCCCGCGGGTACCGGTCACGGGTAACGTCAGTCCGGAAAACGAGGCGCCGCTGTCAGCTGCAGCGGGCGGAGCGAAGGGCTGACGAGTGAGTGACATCGAACGCGTCGGAGTGGTCGGCGCGGGCCAGATGGGTTCCGGGATCGCCGAGGTGTGCGCCAAGGCCGGACTCGACGTCCTGGTCGCCGAGACCACCGGTGAGGCACTGGAGCTGGGCCGCACCCGGCTCAGCAACTCACTCGGGAAGGCCGCCGAGCGCGGCAAGATCACCGAGGCCGAGCGGGACGCCACGCTGGGCAGGCTGAACTTCACCACCGACCTCGGTGACTTCGCCGACCGCGACCTCGTCATCGAGGCCGTCGTGGAGAACGAGCAGGTCAAGATCGACATCTTCCGGGTGCTCGACCAGGTGGTGACCCGGCAGGACGCCATCCTCGCCTCCAACACCTCGTCGATCCCGCTGGTCAAGCTGGCGGTGGCCACCTCCCGGCCCGATCAGGTGATCGGCATCCACTTCTTCAACCCCGCGCCCGTGCAGCGCCTGGTGGAGCTGGTCCCGGCGCTCACCACCGGCAGCGACACCCTCAAGCGCGCCGAGGCGCTGGTCACCGACGTGCTCGGCAAGCACGCCATCCGCGCCGTGGACCGCTCGGGCTTCGTGGTGAACGCCCTGCTGGTGCCGTATCTGCTCTCGGCGATCCGGATGTTCGAGTCGGGTATCGCCACCCGTGAGGACATCGACAACGGCATGGAGATGGGCTGCGCGCACCCGATGGGCCCGCTGAAGCTCTCCGACCTCATCGGTCTGGACACCATCGCCGCGATCGCCGACTCGATGTATTCCGAGTACAAGGAGCCGCTGTACGCGGCGCCGCCGATCCTGCAGCGGATGGTCGACGCGGGCCGCCTCGGCCGCAAGTCCGGCGCGGGCTTCTACACGTACGGCGACTGACCGGGCACGTACCGGGCCCGGGCCTCCGGCTCAGGAGAACTCCTCATAGGCGGCGACGACCTCCTCGGTCGGCCCGTCCATGAGGAGTTCGCCTTTCTCCAGCCACAGGGTGCGGTCGCAGGTGTCCCTGATCGACTTGTTGTTGTGGCTGACCAGGAAGACGGTGCCCGCCTCCTGGCGGAGCTCCCGGATCCGGTCCTCCGACCGCTTCTGGAACGCCCGGTCGCCGGTGGCCAGCGCCTCGTCGATCATCAGCACGTCGTGGTTCTTGGCCGCCGCGATCGAGAACCGCAGCCGGGCCGCCATGCCGGAGGAGTACGTCCGCATGGGCAGCGAGATGAAGTCGCCGTTCTCGTTGATGCCGGAGAAGTCGACGATGTCCTGGTAGCGGGATCTGATCTCCTGCTGGGACATGCCCATCGCCAGACCGCCCAGCATCACGTTCTTCTCGCCGGTGAGGTCGTTGAGCAGCGCCGCGTTGACGCCCAGCAGCGACGGCTGGCCGTCGGTGTAGATCTTGCCGCTCTCCGGCGGCAGCAGACCCGCGATGGCCCGCAGGATCGTGGACTTGCCCGAGCCGTTCGAGCCGATGATGCCGATCGCCTCGCCGCGGTAGGCGGTGAAGGTCACGCCCTTGACCGCGTGCACGGTGTGGACGTTCGGCGAGCCCTTGCGCAGCACGATGCGGCGCAGCGCGGAGGTCGCGTTGCCCTTGCCGGTGCCCGCGCCGTAGATCCGGTAGACGATGTGGACGTCGTCGACGATGACGGTCGGCACCTGCTCCTGCGGCGCCGGCGCCAGTGAGGGCGCGGGGAACCGCGGCGGGTCCTCGGGGAGCCCCGCCGCCGGGTCCGGCTCGTCGATGTGCTCAGCCACGGCCGTACTCCTCCTCGGACGACCAGAAGAACGCGTACCCCGCACACCCGGCGACTACCGCCCAGCCCAGGGCCAGTGGCCACACGTGCGGCGGAAGCTGGCCACGGGTGACGCTGTCGATCAGTGCGAAACGCATCAGACCGACATATACCAGGGCGGGATTGATGTCGAGCAGCCGGACGACACCGTGGGGCGCGCCGGAGGTGATCCGGGAGAGGTCGTAGAAGATCCCGGACAGGTACATCCAGGTACGCAGAAGGAAGGGCAGGATCTGGGCGAAGTCGGTGGTCCTGCTGCCGATCCTGGCCAGCGCCAGGGCCAGTCCCGCGTTGAAGACGGTCTGCAGCGCCAGGGCGGGGACGGCGAGCAGCCAGCGGCCGGTGACCGGGACGCCGTCGGCGACCACGACGACGGACAGCACGGCGAGCGAGAGCAGCAGCTGCTGGAGCTGGGCCAGGGTGGCGGCCAGCGGCAGGCAGGCCCGGGGGAAGTGCAGGGCGCGGACCAGGCCGACGTTGTCGGTGAGCGAGCGGGTGCCACCGAGGACCGCCGACTGGGTGAAGGTGAAGACGAAGACGCCGGTGCACAGGAACGGGATGTAGTCGGTGACGCCGTGGCCCGCGCCGAGCAGCATGCCGAAGACCAGGAAGTAGACGGCGGCGTTGAGCAGCGGGGTGAGCACCTGCCAGAGCTGGCCGAGCCGTGCGTCGGTGTACAGCGCGGCCTGCCGGGCGCGGGCGAGTTCGCTGACGAAGTGGCGGCGGGCCCAGAGCCGCCGGGTGTAGAGCGCGAGTCCCGGCCGGGCGCCGCTGACACTGAGGCCGTGCGCGGCGGCGAGTACGGCGAGGCCGGGGTCGGCGGCCCGGGCACTCGGGACGGGCGGGCGTACGGCCGGTGCGGGAGCGGTGGCGACGGGCATGGGCGGCCTCCGGGTGGGCGGACGGGCGGCGGCGTTCTGCGGTGCTCAGCGGTGCTCAGCGGTGCTCAGCAGTGCTCAGCAGCAGTGCTCCGCGACGCGACGGAACGGTGCCGTCTCGTCGTCGTGTCCCGACCGTAGATCAGCCGAAGGCCGGAACGCAACCGTTCCGTCGCGTCGTGCCGTAGGGTGTTGCCCATGACCGACGACACCACCGGGCAGGACTGCGCCCCGCCCCGCAGGGCCCCCGCGGGGGCCGCGGTGCTGCGTGAGGAGGTGACCGTGGCGATCCGCGCGGCCGTCTTCGCCGAGCTGGCCGCGGTCGGCTACGGCCGGATGTCCATCGAGGGGATCGCCCGGCGCGCCGGGGTCGGCAAGGCCGCGGTCTACCGCCGCTGGCGCTCCAAGCTGCCACTGGTGCTCGACATGGTCTCCGACGTGGCCGCCGACGGCCTGCCGGTGCCGGACACCGGCTCGCTGTACGGCGACGTCCGCGCCCTGCTCGATGTGAGCGCCCGGGCGCTGAGCCACCCGGTCGCGGCGCAGATCATCCCCGACCTGCTGGCCGAGGCCGCCCGAAGCCCCGAACTGGCCGCCGCCCTGCGGACCGCCCTGCACGACACCCAGGGCGGTATCGCCGCGGCCGTCGTCCGCCAGGCCGCCGCCCGCGGCGAACTCCCCGCCACCACCGACCCCCGCCTCGCCCTCGACCTGCTGGCGGGCCCCCTCTACTGGCGCCTCGCGGTCCTCCGCACCCCCTTCACCCCCGCCGACCTGGACGCCCTCACCACGGCTGTCGTCGCCGCGCTCCGAGCGCCGGAATAGCCCTGGCACCGGGGCGGGCGCGGCGCGTTCAGCCGTGAAGTCCGCGGCCGTGGCCGCCGTGAGCGGCGTCGTCGCCGCACCAAGGGCGCAGCGCGTTCAGCGCTTGCGTCCGTGGCCGCCATGGGCGCCGTGAGCGGTGTCGTCGTCGGCGTCGTGCGGGAGCAGGACCGTGCGGTGGGCGAAGGCGCCCGCCGTGGCGGCGTCGGCGCAGGCGGCGATCACCGTGGTGCCCGCGTCGGCGATCCGGCGCAGCGCGGTCCAGACCCGGTGGCTGCCCGCGTCGTCCTGGCCGTCGTCGACCGCGTCGACCAGCAGCACCTCCGGGGCACCGACCAGGGCGAGCGCGACGGCCAGCAGCAACTGGTCGGCGGCGGGCAGGTGCTCGAAGCGGGCGCCCCGGGCCAGCACGCCGGGCAGGCCGGCGCCCGGGTGGTCGGCCACGCTCAGCCCGGCGGCCGCCAGGGCCCGGCCGACCGCGTGGACACCGGCCCGGCCGCCGACGTGGACGCCCGCCAGGTCGAGGAGTTCGCTCACCCTGTCGTACGGGTCGGGCGCCGCGGCTCCGTGGGCGCGGGCGACCGCGACACGCCGCCGTACCTCCCGGCCGGCGGCGGGCCGCCGGGCCTGACCCGCGGCGACGCCGCCGCCGCGCAGCCGCATCCGGCCGCCGAGCGCGAGCAGCAGCGAGGTGCGGCCCGGTCCGGCCGGGCCGATGACGGCGAGCAACTCCCCCGCGGGCACCGCCGGATCGGCCCCGTCGGCGAGGAGACCGTCCGCACCGCGCGGCACGCCACCGGTGCCGGTGCCGGAGGCAGCGCCCGTGCCGGGGACAGTGCCCGTGCCAAGGACGGTCGCGGTCGCGGGGGTGCCTTCGGGACTGCCGTGACCGGTCGCTGTGGCCATGCCGCCCTCTTCTCCGATTGGGGCAATTAGGGCATATCTCTACCAAGGAAGCGGCGGTTCAGCGGCGCGGCACTCCGGAGAGGGCGGTGGGACGCGGCGGGGCGGGAACCCGGGCGCCGTCCCGTACCAGGGTCAGCAGGGCCATGTCGTCGGCGAGGGTGCCGCCGGTGTGCCGCAGGACGGCCGCACGCAGCGTCGCGGCCACTACGGGACCGCACAGCGGCGCGCCGGGCCGGGGCCGGGTCACGACCAGGGCGTCGGCGAGCGGGAAGAAGCGGCCCGCCGCGTCGCGGGCGTCCTGCATGCCGTCGGTGTACAGCAGCAGCCCCTCGCCGACGCCGACCTGGCCGCGCGCCAGCGGGACCGTCTCCGCGGACGGCTCGAACAGGCCCAGCGGGGGCAGCGGTTCGCCCAGCGGCAGCGGGACGGCCACGGCGCCGAGCAGATACGGCTGCGGGTGGCCGCAGTTGACCACCTGGACATGGCCGTCGTCGGTGAGCTGGACGAGCTGCACGGTCGCGAACTCCTCCGCCACCGGATCGCGCGGCGCGTCGCCCGCAGCCGCCGGATGCTCGCCCAGGGTGCGCTCGCGCAGATGGCGGCGGAGCGTGTCGTCCAGCCGCAGCAGCACCCCGGCCAGGTCCGGCTCCTGGTAGGCGGCCTCCCGGAAGCTGCCGAGCAGCGCCGCGACCATGCCGATCGCGGGCAGGCCGTGGCCGCGCGCGTCGCCGATCAGCGCACGCACCCCGTACGGCGTGACCAGCACCTCGTAGAAGTCGCCGCCGACGTGGGCGCCGCGGCTCGCCGACAGGTACTCCCCCGCCACCTTCCAGCCGCCCGCCCGGCGCGGCAGCGGGCGCAGCAGCACCTGCTGGGCGGCCAGCGCGATCTCCCGGGTGCGGTCCAGCTCGGCGGTGAGCAGGGTGCTGCGGCCCGCGGTGCACATCGCCGCGGCTATCACGGCCAGTACGGTGGCGGCGGCGCCCAGCACCGGGCCCGCGCCGTCGAGCGTGTCGTCCCGCAGGTCGCCCGCCAGCACGGCCAGCACGAGCACCCCGCTGCCCAGCACCCAGCGCCGCCTGGCACCCGCCGCCGAGGTCAGCGCCGGCGTCACGGCCAGGGCGGGCAGCGCGTCCGCGCCCTGCGACCACTGCCAGGTCAGCAGCCCCATGACGGCCACCCACACGGCGGGCAGCAGCACCCACGGCGCCCGGCGAAGGCCGCCCACTGCACGATTGAGGATCATCCGGCGGGCTCCCCCTAGAAGCCGACGGTACGGGTGTCGGAACCGCACCCCGTGTGCCCGGCTCTCGCGTCCCGACCGATTCTGGCCACATCCGGCCGCCCGATGACCTGCCCGCCGGGGTAATCACTCGAAAGAGCGACGAAACCGCCGAACACGCGCGCGGACGTGCGGAAGGGGCCGCTCCGGTGTTCCGGGGCGGCCCCTTCCGGGGTGTGCGCGGTGCCGTGCGGCGTCAGGCGCCGCGGAGGGTGGCGCCGGTGCGCTCGGTGGCGGCGGCCACCGCGGCGTCACGGGCCGCGGTGGTCTCCTCGGCCGTCAGCGTGCGGTCGACGGCACGGAAGCGCAGCGCGTAGGCCAGGGACTTGCGGCCCTCGCCGATCTGCTCGCCGGTGAAGATGTCGAACAGCCGCAGGTCCTCCAGCAGTTCGCCCGCCCCGTCGCGCAGCGCCCGCTCGACGTCGGCGGCCGGGACCGCGGTGTCGACCACGAGCGCGACGTCCTGGGTGGCCACCGGGAAGGTGGACACCCGGGGGCCGGTCACCCGGTCGCCCGCCGCGCGCTCGACCCGGTCGAGGTCGAGCTCCATCGCGCAGGTCCGCTCGGGCAGGCCGAGCGCCTTGGTGACCCGCGGGTGCAGCTCTCCGGCGTGGCCGACCAACGTCTCGGCGCCCTCCGCCACGGTCAGCAGCGCGGCGCAGCGGCCCGGGTGGAAGGGGGCGTGCTGGTCCTGGCGGACCACCAGCTCGACCCCGGCCTCACGGGCGACCGTACGCGCCGCCTCGACCGCGTCGGCCCAGGTCGCCGGGTACCCCTTGCCCCACCAGCCGGACTGCTCACGGGCTCCGGCGAGCACCACGCCGACCCGGCGCGGCTGCTCGGGCAGCGCGGCCAGCAGCTCGGTGATCTCCTCGTCCGTCGGGCGCCGGTCGACCGGCAGCCGCGGCGGCACCGTCTCGGCGCCGGTCGGCAGGAAGACCAGGCCGGTCTCGAAGAGCGCCAGGTCGTGCGCGCCGCGGCCGATGTTGCGCCGCAGGGTGGCCAGCAGACCGGGCAGCAGGGTGGTGCGCAGGCCCGGCTCGGCGTCGGACAGCGGGTTGGCCAGCCGTACGGTACGGCGCCTGGCGTCGTCCGCGTCGAGCCCGAGCTGGTCGAAGACCTCGTCGCCGACGAAGGGGTAGCTGGGCGCCTCCACGTAACCGGCGCCCGCCAGCGCCCGGCCGACCTGGCGGCGCAGGAGCTGCGACTCGGTCAGACCGCGGCCGGACGGCAGCTTCGGCAGCGTCGAGGGCAGGTTCTCGTAGCCCTCCAGCCGGATGACCTCCTCGGCGAGGTCGTTGGGGTACGCCAGGTCGGGGCGCCAGCTCGGCACGGTGACGACCAGTACGTCGGAACCCTCGACGTCGCAGCCGATCTCCTGCAGCCGGCGTACCACCGTCTCGCGGCCGTACTCGGTGCCCGCGACGCGGTCCGGGTGGTCGGCGGGCATGGTGACGGTACGCGGCGCCGTGGGCGCGACGACCTCGGTGACGCCGGTCTCCGCGGTGCCGCCGGCGAGCAGCACCAGCAGGTCCACGGTGCGCTGCGCCGCGGCCGAGGTGGCCTGCGGGTCGCTGCCCCGCTCGAAGCGGCGGGACGCCTCGGAGGCCAGCTTGTGGCGGCGCGCGGTGCGGGCGATCGGGACCGGCGCGAAGTGCGCGGCCTCGATGACGATCTCGGTGGTGCCGGTCACCACGCCGGTCGCCGGGTCGGTGACCGGGTCGGCGATCTCCGTGTCGGCGCCGCCCATGACACCGGCCAGGCCGATCACCCCGGTGTCGTCGGTGATGACCAGGTCCTCGGCGTCGAGCGTGCGCACGGCGCCGTCGAGGGTGGTGAGCTTCTCGCCCTGCTGCGCGCGCCGGACGCCGATCGGCCCCTGGACACGGGTCCTGTCGTAGGTGTGCAGCGGCTGGCCCAGCTCGAACATCACGTAGTTGGCGATGTCCACGGCGAGCGAGACCGGGCGCATGCCGACCTTCTGCAGCCGCCGCTCCAGCCAGATCGGCGACCGGGCCTCGGGGTCGAGACCGGTGACCGTACGGGCGGTGAAGCGGTCGCAGCCGACCGGGTCGGCGACCTTGACCGGGTAGCCGAGCGCGTTCGGCGCGGGCACGTCGATCAGCGCGGGGTCGCGCAGCGAGACGCCGTACGCGATGGCGGTCTCGCGGGCGACGCCGCGCAGCGACAGGCAGTAGCCGCGGTCGGGCGTGACCGCGATGTCCAGCACCTCGTCGACGAGTTCGAGCAGCCCGATCGCGTCGGTGCCCGGCTCCATCTCCGGCGGGAGCACGATGATGCCGTCGTGGTCGTCGCCCATGCCCAGCTCGCGGGCGGAGCAGATCATGCCGTGCGAGTTGCGGCCGTACGTCTTGCGCGCGGAGATCTGGAAGTCGCCGGGCAGCACACCGCCGGGGAGGATCACCACGACCTTGTCGCCGACGGCGAAGTTCCGGGCGCCGCAGACGATCTCCTGCGGTTCACCGGTGCCGTTGGCGTCGCCGACGTCGACCGTGCAGAAGCGGATCGGCTTCTTGAACTCGGTCAGCTCCTCGATGGTGCGCACCTGGCCGACGACCAGCGGGCCCTTGAGCCCGGCGCCGAGCTGCTCGACGGTCTCGACCTCGAGGCCGGCGGAAATGAGCTTGGCCTGGACGTCGCGACCGGTCTCACCGGCGGGCAGGTCGACGTACTCCCGCAGCCAAGAAAGCGGGACCCGCATCAGATCTCCATCCCGAACGGAAGGGTGAAGCGCACGTCACCCTCGACGATGTCTCGCATGTCCTCGACGCTGTGGCGGAACATCAGCATCCGCTCGATGCCGAAGCCGAACGCGAAACCGCTGTACTTCTCGGGGTCCACGCCGCAGGCGGTGAGCACCTTCGGGTTGACCATGCCGCAGCCGCCCAGCTCGATCCAGCCCTCGGAGGAGCAGGTACGGCAGGGGCGGTCCGGATTCCCCACGGAGTCGCCGCGGCACACGTAGCAGAGCATGTCCATCTCGGCGGACGGCTCGGTGAACGGGAAGTGGTTGGGGCGCAGCCGGGTGGTCATGCCCTCGCCGAACAGCGAGACCACCATGTGGTCCAGGGTGCCCTTGAGGTCGGCCATGGTCAGGCCCTCGTCCACGGCCAGCAGCTCGACCTGCATGAACACCGGGGTGTGGGTGGCGTCCAGCTCGTCGGAGCGGTACACCCGGCCGGGGCAGATCACATAGACCGGCGGCTCGCGGTCCAGCATGGAGCGGACCTGCACCGGGGAGGTGTGGGTGCGCAGCACGACGCCCGACTCGGCCTGGCCGTCGGGGCCCTGCACGAAGAAGGTGTCCTGGGTCTCGCGCGCCGGGTGGTCCGGCGGGAAGTTCAGCGCGTCGAAGTTGAACCAGTCGGCCTCGACCTCGGGGCCCTCGGCGACCTCGTAGCCCATGGCCACGAAGATGTCCTCGATCCGGTCCGACAGGGTGGTCAGCGGGTGGCGGGCGCCGGCCGGTACGCGGTCGTAGGGCAGGGTGACGTCCACCGCCTCCTCGACCAGCACGCGGGCGTCCCGCTCCGCCTCCAGCTCGGTCTGCCGGGCGGCGAGCGCCTTGTTGACCGCGCCGCGGGCCTGGCCGACCCGCTTGCCCGCCTCCGCCTTGGCCTGCGGGGGCAGCGCGCCGATCTCGCGGTTGGCGAGGGCCAGCGGCGAGGTGCCGCCGGTGTGCGCGGTCTTCACATGGGCGAGTCCGTCGAGGTCGGCGGCGGCGGCGATCGCGGCGAGCGCGTCGTCGCGCATCCGCTCGATCTCCTCCGGCTTCAACGCCTCGACCTCCACAGGGTCGTACGACTTATTCGGTGCCGACATCATTTCCCGTTCCGCATTGGATGGTGGGTCCTCCCCGGTGGCAGACCCTGGGGGAGACTCCGGGGGGAGGCGCGGCCCTGCCCGACCGGACACATGCCAAAGCCCGATTCTACCGGCGCCGCGAGGTCGGGCTGCGCGCGCCCGTCGGGGGTCCCGCGCGGCGGCTGCCGCGGGGACGGCTCGTCCCGCGTGGCCGGTCAGGCCATGAAGGCGGGTGCCCCGACGGGCAGGATAAATCGGAACTGGGCGCCGCCGCCGGGGGCGCGGCCGACGGAGATGGTGCCGCCGTGCGCCTCGACGATGCCCTTGACGATGTACAGGCCCAGGCCGGTGCCGCCGCGCTTGCTGCCCCGCCAGAAGCGGGTGAAGACGCGGCCCATCGACTCCTCGGGGATGCCGGGGCCTTCGTCGCTCACGGTGACTGCCGTGCCTTCCGTCGTACGGTCGCCACCGGTGGCCGGGGCGGGTGCCACCTCGATGGTGACAGTCCCCTCGCCGTGCCGCACCGCGTTTTCCAGCAGGTTGCCGAGGATCTGGTCGACCTTGTCGGGGTCGGCCCACAGCGCGGGCAGCGGCCGGCCGACCTGCACGGTGAAGCGGTCGGCCCGCTGACCGGCGGCGACGTGGGCGTCCACGTGCCGCTGCACGGCGGCCCCGATGTCGACGGGCTGGCGGCGCACCTCCAGGCGGCCGGAGTCGATGCGGGAGATGTCGAGCAGCTCGGCGATCAGCCGGGTGACCCGGTTGGCGTCCGCGTCGACGGTCTCCAGCATCAGCTTCTTCTGGTCGTCGGTGAAGCGCTCCCATTTGGCCAGCAGAGTGGCGGTGAAGCCCTTCACTGAGGTGAGCGGCGAGCGCAGCTCGTGGGCGACGGTGGCGATCAGCTCCGCGTGGCTGCGTTCGGTACGGCGCCGGGCCTCGGTGCCACGCAGGGTGACCACCAGCCGCCGGATCGGGCCGGTGGGGTGTTCGCGCACATAGCGGGCGGCCACCAGGACCTCGCGTCCGCCGGGCAGCAGCAGATTGCGCTCCGGCTGGCCCGCGCGGATGGCGAGGCCGCCGTACGGGTCGGTGAGCTGCCACCAGCGGCGGCCCTCCAGGTCCTCCAGCGGCAGCGCGTGGTCGACCTTGCGGCCGAGGACGTCGCGCGGGTGCAGTGCGGTGATCCGGGCGGCGGCGGCGTTGAAGCAGATCACCTGCCCGGTGCCGTCGGCGACCACCAGGCCGTCGGGGAGGTCGTCGGGGTCGATGCCCAGCCCGGTGGCATCACCGGAGGCATCCCCGGCGGATCCGGCCGGTACCGCGCGCCCCACCGCGCGCGTGCCGTTCTCGGACACCCTCACGTCCATAACCCCGCCCCCCCTCTCCGGGCCCCGGGCCGCCACCCTACTAGGGCCGGTCCGCCCGATCTAGGCCGGTTGGGGCGCGGCGTCCGATGCGTGCACGTGCCGGAGCGGAAGCCGCGCGGGCGTTAGAGCCGGCAGCCGCCGGGGGCGCGCTGGGCGCGGGCGGAGGCGTACAGGCACACCGCGGCGGCGGTCGCCAGGTTGAGGCTCTCGGCGCGACCGTGGATCGGGACCCTGACCACCTCGTCGGCGAGCGCCCGGGTCTCCTCCGGCAGGCCCCACGCCTCGTTGCCGAAGACCCAGGCGGTGGGGCCGCTCATGGTGCCCTCGTCGAGTTCCGCGTCCAGGTCGCGGGTCCCGGCGCCGTCGGCGGCGACCACCCGCACACCCGCGGCGCGCAGCCCCGCGACGGCCTTCTCCACCGGCACCCCCATCGCGACCGGCAGATGGAAGAGGCTGCCGGCGGAGGCGCGTACCGCCTTGGGGTTGTACGGGTCCACGGAGGCGTCGGTGAGCACCACCGCGTCGGCGCCCGCGGCGTCGGCGCAGCGCAGCACCGTACCGGCGTTGCCCGGGTCGCGGACATGGGCGAGGACCGCGACCAGCTTGGGCCGGGCCCGGAGGATCTCCTCGAAGGGCGAGTCGAGGAAGTGGCAGACGCCGACCAGGCCCTGCGGGGTGACGGTGTCGGAGATCTCCGCCATCACCTCGGGTGTCGCGGTCAGCACCGGCGCCCCGGCGGCGCGGGCGGCCGCCACGATGTCGGCGTGCCGCTCGGCCGCCTCAGCGGTGGCGTACACCTCGATCAGGTGCGGCACGGCCTCCCGGACGGCCTGCGGGCCCTCGACGAGGAAGCGGCGCTCCTTGCCGCGGAAGCTGCGCTTGGCCAGCCGGTGGGCGGCGGTCACGCGCGTGGAGCGCAGCGAGGTCAACTCGGGGGTGGCCATGGGGGGGTTACTCGCTTCCGTCAGGACAGGCCACGGGCCCGCAGGGGCATACCACCCGCGGGCCCGGAACCGTACTTGCCTGTCGCCGCACGCGCGGCGAACCGCGTCACGCCGCCTTGGGGGCGTTCACGTCGGAGGGCAGCGCCTTCTGGGCGACCTCGACGAGCGCCGCGAAGGCGTTCGCGTCGTTGACGGCCAGCTCGGCGAGGATCTTGCGGTCGACCTCGACGTTGGCGGCCTTCAGACCCTGGATGAAGCGGTTGTAGGTGATGCCGTTGGCGCGGGCAGCGGCGTTGATCCGCTGGATCCAGAGCTGACGGAAGTCGCCCTTGCGCTTCTTGCGGTCGTTGTAGTTGTAGACCAGGGAGTGGGTGACCTGCTCCTTGGCCTTGCGGTACAGGCGCGAACGCTGGCCGCGGTAGCCGCTGGCCTGCTCCAGGATTGCCCGGCGCTTCTTCTGGGCGTTGACTGCCCGCTTGACGCGTGCCACTTGATAACTCCTTCTAGGGGACCGCGGGGGAACTCACGCGATCCGGAAACGATGGGGGTCCCGGTCCGGGACGATGCGCCCCCGAGGGGGCGCGGACGTCACTTGCCGAGAAGCTTCTTGATCTTCTTGGCGTCGGACTTGGCGACCTCAACGGTTCCGCTCAGGGAACGCGTCTTCGAGCTCGGCTTGTGCTCCAGGTAGTGACGGATACCGGCGCGCTCGCGCAGCACCTTGCCGGAGCCGCTGATCTTGAAGCGCTTGCTCGCGCCGCTGTGCGTCTTGTTCTTCGGCATGGCGCCGTAGTCTCCTCGTCGCTGGCCCTCCCGTCCGCCCGGAGGCATACGGAGAGCGTCAGTCCTGCATTACCGGCCCGGGGCGGTGGCCCCGGGTTGTTCTTCGTCTCAGCCGGCGTCGGCCTGTGCGTCGACCTGCTGCTCGGCGTCGGCCTCGGCCGGGGCCTCGTCGGCCGGTGCCTCGTCGGCGCTGTCGCCGAGGCGACCCGCCTTACGGGCTGCCTGCGCCTCGCGGGCCTCCGCCATGGCCTCGGTCTTCTTCTTGTGCGGACCGAGGACCATGATCATGTTGCGGCCGTCCTGCTTCGGGTTCGACTCGATGAACCCGAGGTCCTGGACGTCCTCCGCGAGCCGCTGCAGCAGCCGGTAGCCGAGCTCCGGCCGGGACTGCTCGCGACCACGGAACATGATCGTGATCTTGACCTTGTCACCCTGCTTGAGGAACCGGACGACGTGACCCTTTTTGGTGTCGTAGTCGTGCGGGTCGATCTTCGGCCGGAGCTTCATCTCCTTGATGACCGTGTGCGCCTGGTTCTTGCGCGCCTCACGGGCCTTCATGGCCGACTCGTACTTGAACTTCCCGTAGTCCATGAGCTTGCACACGGGCGGACGGGCGTTCGCCGCGACCTCGACCAGGTCGAGGTCGTACTCCTGCGCGAGTTCCAGTGCCTTGGCAAGCGGCACGATGCCTACCTGCTCGCCACTGGGACCGACAAGTCGCACCTCGGGAACGCGAATCCGGTCGTTGATGCGGGGCTCGGCGCTGATGGGGCCTCCTCGGTTGCACCACGCGACTGACTGGCCGACAGCCGCGCATGAGTCTGTATTCGTCCGACCCCGTGACCAAGGCGCAAAAAACGCCCCGTACGGGACACAGGCGGGGCTCCTCACAACCGGGGAGCACCGCCGCGTTATTCCCGCGGGGCGCATCGGACGGAGTCTGTCGGCACCTGCCGACGGAGACCGTCTGACCGGGGACCCGTCGGCCCGAGGGGCCGACCAGGTGGGAGATCGGAGCCTCCACTTGATGGCCGGACACACTGATGTCCGACCGGTCGTTCACTCAGCATACCAGCGCCTGCCCGAAGCCCGTAATCGGCCGGACGGGGCATATCGTATGCGGCATGAGCGACCCGACCACTCCCCCGGCCACCCCGTCCGACCTGCCCGCCGAGCCCGCCCAGGGCGCCGGCGGGGCGCCGGACTTCGACGCGCTGACCCGCGACATCGCGGACGTGCCCGCGGTCGAGGTGATCACCACGGTCGCCGTCCACCTGATGAGCTCCGCCGCGGTGAACCTGGGGCTGGCCGAGGAGGGCGCGCACCACAAGGACCTCGACGAGGCGCGCAAGCTGATCCAGGCGCTGGCCGGTCTGGTGACCGCGAGCGCCACCGAGATCAGCTCCTTCCACGCCGCCCCGCTGCGGGACGGCCTGAAGTCTCTGCAGCTCGCCTTCCGCGAGGCGTCCCTGGTGCCGGACGAGCCGGGCCAGGGCCCCGGGGAGAAGTTCACCGGTCCGGTCTACGGCTAGCGGTCGGGCCGCCGGAGGGACCCCTGGAGTCAGGCGCCGCCCTCGGCAGCGGCCTGCTCGGCCTCCACGGCGGCCGTACGCGCCTCCTTGACCGCGGCGATCGCCGGGTGCGTCACCCGGTGCACCAGCGCGGCCATCGCGCCGCCGACCAGCGGCGCCACGATGAACATCCACACCTGGGAGAGCGCGGCGCCGCCCGCGAAGACCGCCGGGCCGAAGCTGCGCGCGGGGTTCACCGAGGTGCCGGTCAGCGGGATGCCGACGAGGTGCACCACGACCAGCGCCATGCCGATCGGGATGCCGCCGAAGCCCACCACGGCGACCCGGTGGGTGACCGCCAGCCAGACGAAGACCAGCAGGAAGGTCAGCACCACCTCGGCGACGAAGGCGCCGGGGACGTTGATGCCGACCGCCGAGCGGTACCCGTAGCCGTTGGTGCCGAACGCGCCGCGCGTCTTGAGCCCGGGCACCTGCTTGGCGACCAGGAAGAGCAGCGCGGCGCCCGCGATGCCGCCGAGGAACTGCGCGATCCAGTACTCGACCGCGGTACGGAAGCCGATCCGCCGGGCTACCAGCATGCCGAGCGTCACGGCCGGGTTGACGTGCGAGCCCGACAGCGGCCCGATCGCGTAGCAGAGCGCGAGCAGCACGAAGCCGAACGCCAGGGCGATGCCCAGCGTGCCGATGTACTCGCCTGACAGCACGGCGGCTCCCACCGCGAAGAAGACCAGCAGGAGCGTGCCGAGGAATTCGCAGGTGACGGTGGGCTTGTCCATGGGACCTCCTCGTGACGGGCGCGGCCCGCATTCGCCATTGTGATCTTGGGGGCGAAGCCCCCGTATGTGGGGGTGAATCGCCCGGATGTGCGGCACGCGGGCGGCTCGGCCGCCTCGCCGGGCCGCGCCCCTCGGCGGCCTGTGCGGCCTCAGCGCGAGAAGAGCGGGGTGCCGGGGACGGTGAGGTCCGGTGGCAGCAGCGCGAGGTCGAGGCCCCGTACCAGCGCGGCGCGCAGCACCTCGTCGGCCGCCAGCGCGGCGGCGATCCTGCCGCCGGTCTCCTGGACGTCCGCGTCCGGCGCCAGGACCAGCCCCAGCGTGCCGTCGCTGTCCGCGCCCGGCGTCAGGTACGCGCGCACCACTCCCTGCTCGGCGGCGACCGCCACGCGCAGTGCCTCGCGCACGGCCGGGTCCTCCAGCGGGTCGGCCCGGCCGGGCCCGAGCGAGGCGGCGCGCAGCGCGGGGCCGGTGAGTTCGTACGTCACCGGCCCGGCGAGATCGATCAGCAGCGTGTCGGCCTGCTCGTGGGCCAGCGCCTGCAGTGCCTGCCGCAGCGGTACGGCCACCGGCCGCGCGTCGGGACGCCATCGGGCCAGCGTCTCGGTGGAGGTGAAGGCGGGCAGCGCCCGCCGGCCGTCGGGCGCCTGGATGGTCGGCACCGCCATGTCGCTGCTCTTCTCGCGCCGCAGCCCGTCGGGCCCGGTCTCGGCCTCCCCGAGCACCGCCACCACCGGCACCAGCAACCGGGCACCGTGCAGCGCCGCGATCACCGACTCCTCCGTCCCGCGATCCTTCGCGTATCCGGCCAGCGCGTCCGCGAGTGCCGCGTCCGCGGAGCCGTCGTCGTCGGAGAAACCGGGATCGGGAATGTTCTTGGCCGCCACGCTCGCACCCTATCCGCCACCCCACCCCGCACTTGCGTTGGGCCAGGCACCGAACGCTGCGCTTGCGGAGGCCCTGTGCCCCGAAGGGGCGCGGGGAACTGCGCGACCAGCCGTCGCGGGCCTGCAGGTCACCACCGGCCCCAATGGGGCAGACGCGTTGTCTCCCGACCACCGGCCCGGTGGGGGCGGGCCGCGCAGTTCCCCGCGCCCCTACGGGGCACGACCGGTGCCTGGTCCCCCGCAAGCGCAGCCCGCGTCCCCGCGCCCCTACGGGGCTCGGCTTCTTCCGCCGTCAGGCGGGGTGGCGGCGGGGGCGGAACCAGAGGAGGGCGGCGGCGGCGATCAGGGCGGCGCCGGTGGCGGCGAAGGCGGTGGCGAGACCGTCGCCGAGGATCTGGTCGTGGTCGGCGGGGTGGGCGGCGGGGGCCGGACCCGAGCCGAAGTAGGCGTGCGGATACCGGACCGCGGTGGGAACCAGCGGCCCGGGCTTCATCTTGGCCGCGGCCGCCAGCGCCGCGGCCGGGTCGATGAGCCCGGTGCCGAGTTCGTCGGAGCGGCCGCCCGCGGGCTTGTGCCGGGTGGTGCTCTCCAGCACCTGCTTGATCTGGGCCGGACTCAGCTTGGGGTCCGCCGAGCGCAGCAGCGCGGCGGCGCCCGAGACGTAGGCCGAGGCCGCGCTGGTGCCCCAGCCCTCGTAGTACGTGCGGTCGGGGTCGGCGATCACGACGTCCACGCCGGGCGCGGACACCGACTCGTACCACCGGCTGGTGGAGAAGCCCGCGTGCGTTCCGTACTTGTCGACCGCGGCCACCGCGATGACGCCGGGATACGCGGCCGGGTACGACGACCGGTCGGCCTCCTCGCCGCCGTTGCCCGCCGAGGCCACCACCACGACGCCCTTGCTGAGCGCGTACTTGATGGCGTCGTCCTCCGCGGCGACCGGCGAGGCGGTCGCGCTGTCGTCGCCGAGCGAGAGGTTGATGACGTCGGCGCCGTGGTCGACGGCCCAGCGGATGCCCAGCGGCAGGGCGTCGCCGCGGCTGGTGCGGGCCTTCGCGCGCTGCGGGTCCTTGTCCTCCAGGATCACCCGCACCGGCAGGATGCGGGCCTGCGGCGCGATACCGAGCACCCCGGAGCCGTGGCCGGGGCCGTGCCCGTGACCGGCGATGATGGCCGCCATCCCGGTGCCGTGCTTCGCCCACACCCCGTCGCCGCGCTTCGCGCCGAAGCCGACCATGTCCTTGCCCGGCAGCACCTGGCCGGTGAGGTCGGGGTGGGTGCCGTCGACGCCGGTGTCCAGCACCGCGACGGTGACGCCCGCGCCCTTGGTCGTCTGCCACGCCTGTTGCGCGTGCAGGGCGTCGAGCGCCCAGTCGGCGTTGCGTACGGCGTCGGCCGCGGCCGGCGGGGTGGACAGCGCCACGACGGCGGCGCCCGCGCCGAGGGCGGTCAGCAGGCGGCGGACCGCGGTACGGCCGGGGCGGCGGTCGCGGGCCCCGGGCGCGGGCGTGGTACTCATCGGGACTTCTCCGTACTGGGGCGGCCGCCGTCCGGGCTGAGCAGCGTGCTCGCCGCGGTGTGCAGCCGGTCGTCGACGGCGGAGGCGAGGCCGGTCGCGTCATAGCCGAGACCGGCCTGGGCCGGGACGGTGGTGGCGCCGTCGGCGTCGGCCTTGTCGGCGGGCTGTGCGGTCAGCGTGCGGCCGTCGGCGAAGCCGCTCACCGCGTAGACGACGAAGGGCAGGTCGGCGGCGACCTGCACGTCCCAGCTCCCGCGCTGCCTGGGCCCGAAGGAGGAAGCGGGCGTGCCGGGGAACGCCACCGGGCGCGGCATCAGGTCGGCCCGCTCGCCGAGCCGCTGCGCGGTCCAGCGCGCGTTGAGCGTCCGCATCACCGGGGACTCCGCGGTGCCGACGAGCACGCCCACCGTGGTGACGGTCGTGGACGTGCTGTCCACGTACGTCGCCCGCAGCAGCTTCAGGCACCCGGCAGGTGCCAGCACCCGCTGCAGCAGCGGGTCGAAGGCGCCGGTGCAGCCGCCGGGCGCCGCCACGCCGATCCGCGTCCAGGTGCGGTCGGCGCCACCGGGGCCGCCGCCCTTCGCGGTCTCGGTGCGCGGGAAGAGCGTGTCGACGGGCGTGCTGTGCCACACCTGCCGGACCGCCGCGAACGCCTCCACGCTCCCGGCCGCGGGCGGCTGCGCGACGCGCGGCCCGTGGTTGATCACCGCGCCCGCGATCGCCCCGCCGATCAGCCCGAGGCCGAGGACCACGCACAGCGCGACCGCCGCCCGCGTCCCGGCGCCACGCGGCGCCCGCACCGGAGGCTGCGGGGCGAGCGGCACGGACGTGTACGGCGAGGACACCGCGAAGGGGTCGTGCGGATACGCGTACCCGGACCCGGACCCGTACCCGGACCCGGGAGGCGCCGCGGACCACTGCGCCGCGTACGGCGGAGGCGCGGCGGCCTGCTGCCGCGGCGGTGCGTACGGCGGCTGCGCGGCAGGACGCTCCCCGGCGTACGGCGGCACGGCGGATCGCTGCGGCGGCGGGTCAGGCGTGTGCCGAGGCGGCTCAGGAGCACGCGGCGGTGGGGCCGCCGACGGCTGGGGGGCGGGCGGCTGCTCCGGGGTCCGAGTCGGCGGCCGGGGCGCGGGCGAGGGCTCCGGGGCGGGCTTCGGTGCGCGCGGCGGCTGCGGTATCGGCGGGGGTGCCGTCGGGGGCGGGCCCACGTGCGGGGCCGGGGCGGTCAGCGGCACGGGCGGCATCCCCGGCGGCGGGGGCGGCGGCGTGGTGGGCCGCGCCGGCGGCTCGTCCGGCGGGGGCGGAGGGCCGGCGTGCCCGGCCGGTATCGGGGGCGCGGCGGGCGGGGGCGGGGCCGACGGGCGTGGCTGGGGGGTTCTCGGCTGGAGTGAGGGGAACGGAGACGCGGAGCCTCCCCCGTTGTCCACTCCGGTACTCACCGACGCCCCCCTGTGACCTGTCCGTCCACGGTTTCCGCGTCACTCTACGGTGTTGACCGGCCCCCTTGCCCCCACGGGCCGTCCTCCCGGCCCCTACCGCTCGGTAGCCGGGGTCTGGCAAGCTGCCGACATGTCAGAGCGCGCAGCCGACCGGGCCCGGTACGACCGGGCCACCGCCCATCTCGACGCCCCGGTGGCGATCGTGGACCTGGCGGCCTTCGACGCCAACGCCGCGGACCTGGTCCGCCGCGCGGGCGGCAAGCCCGTACGGGTGGCCTCCAAGTCGGTGCGCTGCCGCGCCCTGCTCGAACGCGTCCTGGCCTTCGACGGTTTCGCCGGAGTGATGTCCTTCACGCTCGCCGAGTCGGTGTGGCTGGCCCGCGCGGGCTTCACGGACGTGCTGCTGGCCTACCCCTCCGCGGACCGGGACGGCTTCGCCGAGCTGGCCGGGGACCCCAAGCTGGCCGCCGCCGTGACCGTGATGGTCGACGACGTGGCCCAGCTCGACCTGATCGACGCGGCCCGCGCCTCGGGCACCGAGACGATCCGGGTCTGCCTCGAACTGGACACCTCCCTGCGGAAGTTCGGCGGAAAGCTGCGCGTCGGCGCACTGCGCTCCCCGCTGCACTCCCCGGAGCGGATGGCCGCCCTGGCCCGTACGGTCAGCGCCCGGCCCGGCTTCCGGGTGGTGGGGATCATGGCCTACGAGGGGCATGTGGCGGGTGTCGGCGACACCCTGGCGGGCCGCCCGCTGCGGTCCCGGGCGATACGGCTGATGCAGTCGGCGGCCCGAAAGGAGCTGGCGGCGCGCCGCGCCGAGGCGGTACGCGCGGTCCGCGCGGTGGTGCCGGACCTGGAGTTCGTCAACGGTGGCGGCACCGGCAGCGTGCAGAGCACGGCCGCGGAGGACGCGGTCACGGAGATCGCGGCGGGCTCCGGGCTCTATGTGCCGCGGCTGTTCGACAACTACACGTCGTTCACGGGCCGTCCGGCCGCGCTCTTCGCGCAGCCGGTGGTCCGCCGCCCCGGCGTGGGTGTGGTGACCGTGCTGGGCGGCGGCTACCCCGCCTCGGGCGCGCCGGGCGCCGACCGGCTCCCGGTGCCGTATCTGCCGGAGGGGCTGCGCTACGACCCGCAGGAGGGTCCTGGCGAGGTGCAGACCCCGCTGCTCGGGACGGCCGCCGACGACCTGCTGATCGGCGACAAGGTGTGGTTCCGGCACGCGAAGGCCGGTGAGCTGTGCGAGCGCTTCGCCGAACTGCACCTGGTCGAGGGCGACCGGGTGACGGCGACCGTGCCGACGTACCGCGGCGAGGGCAAGACGTATCTGTGACCGGCCCGACGGGCGGCGCGGCCCCGTGGCCGTGCCGCCCGTCGTCACATGTCCCGGCGGCCGGGGCTCAGACGCCCGTGCCCGGGGTGCCGGGGGTGCCGCCGCTGGAGTCGGCCTTGATGCCCTGGGTGATCTGGTCCATCACCTCGACGGCCGGCGCCTGCGGGCCGATGTCGAACCCGAAGCGGACCACGACGAGGTGCTTGGCGTTGGAGGGCGACGGGAAGACCAGCGACTCGACGTAGCCGTTGGTGCCGGACTTGGTGGCGAGCTTCCAGCGCACCAGGTACCCCTGCTGCCCGGCGACGGTGACGGGAGCGGACAGCACCTGCTGGTGCGAGGTGGTCCCCCCGTAGATGTCGGTGCTGTAGGAGTTGGCCGCGTTGGGCGCGATGTCCGCCTTGGCGGCCGCCTCCGGGGTGGTCGCGGTGAGCTTCAGCGCCTGCGCGGGCTCGGCGAACGCGCCGCCGCGCACGCAGTCCTGGCTGGAGTCGCCGGGGCACGGGTAGCCGCCGGTCACCACGTTGGCGCCTATGCCGTTGGAGCCCGAGGTGCCGGTCCAGTCGGCCAGCACCGGCAGGCTTATCCCGTCGTACGCGTCGACGGCCTTGCTCCCGTCGCCCCGGCCCTGCGGCGTGCTGGGCGTGGGCGCGCCGGGCGACACCGGCACATGCCCCTTGTGCTGCGGAGTGCTGGCGCTCGGCCCCGGCTTGCTCGCCTTGTCCTTGCCGTCGTCACTCTTGCCCAGCACCATGATCCCGGCGACCACGCCGCCGATCAGCACCAGCGCCGCCACGATGGCGATCACCACCGCACCCGTACGCCGACCGCCGCCCCCTCCCGGCGAGGCGATCACATCCCCACCGGGGTACGGGTACGGATACTGCTGCGGAGCGGGCAGCCCTGGAGCCGTCCTCGTGTACTCCGTCCACGCGCTTCCGTCCCACCAGCGTTCCATGGCCGGGCCGTTGCCTGTGTTCCCGGGTTCTGGATACCAGCCGGGCGGGGTCGTCGTCGTCACGGCGGTCACCTTATGGCCCGTGCATGAGAATCCCGTAAAGGGGGTTGCCTATTTTTGCCCCCCGGGCTGCCACTCGCGGTCGCTTCCGGGACCACCCGCCGGTGGCGGGTCGCTCGCGCAGTTCCCCGCGCCCCTTCGGGGCCCGACCCGGCGCCCCCCTTCGGCGCCCCGTTCGGCACCCCGGTTCGGCGCCTCTACGAGGTGCGTTGCCGCGATGTAGCCAGCGAGCCAAAGGCGGCGCCGGTGTCGAAAGGGAGAACGCGCGGAGTTCCCCGAGGAACGAGGGGATCGAGCACGATCGACTGTCGACACCGGGTCTAAGCCGCCGGAGGCGAGAGGGCGGCAAAATAGGGGAAAGGGCGGTGCCCCCCACGGAAGACAGCTCCCACGTCCCGCTCCCCCAACCCCGCGCCGATACCCCGCCCCCCTACCCCCTCACCCTTCCGCCCGTACCGTCAGTGCCAGCAAATCCCGCGCCGGTCCCGCAGGGCGGTGGCCGGAGGCCCAGACGGCGCGGAGGGCGCGGCGGAGTTCGAGGCCGGTGACGGGGACGGCCACGAGGCGGTGGGCGGCGAGTTCCTCGACGACGGCGAGTTCGCTGAGGACGGCGGGTCCGGCGCCGCTGACGGTGGCGGCCTTGACCGCGGTGGTGGAGGCGAGTTCGAGCACGGGCACGGCGGCGCCGCCGTACGCGGCGAGGCCCGCGTCGAGCACCTGCCGGGTGCCGGAGCCGGTCTCGCGCAGCACGAGCGGGGTCGCGGCCAGTTCGGCCGCGGTCACCGGGGTGCGGCGGCGGGCCCAGGGGTGCGCGGGGGCCGCCACGACCAGCAGCCGGTCGTGGCCGATGACGACCGCGTCGAGCCCCGCGGGCACGTCCACGCCCTCCACGAAACCGAGGTCGGCCTCCCCCGCCACCACCTGCTGGGCCACGGCGACGGTGTTGCCCGCGGCGAGCGACACCGCGGTCCCGGGGTGCCTGTGGTGCAGCGCGATCAGCCAGCCGGGCAGCAGGTACTCGGCCACCGTCATGCTGGCCGCGACCCGCAGCCGTGAGTCACGTCTGCCGCGCAGTGCCCGCGCCCCGGCGTCGAACGCCTCGGCCGCCTCCAGCACCTTGCGGGCCCACTCGCTGACCAGCGCACCCTCGTCGGTGAGCCGCGAGCCGCCGGGCGAGCGGCGGACCAGCGCCACCCCGAGCTGCCGCTCCAGCGCCCGCAGCCGCCCACTGGCCGCGGGCTGGCTGATCCCCAGCTCCCGCGCGGCCCGCCCCAGGCTGCCCAACCGCCCGACGGCGAGCAGCAGTTCCATCGCGCCGAGCTCGGGCACCCGCCCGGCGAGCGGCGGGTGGGCTGACGGATCGCCGGGCTCGGTCATAACCGCAGCTTATGCCCTCATAGCCGAGCGCCGTCTACCCGGCGCCCGCGCGGCGCGCGAAGGTCGGTGCATGACCACCGCCACCACCGCGTTCACGCCGCAGCCCGCCCAGCCGTCCGCACGACCGCTCGTGGCACCGGGCGGCGGGCCCGTCGCCCTGCTCCGGCAGGTGGGGCCGAACTGGTACGCCACCGTGATGGGGACCGCGATCGTGGCGAACGCGGGGGCGGCGCTGCCCGGTTGCCCCGGCTGGCTGCGTGCGGCCTGCACCGTGGTGTGGGCGCTGTCGGCGGCGCTGCTGGTCGCGGTGGTGGCGGCGCGGGCCGGGCACTGGGCCTTCCACGGCGACCAGGCGCGGCGGCATCTGCTGGACCCGGCCGTGGCGCCGTTCCAGGGCTGTATGCCGATGGCGCTGCTGGCGGTGGGCGCCGGGACGCTGTCGGTGGGCTCGCGGGTGATCGGTGAGCGCGCCGCGGTGGCCGTGGACGCGACCTTGTGGGGCCTCGGCGCCGCCACCGCGCTGCTGGTGGCGGCCGCGGTGCCGTATCTGATGGTCGTACGGCACCGCGTCACGCCGGGCGACGCGTCGCCGGTGTGGCTGCTGCCGGTGGTGGCGCCGATGGTCGCGGCGGCGACCGGCCCCGCGCTGGCCGCCCACCTCCCGGCGGGCGCCACGCAGGCCCGCGAGGCGCTGCTGCTGGGCTGCTTCGCGATGTTCGGGATGAGCCTGCTGGCCACCTTGATGATGCTGCCGCTGGTGTGGTCCCGGCTGGTCGGCGGCGGTCCGCTGCCGCTGGCGCTCACCCCGGCGCTGTTCCTGGTCCTGGGCCCGCTCGGGCAGTCCACCACCGCGGTCGGCCAGATCGCGGACGCGGCCCGCGGCACGGTGCCCGCCCCGTACACGGAGGCGCTGCGCGGTTTCGCGGTGCTCTACGGGGTGCCGGTGATGGGCTTCGCGCTGCTGTGGCTGGCGGTGGCGGCCGCGATGGTGGTGCGGGCGGCGCGGCGCGGGATGGGGTTCGCGATGACCTGGTGGGCGTTCACCTTCCCCGTCGGTACCTGTGTGACCGGCGCGGCGAGCCTGGCCCGGCACACCGGTCTGCACGCGCTGACCTGGCTCGCGGTGGGGCTGTACGTGCTGCTCGCCGTGGCCTGGGCGACGGCGGGCGCCCGTACGCTGCACGGCGCGGTCAGGGGCGGGCTGCTCGCAGCGCCCGCCCGATGACCTCGGGCGCCTCGGCCAGCGAGGGGCCGTACCAGGTGAGGTGGCGGCCGCTGACCAGGGCCGCGGGCAGCCCGGGGAACGCCTCGGGGCCGTCGTCCGCGGTGAAGCGGTACGGCTCGTCGGGGAGGACGACCAGGTCGGCGCCCGAGGCCCGCAACTCCTCGACGGGGACGCGCGGATAGCGCTCCTGGTGCCCGGCGTAGGCGTGGGCCACCCCGAGCCGCGCGAGCAGGTCCCCCGCGAAGGTGTCCCGGCCGAGCACCATCCACGGCCGCCGCCAGATCGGCACCACGGCCAGCCGGGTCACCGGCGGCGCGGCCACCTCCCGCCACGCGGATCGCGCCGCGTCGAGCCAGCCGGGCCGCGGCGCCCCGCAGCCCTCCACGAGCACCCGCTCCAGCTCGGCGAACGCCTGGTCCAGGGTGCGTACTTCGGTTACCAGCACGCGCAGCCCGGCGGCCCGCAGCGCGTCGAGGTCCTGCGGGCGGTTCTCCTCCTCGTTGGCGATCACCAGGTCGGGCGCGAGGGCGGCGATCGCGGGGACGTCGGGGTTCTTCGTACCGCCGATCCGCACCACGGCGAGGTCCGCCGGATGGCTGCACCAGTCGGTGGCGCCGACCAGCAGCCCGGGTGCGGTGGCGGCGACCGCCTCGGTCAGCGAGGGCACGAGCGAGACCACCCGGCGCACGGCGAAACGACTCCCAGTCACCCGCCCACCGTACGGCGCGCTGTCGGACCCGCGTGCCATGCTGGCGCCGTGACTGACGACACGCCCGAAGCCCCCGTCCCGCCCGGCCCGCACGGCGGCACCCTGCTGCTGCTCGACACCGCGAGCCTGTACTTCCGCGCCTACTTCGGCGTCCCGGAGTCGGTCAGAGCGCCCGACGGCACACCCGTCAACGCGGTACGGGGTCTGCTGGACTTCATCTCCCGGCTGGTCGCCGACCACCACCCCGACGCGCTGGTGGCCTGCATGGACGCCGACTGGCGGCCGCAGTGGCGGGTCGACCTGATCCCGTCGTACAAGTCGCACCGCGTCGTCGAGGACACCGAGGGCGTGGAGGAGGTGCCGGACACCCTCTCCCCGCAGGTGCCGGTGATCGAGGCGGTGCTCGACGCGGTCGGCATCACCCGCGTCGGGGTGCCCGGTTACGAGGCCGACGACGTGATCGGCACCCTCGCCACCGCCGCCGCGGGCCCGGTCGCGATCGTCACCGGCGACCGCGACCTCTTCCAGCTCGTGGACGACGCCCGGGGTGTCCGGGTGCTCTATCCCCGCAAGGGTGTCGGCGACTGCGACCTGATCGACGAGGACGCCATCCTGGAGCGGTACGGCGTTCGCGCCGACCAGTACGCGGACTTCGCGGCGCTGCGCGGCGACCCGAGCGACGGGCTGCCCGGGGTGAAGGGCATCGGCGAGAAGACCGCCGCCCAGCTCGTCACCGCGTACGGCGACCTGGACGGTGTCCGCGAGGCCGCCGCCGAGCCGATGTCGAAGCTCACCCCCGCCCGCCGCAGGGGCATCGCCGACGCCGCCGCGTATCTCGACGTCGCCCCCAAGGTCGTCCGCGTCGCCACCGACGTGCCGCTGCCCGCCTTCGATCCGGCGCTCCCGGCCGAGCCCGCCGACCCCGAGGTGCTCGAAGCGCTCGCGGAGCGCTGGGGCCTGGGCGGCTCGCTGACCCGGCTGCTGGACACGCTGGCGGTGCGTTCGGGCGGGGTGCGGTAGCCGGGGCCGGGCGTCAGAGTCTCGCGGCGGCGAGCATGTCCAGGGAGAGCTGCCACAGCCGGGCGGCGGCGACCGGGTCGAGCGCGTGGGCGGCGACCCCGCCGGGGGTTCCCTCCACATGGGGGCGCGCCTCGGCGCAGTCCTCGAAGTAGCGGCCGCCGACACCGTCGAGCCCCGGCGCGGTGGCGACCAGGACGGACGTCGCCGCGCCCTGCTCGGGCGTCTTGAAGACATAGCCGGAGGACTTGGCGCGGTCGAGTTCCTCCGCGGACATGTGCCGGGTGAGGTTCGACAGGATCGCGCCGGGGTGCACCGCGTTGACGGTGATGCCGTCGGGCGACCAGCGCCGGTGCGCCTCGACGGCGAAGAGCGCCGTGGCCGTCTTGGACTGCTCGTAGGCGCGCATCGCGTCGTAGGGGCGGGTACGGAAGTGCGGGTCGTCGAAGTCCACGCCGCCGCGCAGATGGGCGACGGAGCTGAGCGAGACCACCCGTGCCCGGCCCGCCGCGGCGAGCGCGGGACGCAGACCGGTGGCGAGCGCGAAGTGGCCGAGGTGGTTGGTGGCGAACTGCAGCTCCCAGCCCTCCGGTGTCCGGGTCTCCGGCGGGGTCATCACCCCGGCGTTGTTGACCAGGAGGTGCAGCGGCCCCTCCCACCCGGCGACGAAGGCGGCCACCGAGCGCTGGTCGGCGAGGTCCAGTGGGGCGACGCGCACCTGGGCGGCGCCGTCGCCGGCGCGGATGTCGGCGGCGGCCCGCTCACCGGCCTCGGTGTCGCGTACCGCCAGCGTGACCTCGGCGCCCGCGCCCGCCAGCGCCCGCGCCGTCTCCACGCCGATGCCCGACGACGCCCCGGTCACCACCGCGCGCCGCCCGCCGAGGTCGATGCCCGCCACCACCTCGGCGGCGGTGGACAGGGCGGTGAAGGGTGTGGTGAAACGGGGGGCGGTGGGCGCGGTGCCGGGTGTCGTGCCGGGTGTGGGGTGGGTGGTCATGGGGCTGCCTCTCTGCTCTGCTCCGGGGGTGTACTTCCAGGCAACCACCGCGGGACCCCCGGCACGGGGCCGGGCGGGACCCCCTTCCGCCCGGGGTCCGCGGGACCGGGGGTCCGGCAGTACCCCTCACCGCCGGGGCGATCCCCACGCCAGGCCCTAGCCTGGAGAGCATGAACGACTCCCCGGGCGCCGAGGGCAACAGCGACCTGCGGGAGTTCCTGCGCTCGCGCCGGGCGCGGCTCAGCCCGGCGGAGGCGGGGCTCGACCCGGGGCCGGGCGCGCGGCGGGTCCCGGGGCTGCGCCGGGAGGAGGTCGCCCGGCTGGCCGGGGTGAGCGTCGACTACTACGTACGGCTGGAGCGCGGCCGGGCGGCAAATGTCTCGGAGAGCGTGCTCGACGCCCTGGCCCGCGCCCTGCGGCTGGACGACACCGAACGCGGCCATCTCTTCGCGGTGGCCAGGCCCGCCCGTACCGGGAAGCACCCGCAGCCGCCGCAGCGGGTGCGGCCGGGTCTGTACCGGGTACTGGAGACGCTGCCGCACACCCCGGCGCTGGTCGTCGGCCACCGCACCGACGTGCTGGCCACCAACCGGATGGCGCGCGCCCTCTACACCGACTTCGACGCCCTGCCGCACCGCGAGCGCAACATGGCCCGGTACATCTTCCTCGACCCGTCGGCCCGCGAGCTGTACGCCGACTGGCCCGGCACCGCGCGCAGCACCGTGGCGGCACTGCACCTCTACGCGGGCAACCATCCGCACGACACCCGGCTCACCGAGCTGATCGGTGAACTCTCCCTGCACGACACCGACTTCCGCCGCTGGTGGGCCGCGCACGACGTGCTGCGCCGCACCTCGGGCACCAAGCGCTTCCACCACCCGCTGGTCGGTGACCTGGAACTCGACTACGAGGCACTCACCCCGACCGGCGACCCCGACCAGGTCCTGGGCATCTACACCGCCGAGCCCGGCTCACCCTCCGCCCGCGCCCTGCGGAAGCTGTCCGAGGAGACGGACGCGCAGGAGGCGGGCGGCGACACCGCGGCGTCGTAGCACCAGCGGCGGGCGCCGTGGAGCGCCCAACCCGCCCAACCCCCTTGAGGGATCCATCAGTTGGACGCCGCGGCCAGGGTGTCCTCGGTACGCCGCAGCCGGGGCGTCAGCAGCACGGCTCCGCCGGCGAGGCCGAGGGCGGCGAAGACCCACCAGACGCGGTGGAAGCCGTGCAGGGCGGTGGCCGCGGTGGGGCTGCCGAGGACGGCGACGAAGAGGCTGATGCCGAGGACCGCGCCGAGTTGCCGGAAGCTGGAGTTGATGGCGGAGCCGACGGCGAGCCGGGCGGGCGGCAGGTCCGCCACGGCGGCGCCGGACTGGACCGGGAGCGTCAGGCCGATACCGAGGCCGATCAGCACGGACGCGGGCAGCCAGTGGGTGGCCCAGTGCGGGGTGCTGGTGGTGAGCACCCCGAAGGCGGCGGCGCCGACGGCCCACACCGCCGCTCCCGCGAGCAGCACGGGACGGGCGCCGATTGACGAGGGTGACGACCACCGGGCCCGGGGTGCTGGCCAGCGCCGCGCGCAGCACCGAGTAGTGCCACTCGGTCTGCAGGAAGATGATGTTGCTCAGCAGCATGCCGTAGAACGCGGACGAGAAGACCAGCGTGGCGGCGTTCACCAGCCGGAACTGCCGCACCTTGAACAGCGCCAGGTCCATCACGGGGTGCGCGGCGGCGGCCGAGCGCCACAGGAAGACCGGCAGCAGCGCGGCGGACAGCGCGAACGCGGCGACCACCCGCGGGTCGGACCAGCCCCAGGACGGGCCCTCGATGATGGCGAGGCTCAGCAGCGCGGGCATGGCCGCGACGAGCAGCACGCCCGCCGGGTCGGGCAGCCCCTCGGCGTGCGGGTCGCGGGACTCGCGCAGCAGCCGCACGCCGAAGGCGATGATCAGCGCGCAGATCGGCACGTTGAGCAGGAAGATCCAGCGCCAGGAGGCGTACTGCGTGAGCACGGCGCCGAGGGTGGGGCCGAGCGCGGCGGCGGCCGCGCCCATCGCGCCCCAGGTGCCGACGGCCACATGCCGCCTGGCGGGCGGGAACTCGGGCAGCAGCAGGGCCAGCGAGGTCGGTACGGTCAGCGCCGCGAAAACGGCCTGCAGGGCGCGTCCGGCGATCAGCACTCCGGCGTTCGGCGCGGCGCCGCACAGGGCGCTCATCACGGCGAAGCCGCCGATCCCGATCAGGAAGACCCGCTTGCGGCCGTACCGGTCGGCGAGCCGTCCGGCCGGGATGAGCATGGCGGCGAAGACCAGGCTGTAGGCGTTCAGCACCCAGGCCAGGTTGCCGGTGGTGGTGTGGAAGCTGTGGCTGATCGTCTCGAAGGCGACGTTCACGATCGTGGTGTCGAGGAAGACGACGAAGACGCCGAGGCTGCCGAGGGCCAGCACCCGCAGCGCGTGCCGGCGCGCGGCCGGGTCGTCCGGCTCCGCGGTGGCCCCGGCGGCCGCGGGGTCGGCCGGGGCCGTGCTGCCCGGCGGCTGCTCGGAGACATGCTCGGGGATGGTCATGACGCCCCTCTGTGCCGGAGTGAGATGAGTGTGTTGTGATTTCCAACCGACTTCGGGCGACGCTACCAGCAGTGAGTAGGAGAAGACAACAGACCGGGTCTACGCTGGGAGTATGGAGACCTCGAACGACACGTCCGCGGACGAAGGAGACGACGCGATCGGCCGCATGGCCGAACAGCCCGTCGCGGTGCGGACCTGCTCGGTCGCCGCGGCGCTGGACGTCCTCGGTGAGCGCTGGTCGATGCTCGCGGTCCGCGAGATGACCTACGGCGTCCATCACTTCGCCCGTATCGCGGGCTTCACCGGCGCCTCGCGGGACATCCTCGCGGACCGGCTGCGCAAGCTGGAGAACGCGGGCGTGGTGGAGCGCCGCCAGTACAGCGAGCACCCGCCGCGCTACGAGTACCACCTCACGCAGGCGGGCCGGGAACTGCTCCCGGTCACGCTCGCCCTGCTCCAGTGGGGTGACAAGTGGATCGTCGACAAGCCCCGGCTCGCCCTCCGGCACTCCTGCGGCAGCGCGCTGCGGATCGACCACGTCTGCCACGAGTGCGGCGAGGAGGTCACCCGCGAGTCGCTGACCCCGTCCCGCCGGGCGTGAGGTGCGGCACGGGAGGGCGCCGGTACGCGCGAGGGCCCGCCGGTCGGTGTCCGACCGGCGGGCCCTCGGCAGATGACGTGCGTCAGCCGCCCAGGCTGACCGGCACTTCCTGCCAGCCGTAGGCGATGAACGACGGTACCTGGCGCAGCTCTTCCGGTGCGACGGTGAGCCGCAGGCCCGGGTAGCGGTCGAAGAGCGCGGGCAGCGCGGTCAGCGCCTCCATCCGGGCCAGCGGGGCGCCGATGCAGCGGTGGACGCCGATACCGAAGGCCAGATGGTCGTCGGCGCCGCGGGCGGCGTCGAACTCGTCCGCGTCGGGCCCGTAGTGGGCCGGGTCGTGGCCCGCGGCGGCGTAGGTGGTGATGATCGCCTCGCCCGCCGGGATGGTGACGCCGTCGACGGTGATGTCGGTGACCGCGAACCGCAGCGGGAGAGTGGCGATCGACGGGTGCACCCGCAGCACCTCCTCGATCACCGCGTCCCAGCCGATCTTCCCCGCCCTGACCGCTTCGAGCTGCTCGGGGTGGGTGAGCAGCGCGACCACCGCGTTGCCGATCAGGTTGACGGTGGTCTCGAACCCGGCGCCGATCACCAGCAGCAGGGTGTAGACGAGTTCCTCGTCGCTGAGCCGGTCGCCGTCCTCGTCCCGTACCCGGATCAGCTCGGTCGTCATGTCGTCGCCGGGGTGCTCGGTCTTGTACGCGATGAGCGCGGGCAGCACGCTGAAGATCTGCTGCTGGACGAACGCCCCGTGCTCCGGGCTCGGGTCGGAGGTGTCCATGATGGCGGCGATCAGCACACCGGTGGCGTCCACCAACTCGTCGGGTACGCCGAAGAGTTCGCAGATCAGCCGCAGCGGCAGCGGATACGCGTAACCGGCCCGCAGGTCGACGGGACCGCCCGCCTCCGCGGCGGACGCCGCGGACTCGCCGAACTCGTCCAGCAGTTGGGCGGTGATCGCCTCGACCCTGGGCCGCATCGCCTCGGTCCGCCGGGCGGTGAAGCTCGGGGCGACCAGCTTGCGCAGCCGGGTGTGGTCGGGGCCGTAGCTGGAGAGCATGTTGACCACGCCCACCCAGCTCAGGATCCATACCCAGTCGGGGTTCTCGGCCAGCTCCGGCCAGAGCGACCAGTGCTGCCGCGGGTCCTTGCTGACCCGCGGGTCGAGGATCAGCGACTTGAGGGTGGCGTAACCGGTGGGCGCCCAGGCGGGGATGCCGCCGGGGAGTTCGACGGCCACCACACCGCCCAGGGCGCGCAGCCGGGCGCTCTCGGCCGGTATGTCGCTGCCGAAGGGGTCGATGGCCACTCGGGCGGACGCGGTCATGTGCGCTCTCCAGGCTGGTCGGGGGTGCGAGGCGTGAAGTGGACGGGCAGCGCGGTGAGCGACCGGTGGAACGGGCCCGGCCGCCAGGTGAGGCTGGCGCGGTCGGTGGTCGGCTCCAGGTCGGGCAGCCACTGGGTGAGCCGCTCGATGGCCTCGGTGGCGATCAGCAGGGTGTGCTGCTTGACCGGGCAGGCGTGGTCACCGGCCGACCACGACAGATGGGAGGCGTCGTTGGGGTGGTGGGCGCCGCCGAACTCCTGCTCGGAGAAGTGCCCGAGAGCGCCGTACGAGATGACGACGGGGACGGCGGCCTGCACCCACACACCGTGGAAGCTCAGCGACTCGCGGGCGAAGTGGATGCCGTAGTTGGACAGCGGCGTCTCGTACCGCAGCACCTCCACGACGGCGTCCATGACCGGGCGGGAGCCGCTGGTGAGGGTGGAGTAGAAGTCGGCGTTGCCGAGGATCCGGGACAGGGCGTTGGAGACGAGGTTGGCGGTCGGTTCGTGGCCCGCGCCGAGGGTGAGGAAGACCTGCCAGGTGACCTCCTCCGGGGTGAGGTCCACCGGGTGGTCCAGCAGCCAGCTCGTCAGGTCGGGGCCGCGCGTCTCGCTCTTGGCGGCGATCAGCCCGAGCACGTACGCGCCGAACTCGCCCTCGCCCTCGGCCGCTTGGGCGCCGCCCTCCATCATCTTGCCGAGCGCGGCCTCCAGTCGGCCGCTCTCGCTGTCGGGCAGGCCGAAGAGGTTGTTGAAGACCAGTGCCATCAGCGGCCGGGCGAAGTCGGCGACGAGGTCGGCCCGGCCGTGCGGCCCGAAGCGGCCGACCAGGATGTCGACGGCGTGGTGCACCCGCTCGCGCAGGTCGTGCGGCTCGACGAGGTCGAAGGCGTCGACCAGCGCGCGGCGGTAGCGGATGTGCTCCTCGCCGTCGGCGAAGAGGGTGTTGGGCCGCCAGCGCATCATGCCGAGGATCGGCGCGTCCTCGGCGACCGTGGTCTCCCAGGGCCGCGGGTCGTGCGACCAGGTCTCCGGGTCGTGCAGCAGGTCCAGGGCGGCGCGGCGGTCGGTGACCACGTACGCGGGGACGCCCGGGGCGAGTTCGGCCCAGCCGAGCGGGCCCTGGGCCTTGAGCGCCGCGTAGTAGCGGTGCGGGTCGGCGGCGAAACCGTCCTCCCACAGCCGGACCGGCGCCGACAGGGTGAACGCCTCGGCGGGCGCGGGGTAGGCCGCCGGCGACGAGGCGGCGGCGGAAGGTGCGGAGGAGGGTTTCACCAGGGGCTCCGGACGGCGAGGGGAAGCGGGACGGTCAGCGGGCGTTCTCGTTGCGGTCGATCAGGTGCTGCACGAGCGCGATCAGGGCGTCGAGCGAGGAGTGGGTGTCGCGGGCGTCGCAGCTCACCATCGGGGTGCCCGGCTCCAGGTCGAGGGCGGTACGCAGCTGCTCCTCGGTGTACGTGCGCGAGTCGGGGAAGGTGTTGAGCGCGACGGCGTACGGCAGGCCGGTCTCCTCCACCAGCCCCAGCACGTCGAAGGAGTCGTCGATCCTGCGGGTGTCGACCAGCACCAGCGCGCCCAGCGCCCCGTAGGCGATGTCCGCCCACAGCGAGCGGAAGCGTTCCTGCCCGGGGGTGCCGAACAGGTACAGCACCACCCCGCCCTTGAGGCTGATCCGGCCGAAGTCGATGGCGACGGTCGTGGTGGTCTTGTCGCGCACCCCGGCCAGGTCGTCGACGCCCGCGGAGGCCTCGGTGAGGTGCTCCTCGGTGTGCAGCGGCCGGATCTCGGAGACGGCGTCGATCAGCGTGGTCTTGCCGACCCCGAACGGACCCGCCACCAGGATCTTCACCAGTTCACGGGCGGTCTCGGGCAGGTGTACGCCGTCCTGGTGGCGATTAGTGCTTGAGGGCGCGGAGGCCATCGGCCACTCTCTTCAGCAGATCGGGTTCTGGCAGGTCGGCGACGGGCACCGGTGGGCGGGCGGTCACCAGCCCCTGGTCGGTCAGTTCGGCGGCGAGCACACGGACGGCGGAGAACGGCAGCTCCAGCAGGGCCGCGGTCTCCACCACCGTGAGGGACCCGCCGTCCAGCATCTCCAGCAGCGCGTGCTGGGCGGCCGGGAGTCCGGCCGGAATGGGCCCGTCGGTGCCGGTGAGCACCGACAGCCGCTCCAGGCTGTCGCGGGTCGGTAGTGCCACCCCGCCGGTGGACAGATAGGCGGGGACCAGGGGACGGCCGCTCCTGCGGCCGGTCATTCCGCGGTGCCGCCATCGGCCGCGCGGGGCGCGGCGGTCATCGCCTTCTCGCCGAGCCTGGCGACCTGCGAGTGCACCCGGTGGGCGAGCAGGTCGAGGCGCACCTCGGGGTCGCCGAACGCGGCCACGCAGGTGCCGTGCTCGGTGGGCGCGACCAGGATGTAGCCGTGGTCGGACTCGACGACCACCTGCCGTACCTGCGCGTCGTTCTCGTCGGCGAAGGCCGCCGCGGCCGTACGGCAGGCGCCCTGGACGGTGCTGATGATGGCGGCGGTGCGCTCCGCGGTGGGCTGGGACAGGCCCTCGGAGTATCCGGAGACCAGTCCGTCCCTGGTGAGCAGGACGGCGGCTCTGACGTGGGGGATCTCCAGGATCGGATCCAGCACCCACGCGGTGTCGCCGGTGTCGCGGCTGGTCATCGCGGGTCGTTCCCTTCGGTGTCGGCGGCGTTTCTGGCGGCTGCGGTGCCGGACTGGAGGGCGCCCAGCGCGGCGGCGGCCTCCTCGGGGGTGCGGACGCGCGGGCGTGCGGCGGTCCCGTCTCCGGTCCCGGGCCCTGCCTCGCCCGCGGCGGCGCGGGCCCTGCGGCGGCGCTGCGGCAGCACGTCGGCGTCGGCGGGAGTGTCGGCGCTTCCGCCCGTGCTTCCGTCGGCGTTTGCGCCGCCGTCGGCCGGGGCCTGCGGGGCGGCGCTGTCCTGGGCGGCGCCGTGTGCGTTCTCGCCGTCCTCGTCGTGCCGGCCGGGCGAGCCCTCCGCCGTGTGCGGGGTGCCGCGTACGGCGCCGGGCGCGCCGTCGTCGGCCGCGGCGCCGTTGGCGCGGGCGTGCACGGCGGGGTCGGAGGCCGGGGCCGGTGACGCCGGGCCCGCGGTGGCGGCCGCGGTCTGGCGGGTGGAGCGCGGGGTGCTCACCGCGGGCGGCTTCTCCACCGGGTCGATATGGCTGAGCAGATGGCTCTTGACCAGCAGCACGGCCCGCACACCGCCGTACGGCGACGGTGAGGACAGGTCGACCGCGAGGTCGAAGCGCCGGGTGAGCTGGCCGATCGCGGCCAGGCCCATGCGCGGCGGGTCGCCGAGTTCCGACAGCAGGATCGGCTCGGTGCCCGCCACCATCCGCTGTGCGTACGCCCGTTCGTCGGCGGCCATGCCGACCCCGGCGTCGTCGACGGTCACCGACACACCGTGGTGGACGCGTTCGAGGTTGACCACGACCGAGGTGTCGGGGGCCGAGTGCCGCAGCGCGTTGTCGAGGAGTTCGGCGACGATGATGGCGACGGGCTCCACGGCGTGCGAGACCAGCGCCGTACCGGCCTCCAGGTGGTTGTTGACCTGGACCCGGTGGTAGCCGACCAGCCGGGACTGGCCGCCGGTGACCGCCTCGACCAGGTGCGACTCCTCGCGGGCCAGGCCGACCCACGCGCCGCACACCACGGCGGTGACCTGGGCGCGGCGCAGCGACTGCTCGTTCTCGTGGTCGAGCGCGAAGAGGGTCTGGGCCAACTCGGGGTCGTCGTACCGCTGTTGGAGTCCGCGCAGGACGTCCTGCAGCCGGTACAGGCCCGCTTGGATGTCGCGGGTGGCGCCGCGCATCCCGGCGCGGGCGGCGGCGTCGACGCGCTTGCGCTCCTGGGCCATGGCCGCGAGCACCCCGGCGAGCACGTCGCGCAGTCCCGAGTCGAGGTCGGCGCCGGTGAGTTCGGGGTGCAGCGGCCCCGGCACCCGGACGTGTGGGTGGGCGGCGCGGGTCGCCTCGGCGGGGATGCGCTCCTTCGCCAGGTGGACGACCTCCGCGGTGAGCGCCCGCGTGGTACGGCCGCTCTCCCGCTGGGCGTCGCCCAGCTCGGAGCGGAGTGCGGCGGTCTCCTCGTCCAGCTTGGACCGCAGGGTGGCGATCTCCTCGCGCTGCCGGGCGCGGTGGCGGCCGGAGCGCAGCAACCCGCCTCCCAGAGCGAACGCCGACAGGGTCCCGGCGGCCAGTCCGACAACGGCCAGGTCCGGTATATCGATCATCGAATCGACCTCAGGGAGATCCGGGGACGGGCAGGGAGGGCGGGTCGCGGGGGTGGGCGGCCCGGGGTTGACCTAGTACACACCGAGACGGACTGATCGCGCGCTGTTTTGCGCGAAGATCCTTTGCCAAGTGGATCCGTCACGACCGGTTCTGCCCGAAGTGTCTGTCTGTGCGTCCAAGGTGCTTACGGGTGAACGGAGTTGGCATCCGCCCTGCGCCGGCTCCCACATCGGCTCCCGTACCGGCTCCCGCGTCGGCTCCCGCGCCGACGGGTGCCGACCGGGACCGCGCGCGGTCCCGCCGCAGCCCACCCGCTATACATGGCGTGTATAGCGGGTGTGTACAGTGACCCCCGTCGCCGCTCGCGCCCCAGGGTGCGCACCCGGCGCTTCGCCCGCAGCGCGCCCCGCGCACCCCACCGCACCGCCCCCGGAGGAACCTCGTCATGCCGCGTACGCCGCGAAAGCCCTCAGCGATCCGGCGGAAGGCGGCCTCCGCGACCGTGGCGGCCGTCTCCGCCACGGCCCTGGCCCTCACTCTCAGCGGCTGCGCCAGCTACGACGCGCAGTCGCCCAAGAGCGCCAGGAACGCGGCGTACGACGCGGCGGACAACGGCAAGGGCGGCTCCCCGCTGCCTGCCGGGGCGGTCGACTGCCGCAAGGCCAAGTGCATAGCCCTGACCTTCGACGCCGGGCCCAGCGAGCACACTCCCGCGCTGCTGAAGGTGCTCAAGGAGAAGAAGGTCAGCGTCACCTTCTTCCTGCTGGGCCACAACCATGTCGACAAGTACCCGGAACTGGTCAAGCAGATGGCCGCGAACGGCAACGTGCTCGGCAACCACTCGTGGACCCACCCGCGGCTGACCGACCTCCCGCCGGAGAAGATCCGCGCCGAACTCGACCACCTGGACACCGAGGTGGAGCGGCTCACCGGCACCCGGCCCACGCTGATGCGCCCGCCGCAGGGCCGTACCGACGAGAAGGTGTCGAAGGTCTGCAAGGAGCTGGGGCTGGCGCAGGTGCTGTGGAACGACACCGCGAGCGACTACGCCACGACCGACACCGCGCTGATCACGAAGCGGATCCTGGACAAGGCCGACCGTGACGGGATCATCCTGCTGCACGACCTCTACCAGGGGACGGTGCCCGCGGTGCCGGGGATCATCGACGCCCTGCACGCGCAGGGCTACACCTTCGTCACCGTCCCCGAACTGCTGGCCCCCGCGACCCCGGAGCCGGGCAAGGTGTACCGGCCCTGAGGCCCCGCCGCGCCATGCCGGGTAGACTGGCCAATAGCGACTCCTCAGACAACCTGAGAGGTGATGACGTCATGCCGCTCGGTTCGCTGCGTCCCAGTCCGCTCGTCGAACAGGCCACCGCGCATCTGCGCGAGCAGATCGCCGACGGCCACTGGCCGGTCGGTACGCGGCTGCCCGGTGAGACCGCCCTCGCCGCGTCGCTCGGCGTCGGCCGGTCGACGGTCCGCGAGGCGGTCCGCGCCCTGGCCGGCGCGGGGCTGCTGCGTACCCGGCAGGGCGCGGGGGTGTTCGTCATCGCGACACAGCCCGTGGAGGACTGGTCGGCCAAGCTGAGCCGCGCCGCCGTCACCGATGTCCACGAGGTGCGGGCGATGCTCGAAGTGCAGGCCGCCCGGCTGGCCGCCGAGCGGCGCACGGACGCGGACGTCGCCGCCATGCGCGCCGCCCTGGCGGCCCGGCAGGCGGCGGCCGCGGTCGACTCCGGCGCGTTCGTGGACGCCGACATCGCGCTGCACGCGACCATCGTCGCGGCCGCCCACAACCCCGTACTCGCCGATCTCTTCACCGAGTTCACCCCGGCGCTGCGCGAGGGCCTGATCCCTCTGGTCGAGCGGCTGGGCCTGCGCGACCTCGACCACTCCCCCGGTGACGCCTCGCAGGCCGCGATGGTGACCGCCGTCGCCGCCGCCGACCCCGACGGGGCGGGCCGGGCGGTGCGCGAGGAACTCGACCGCACGTCCGCGATGCTGCGCGCGAGTGCCCCGCTCCCCCACCGCTGACCGGCGCTTGCGCGCCCGCGATCTACCTGTCCGATTACCGCCAGCTCAGCGCGGGGCGAAGCCGCACAGTAGAGGGGTGAGCCGGAGAGAGGACGAGAAGATGAAGGTCTACACGACAGTCGACAGCCCGCTGGGCGAACTGCTGCTGGTCGGCGAGGAGCGGCCCGGAGGCGGAGTGGTCGTGGACTCGCTCTCGCTGCCCGGGCAGAAGGGCGCGGCCGTCGTCCAGGACGGCTGGCGGCGGGACGACACCGCGCTCGCGGCGGTGGCCGACCAGCTGCGGGCGTACTTCCGCGGCACCCGTACCCACTTCGACATCGAGACGACCGTCCGCGGCACCGCGTTCCAGCAGCGGGTCTGGCAGGCCCTGGAGGCGATCCCGTACGGGACCACGACCACCTACGGCAAGCTCGCCGCGGAGATCGGGGCGTCACGCGCGGCGGTGCGGGCTGTGGGCACCGCGATCGGGCGCAACCCGGTGCTGGTGCTCAGGCCGTGCCACCGGGTGATCGGCGCCGACGGCACCCTGACGGGCTACGCGGGCGGCCTGGAGAGCAAGCAGCGCCTGCTGACCCTGGAGAGCGGCGCCGTCGGATGACCGCACTGATCCCGCTGCCCCGGACGGAACCCGCGCCCGGGGCGGTGCACGTGCCCGGCTGGCTCACCCTCGACGAGCAGCGCGAGCTGGTCGCCGCGTGCCGCGACTGGGCGCGCGGCCCGGTGCCGATGCGGCGGACCGTGCTGCCGCGCGGCGGGGTGATGTCGGTGCGGACGGTCTGTCTGGGGTGGCACTGGCGGCCGTACACGTACTCCCGTGTGGCAACGGATGTGAACGGCGCGCGGGTGGCCGACTTCCCCGGCTGGCTCGGCGACTGGGGCAGGCGCGCGCTCGCCGACGCGTACGGCGACCCCGCGGCGGGCGCCGCCTACGCGCCGGACACCGCGCTGGTCAACTTCTACGACGACCGGGCCACCATGGGCATGCACCAGGACAAGGACGAGCGGTCCGACGCCCCGGTGGTGTCGCTGAGCGTCGGGGACACCTGCGTCTTCCGGTTCGGCAACACCGAGAACCGCGGAAAGCCGTACACGGACGTCGAGTTGGCCTCCGGTGACCTGTTCGTCTTCGGCGGCCCGTCGCGCTTCGCCTTCCACGGCGTGCCCAAGGTCCGTCCCGGCACCGGCGATCCGGCCACCGGGATGACCGGCGGCAGGCTCAACATCACCCTGCGGGCCACCGGCCTCACCGGCTGAACTCCCGCCGGTGAGGCGGTGGGTCGCGCGAGGCGCGTCCTTACGAGGGCAGCCCGAGCCCATGGGCCAGCATCGGCCAGGAGCGGGTGAACTCCCCCTGCCACGACGACCAGTTGTGCACACCGCCGGTGTAGAAGTGGGTCGTCACCGGGATGCCCATGAACAGCAGCCGCACCGAGAAGGACTGGGCCTGCGGCCACAGGGTGCTCTCCAGTCCCTCGCCGAGCGGGTCGCCGCCACCGCCGACCAGGCCGCTGCCCTGCGACATGTAGAGCGCGGTACCGCGCAGCCCGGCGGCCTGCAGGGCGGGGTTGTTGTTCTTCCACAGCGTCGGGTTGAGGACGTACGGATCGCCCCACAGCGTCAGCCCGTTGAGCCCCTCGCGGGTCACGATCGCCAGCACGATCGTGGGGATGCCGGGGAAGGTGGTGTCCACGATGCCGCTGTACGACGCCACGGCCTTGAAGGCGCCCGGGTGCCGGGCTGCCATCGCCAGCGCGCCGTAGCCGCCGGTGGACACGCCCGCCGCCGCGCGGGCGGTTCCCGCCCGGTAGTCGCGCTGCAGCAGCTGCATCAACTCGGTGACCTGGAAGGTCTCGTAGTCGGCGCCGCCGGGCTGACCGTTGTTCGACCAGTGGGTCGGTATACCGGTGGGACCCGCCGACGGCATGACCGTGATCATGTCCTTGTCGGCGCTGAACGCCTCGATGCCGGTCTCCCGGGTCCACGAGGTGTAGTCGTCGTGCGCGCCCTGGAGCAGATAGAGCACCGGCCAGGTGCGGTTGGGCTGCGCCGCCCAGTTCGTGGGCAGGATCATCCGCACCGGCACGGCCCCGCCGACGGCCGGGGACTGCACGGTGAGGTCGACGGTGCGGGCGTCGAGCCAGTGCTCGGCGGTGACGGTCGCCCCGTCGTCGGCGGTCGCCGTGGGCACGGCGGCGGCAGCGGCGGGCGACGGTACGGCCGCGGCGCCCAGTGCGGCCGGGCCGCACAGGAGTGCCGCGGCGGCGGCGAGGACGGCGGTGCCTGCGACGGCCGTGCGCGGCAGCCGGGCGGCGCCGGATCTGTGGTGCGGTACGGGCATGGTCGGGCTTCCTTCACTGTGGTGTGCGGAGGGTGGCGCCTTCGGTGAGAAACGCCGTGAGCAGTGCGGCGAGGGTGTCCACGGCCGGTGGGTCGAGCAGCGCCAGATGGTGCGCGGCCAGCGGCGCCACCGTCAGGTCGCGGCAGTGGGCGTCCCAGCCCAGCGCCGCGTCGGCCCGCTCGTAGCGCGGGTCCCTGACGGTGTGCGGCGCGGGCAGCGTCGCCCGGCACAGCAGGGTCCTGCCGTCGTACGGGCGCGGGGTGTGCCGCTCGCCGCTGCGCAGGTCGAGGTAGGAGGTGCGCTGGTGCTCCAGCACCGCGGGCGGCAGGTCCACCGCCTGCTCCAGCGCCTTCACGACCCGGGCGATCTGCTCGTCGTCGTCCAGCGCGGCGAGCTCGCCGTACGGCAGCGGCAGCGGACTCCCGTACGTCCGCTCGACATACGCGGCGAAGTCCGCGAAGCGCTGCCGGGCCAGGTCGGCGGGCGGGACCGGCGGCCCGGGCAGCGGCAGCACGCTGTCGATCAGCAGCAGGGCCTCCACATCGCCGTGCGCGGTCAGCAGCCGCACGGTCTCCTGGGCGAGCAGCCCGCCGTACGACCAGCCGCCGAGCGCCCAGGGGCCTTCGGGGTGACGCTCGCGGATCAACTCGGCGTAAACGGCGGCCCGTTCGGTGACGTCGCTGGGTCCTGGCAGTCGTTCGAGACCGAAGCAGGGGCGCTGCTCCGGCAGCCGCCGCACCAGACCGCGGTAGACCGCCGCCGATCCGCCCGCGGGGTGGAACAGGAACAGCGGCGGCAGTGCGCCGGTCGCGCGCAGTTCCCGTACCGCGCCCTCGACGGGCCCTTCGAGGCCCGGCCTGAGCAGCCGCGCGACTCCCGCGAGGGTCACCGGCCCGTCGGCCGGGCCGAGTTCGGCCATGGTGAGCGGGCGCCCGGCCCGCTCCCCCAGCAGCTCGGCGAACCGCCGTCCCACCGCTCCCGCGCGGTCCACCTCCCGCTCCACTCCGTCCGCCGCGTCACCGCCGGCGTCCGACCACGCCTGGAGGACCAGCCGTTCGACGGCGTCCCTTGCCGGTACGGGGCCGCCCGTGCGGGGTGGGGCGCAGTCGCCGCCCGTCCGCGCGTCGAGCGCTGCCGCCGTGCTGGTCAGGGTGGCGCCGTTCAGGAGGGCGGCGGGCGGGAGGTCGGTGCCGAAGGTGTGGGTGACGGTGGCCAGCAACCGGGCGGCCATCAGGGAGTCCAGGCCGAGGTCGGTGAGCGGGGTGTCGGGGTCGATCGCGGTCGGCGGATAGCCCATGACGTCGGCGGCGAGCGCGAGCAGCCGGTCGACGGTGGTCGCGGCCACGGCCTCGGGCCCGGCGGACGGCGGCCGCGGTACGGGGGCGTCGGTCACCCAGTGGCGGCGGCGGTGCCAGCGCGGGGACGGGATGTCGAGGACCCGCGCCGACGGGTCGGCGGGGCGGCGGGCGGCCGCGGGGTCGCGGGTCAGCAGCGTCGCCAGGGCGGTGCGGAAGGTGAGGGCGTCGGGGGTCGCGCGGCGCAGGGTGGACAGGACGAGCGGGCCCGGGACCGCCGCGGCGCGCAGCGTGTCGGCCAGCGGGTGCAACTGCGTGGGGTGCGGGGAGACTTCAACGAAGGTGCGGTGGCCGTCCTCCGCCGCCGCCCGCACGGCCTGGGTGAACCGCACCGGCCTGCGCAGGTTGGCTCCCCAGTAGGCGGTGTCGAAGTCGGGTGTGTCGCGGGGGGCGTAGCCCACGGTGGTGTAGAAGCGGCAGCGGGGCGCCGCCGCCTCGACCACCCCCAACTCCCTTGTGAACGGCCCGAGCAGCGGGTCCACGTCCGGTGAGTGTCCGGCCGCGGTCACCGCCAGCGAGCGGGCGAGGCCGCCCTCCGCCGTCACCCGCGCGATCAGCGCTTCGATGTCGGCGCCCGCGCCCGTCACCACGCTCTGCCCCGGCGAGGCGTGCACGGCGACCAGCAGCGACGGCAACTCCGCGGCCAGATCGGCGATGTCACCCGCCGAGCGGTCGACCACCGCCATCGCCCCGCCGGACAGCCCGTCGAGCAGCCGGGAGCGCACCCCGATCACCCGGGCGCCCGTCTCGGCGTCCAGCGCACCGGCCACCACGGCGGCCGCCACCTCGCCCATCGAGTGGCCGATGACGGCGGCGGGCTCGATGCCGTACGACCGCCACAGCTCGGCGAGGGCGACCTGGACGCCGAAGAGCACCGGCTGCACGGCGGACGGCCGGGACAGTTCGGCGTCGGGCCGCAGCCCGTCGCGCAGGGAGCGGCCGGTGTGCCGCAGCAGCAGTGGGTCGAGGCGTTCCACCGCCGCCGCGAAGGCGGGTTCCGCGGTGAGCAGGCCCTCGGCCATGCCGGGCCACTGCGAGCCGTAGCCGGAGAAGACCCAGACCGGTCCGGGCTCGGGCCGCGCCGGGCCGCTTCCGGCGACCAGCGGCGCGTGCGGGCGCCCGGCGCCGAACCTCCGTAACGCGTGGCCGAGTTCGGCGCTGTCCGCGGTGACCACGGCCAGTCGGTGCCGCCCGCGGCCGGTACGTCCGGCCAGTGTCCTGGCCACGTCGGCGGGCGCGGCGGCCCGGCCCGCCGCGGAGTCCAGCCACTCGCCCACCGCCGCCGCGTCCTCGCGCAGCCGGTCGGGCGAGGGCGCGTCGAGCACGGCGACGACGGGGGTACGGTCGGCGGCGCGTTCCCGGGGCGGCGGCGCGGCGGGCAGATACTCCTGGAGCACCACGTGCGCGTTCGTCCCGCCGAAGCCGAAGGCGGACACCCCGGCCGTCGCGGTGCCCGAGTAGCGGGGCCACGGCTCGGCCCCGGTGACCACGCGCAGGGCCAGCGCGTCGAAGTCGATGTGCGGGCTGGGAGTGCGGAAGTGCAGGCTGGGCGGCAGTTCGCCGTGGTGCAGGGCGAGGACGGTCTTGACCAGTCCGACGATGCCCGCGGCGGCTTCGAGGTGCCCGAAGTTGGTCTTCGCCGAGCCGATCAGCAGCGGCAGGTCGGGGTCGCGGCCACGGCCGAGCACCGCGCCGAGCGCGCCCGCCTCGACCGGGTCGCCGAGCGCGGTGCCGGTGCCGTGCGCCTCCACATAGTCGACCTCGGCGGGCGGCACCGGGCCGTGCGCGCGGTGCGCCTCGGCCAGAAGTGCCTGCTGGGCACGGCCGTTGGGGGCGAGCAGGCCGTTGGAGCGGCCGTCGGAGTTGACGGCGGTGGCGCGGATGACGGCCAGCACCCGGTCGCCGTCGCGCTCGGCGTCGGCGAGCCGCTTCAGGACGACCACCGCGCACCCCTCGCCGCGGACCATCCCGTCGGCCGCCGCGTCGAACGTCTTGCACCGGCCGTCCGGCGCCGTCGCCCCGGCACGCTGGAAGGCGAGGGTGAGCGCGGGCGACAGCAGCAGGTTGACGCCGCCCGCCAGCGCGGTGTCGCTCTCGCCGCAGGCCAGGCTGCGTACCGCCTGGTGGACCGCGACCAGCGACGACGAGCAGGCGGTGTCGACGGCAAGGCTCGGCCCTCGCAGGTCGAAGACGTACGAGAGGCGGTTCGCGGCGATGCTGAGGGCCGCTCCGGGCGGTGTCCAGGCGTCCACGGCGCTCAGCGCGTCGGTGGTCAGCCGGGCGTACTCGTTGCCGCTGATGCCGACGAACACGCCGGTCCTGCTTCCGGCGAGGGCCGCCGCGGGCAGCGCGGCGTGGTGCAGGCTCTCGGCGGTCACCTCCAGCAGCAGCCGCTGCTGCGGGTCCATGACGGCGGCCTCGTGCGGGGTGATGCCGAAGAACTCCGCGTCGAATCCCGCGATGTCGGGGAGGAAGGCGCCGTGCGTGCTGACCTCGTCGGGCGCGCCCATGGACGTGAAGTCCGCCCAGCGGTCGGCGGGTACGGTGCCGACCGCGTCACGGCCGTCGCTGAGCAGCCGCCACAGGGAGGCGGGCCCGGTGACGCCTCCGGGCAGACGGCAGCCGATGCCGATGACGGCGACGGGGCTGTCCGCCGCGGGCGCCGTGGAAGCCGGCGGCGGCGCCTCGTCCCCGTCCCCGGCCTCGTCCCGCTCGCGGTCCAGCCACTGCGCCAGCGCCCCGAGCGTCGGGGCCTCCCACAGCAGGGTCGAGGGCAGCCGCTCACCGATGGCGTCGCCGACCTCCGCCGCGAGGGCGACCGCGTCCCGCGAGGTGAGGCCCAGCTCCGCGAACGGCCGGTCGTCGGCGATGTCCTCGGCCGCCAGCCCGTACCACTGCGCCAGCCGCACCGCCACGACCCGCCGCACGGCGTCCGCCCGCCACCCGTCCCCGGTCACCGCCCGTCGCCCGCCTCGGCCACATGGCCCCCCTCGGCCGCCCGCCCCGGCTCCGCGGGGCCGGACCCGGCGGCGGGCCCGTCCCCCTCCGCGTACTCCCCCGCCAGATACCGCTCCCGGCACGCGCCGCGCGCCACCTTCCCGCTCGACGTGCGCGGCACCGCCCGCGGCGGCACCAGCACCAACCGGGCCAGCCGCAGCCCGTGTTCGGCGGAGACCGCGCCCCGCGCGGCCCGCACGGCGGCTTCGCGCTGCGCCGCCGTCGGCACCGCGTCTCGCCCGTGCTCGGCGACGGCCACCACCCACTCCGGCCCGGCGCCCGGATCCGCGCCGTCCACCGCGGGCGGCCCCGCGCCATCGGCGGCCGCCGCCGCGGCACGCTCCCGCCCGGCGAACGCGGGGGCAGACTCACCCGCGCCGGTGGCGCCCGCGCGACCTGCGCCGCCCGCCACCCGGGTGCCGCCCGCCCGCAGGGCCGCCTCACCCGGGACCGTGAACACCGCGACGCGGTCCCTGCGGATGCCCGGCACCGCCGACTGGACGGTCTCCTCGACGTCCTGCGGGTAGTGGTTGCGGCCGTCGACGATCAGCAGGTCCTTCAGCCGCCCGGTGACGAGGAGTTGGCCCGCGTGCTGGGCGCCGAGGTCGCCGCTGCGCAGCCAGCGGGGGGCGGTGCGGGGTTCGCCGGGGAGTCGGCCGCCGAAGGTGGTCTCGGTGCGTTCGGCCTGCTTCCAGTAGCCGAGGCCGGTGTTGGGGCCGCGCAGCCAGATCTCGCCGACCTGGCCGTCGGGCAGCGGGGTGCCGGTCTCGGGGTCGGCGATCCGCACCTCCTGGCCCACCGGGGTGCCGCACGCGACCAGCCGCACGCCGAGGGCCCCGTCCGCCGCGGCCTCGACGCGGCCCGCCGCCAGCGCGGCCCGGTCGCAGTCGACGACGGTCGGCGGGGCGGTGTACGGGTCGGCGGCGACGAAGACCGTCGCCTCGGCGAGGCCGTACGAGGGGCACTGCGCCTCGGGGCGCAGCCCGGCCGGGGCGAAGGCCCGCTGGAAGCGGTCGACGGTGCCGGGGCGTACGGGTTCGCTGCCGTTGATGAGGACGCGGACCCGGTCGAGCCGCAGGTCCGCCACCTCCCGCGGGCTGATCCTCTCGGCGCAGTAGTCGTAGGCGAAGTTGGGGGCGGCGCTGACCGTGCCGGGGTAGGCGCCGAGCAACCGCAGCCAGCGCAAAGGCTGTTCGAGGAAGGACACCGGGTCCATCAGCACCGAGGGGCGGCCCACGACGACGGGGGCGGCGACACTGAGCACCAGCCCCATGTCGTGGAAGAGCGGCAGCCAGCCGACATGGGTGGAGGGCAGCACGTCGACGCCGAAGGCGGTGAGCGCCTGGCGGGCGTTGGCCACGGCGTTGCGGTGGCTGATCATCACCCCGGCCGGGGTCCGGGTGGAGCCCGAGGTGTACTGCAGATACGCGATGTCCCCCGGGTCCACGGGGAGTTCACCGACCGGCGCGCTCTCCTCGGCGGTCCCGGGGCGGTCGACGCACAGCACCGGCGCCGCGGCCGTACCGTACCCGCCGGTGAACTCCTCGACGGCGGCGGCGTTCGCGCTGTCGGTGAGGACGCACGCGGGCTCGCAGTCGTCGAGGACGGCCCGTAACCGGCCCGCGTGGCCCGGCAGTCCGGGCGCGAAGAGCGGGACGGCGATCACCCGGGCGTACAGGCAGCCCAGGAACGCGGTCACGTAGTCGAGGCCCTGCGGCAGCAGCAGCGCGGCGCGGTCGCCGGGGCCCGCCGTGGCCGCGAGCCGTCCGGCCAGGGCGAGGGCCCGCAGATGCAGGCGCTCCCAGGTGACCGATCGGTGCCGCCCCGGCGATCCCGGCTGGGGGAAGTCGACGAAGCTGAAGGCGCGTTGCTGCCCGCGGTCCGCCGCCCAGTGCCGTAGGTACGCGGTCAGCGGGACGTCCCCGCCGGGCGGCGGGGAATCGGGCGTACTCGCGTGCGTGGGGGGCATGGCGGCTCCAATGACGGGGCGCGGAAATCCTGGCGCGGTGGAATACGGCGAGTGGCCGAATTCCGGTCCGGCGCGACGCGGTCGGACGTGACACGATGCCGCCGGTCGGGGGGAATTGGCGACATCGCGGATTCACGCCTTGCGCAGCACCATAGGGCCTGTGACCAGCAATTGGAGCCCATCGCTCGGCCAATTTCCGCTGAGGCGTGCATCACAGCGAATAGCATTGTCAGTGAAGTGACAACGCCTTTTCGGCGCATTGTCAGCCGGTTGCGAATATCCTCGGGCGCTTGTCCTGCACGGGTGCGCCGGTGTCACGGGGGACGGGGGGTCCGTGAGCGCGGCCCCTCATGTGCCCCCCAGGAGAAGGCCGGGGGTCGGCCGTGGTGTGGTGGTGAGGTCCGCGGTGTCGAGGTCGGCCCCGCGGCGGTGCCGTACGGCGGTGTCGGTGCCGGCGTGGCTGCGGACCTGCCGCTCGGCGTCGATGGGGAAGCGCGCCTTGATCCACCAGGTGTGGGTACCGCGGATCGGTTGGCCGTCCTCGACGCGGACGGTGTGGGCGGTGACGATCCACCAGATCATGACGGCCTCCAGGGTGGGAACACGGTCAGGACGTGAGCCGGTCGAAGCGGAAGGGGGTGAGGGCCTGCGGGCGGCGGCCGGTGAGGACGTACTCCGTGAGCCGTCTGCCGGTGGCGGGGCCCAGGGTGACGCCGAGCATGCCGTGGCCGCTGGCGACGTAGGCGTTCTCGCGTCCCGGGACGCGGTCGATCACCGGCAGGCCGTCGGGGAGGAACGGCCTGCCGCCGACCCACGGGTCGCGGATGAGGGACATCAGGTCGTCGGGCTCGTCGAACCACGGGCCCAGGTAGCGGCGGCTGGCGCGGGCGATGGCGACGATGCGGCGCCAGTCCAGGCGGTTGTTGTTGCCGCTCAGTTCCATGGTTCCGGCGATACGGGTGGCGCCGCCCATGGGGGACGCGACGACGCGGCGTTCGCCGAAGTACAGGCAGTGCAGTGGTGCGGGGTCGAGGTCGACGGTGAAGCTGTAGCCCTTGCCCGCCTGCAGCGGCAGCCGCAGTCCCATGGCGCCGAGCAGGTTCACCGATCGCATCCCGGCGGCCACGACCACGCCCGAGCACGCGATCTCGCCCTGGCTGGTCAGTACCGCCTCGACCGGGCCGGACGACCCGGCGAAGCCGGTGACCTCTACGTTCTCGTGCACCTTGACTCCGGCCTGGCCCAGGGCCGCGTGCAGCGCCCGCACGAACGCGGCCGGATCGACGACGCCCTCGCCCTCGACGAGGTAGGCCGCCTTCACGGCCGGGGACAGCGCGGGGTCGCACGCGTGCGCGGAGGGACCGACCACGGGCTCCTCCGGCACCTCGTACCGGCCGGCGGCCATCTGCCGCTGGATGTCGAGGTGATGGCCGGCCGCGCCCGCGGTGAGGAAGGCGTGCACCATGCCGGGGCGGTGCAGGGTGGTCTCGATCCCGGCCTCGGCCATCTCCTCGAAGAGCTGGAACGTGGGGCGGTTGAGATCGGCCACCGCCTGGTACCCGTCGCGGAACCGGTGCGGACTGCTGCTGCGCCAGAAGCGCCACAGCCAGGCCAGGAACTGCCCGTCGGGACGCGGCCGCAGGTAGAGCGGCGAGTCGGGACGGCCCAGGGAGCGGGCGGCGTAGCCGATGACGCCCGGGGAGGGCACCGGCGCGGAGTGGCTCAGGCACACCCAGCCGGCGTTGCCCCAGGAAGCACCGGAGCCGATGCTCCGCCGCTCCACGATCTCCACCGGTACGCCTTCGGCGGCCAGGTAGTAGGCGGTGCACAGTCCTATGACGCCGCCGCCCACGACCACCACGGGGTTGTCGCGGCGGCGCGGTCCCGCGGGCGCCGCGGACGATACGTTGTTCACCACGGCTCTCCCTAGTCGAGCGTGTCGAAGGACGCCAGGAACTGGCGGGTGCGCGGGTGCTTGGGCCGGACGAGCACCTCGGCCGGCGGTCCCTGTTCGACGATGCGGCCGTCGTCGACATAGACGGCCCAGTCGGAGACGTCCCGGGCGAACGAGATCTCATGGGTGACCAGGACCATCGTCATTCCGCCCGCGGCCAGCCGCCGCATCACGCGCAGCACCTCGCGGGTGGCCTCCGGGTCGAGGGAGGAGGTCGGTTCGTCGAACAGCAGCACCTCGGGCCGCAGGGCCAGCGCACGGGCGATCGCGACGCGCTGCTGCTCGCCGCCGGACATCTGGTCCGGGAAGGCCAGGCCCCGGTGGGCCAGGCCGACCTGCTTGAGCAGTGCCGCGGCGCGCTCCAGCGCCTCGCGCTCGGAGACCTTGGCGGTGCGCTGGGCGAGCATGACGTTCTCGATCGCCGTCAGGTGGGGGAAGAGGTTGAACCGCTGGAAGACCATGCCGACGCGCTGCCGCAGGGACGCCAGGTCCTCGCAGACCACCCGGCCGTCACGGAAGACGGTCTGCCCGGCGATGGTGAGGGTTCCCGCGTCGGGCCGTTCCAGCAGGTTCATGCAGCGCAGCAGGGTGGTCTTGCCCCCGCCGCTCTGGCCGATGATGCTGAGGATGGAGCCGTGGCCCACCGCCAGGTCGACGCCGCGCAGGACCGGGCGCCCGTCGAAGGACTTGGTGAGGTTCTCGATACGGACCACGGGCGGGTCCGCCGGGTGCACGCCGGGGTTCACGGTGTCCATGTCGGGGTCTCGTGCCTCCGTAGTCATGAGACGGGCTCCTTCACGGTCAGCAGGGCGCGCGCTGCCGCGAGTCGGCGCCGCCGGTGGGGGGTGAGGGGTTTGCCGGCGTGGATCCGCCGCTCCAGCCAGAGCAGGAGCTGCGACAGCGGATAGCACAGGGCGAAGTACACGGCGGAGATCACCAGGTAGACCTCCAGCGCCCGGAAGGTCTCCGAGGTGATCAGCCGGGCCTCGGACATGAGTTCCGCGGCGGAGATGGTGACCAGCAGCGAGGTGGACTTCAGCAGGTCGACGAGCATGGTGTTGGTGCCGGGCAGCGCCAGCCGCAGGGCCTGGGGCAGGATCACCCGGGTGTAGACGGCGGTCCGGCTCATCCCGAGCGCCGCCCCGGCCTCCCGCTGCCCGTCGTGCACACCGGAGATGGCGGCCCGGAAGATCTCCGACAGGTACGCCGCGTAGAAGACGATCAGGCTCAGGCAGCCGGCCTGGAAGACGTCGAGCCGCACATTGACGGACGCCAGGCCGAAGTAGGTGAGGAAGATGATCGCCAGCAGGGGGATGTTCTTGAAGATCTCGGTGTACACGGCCGCGGGCAACCGCAGCAGCCGGGTGGGACTCAGCCGGAGCAGGGCGACGCCGAGGCCGAGGACGGTCGCTCCGGCGAAGCTGACGACCGTGTACTCCAGGGTTTTCTGCAGGGCGTCGGACAACGCGGGGAGATAGTCCGACCAGGGAACTTCGATGGCGCTCATCGCCGCTTCTCCTCTCTTGGGTCCGGTGCGCGGCTAGATCGCGGGAGGCGTCCAGTCGGCGGGCCGGTCGACGCCGCGGCGGGAGGTGGCGACACTCGGGTCGGGCTTGAGGAACTGCTGGGGGTCGCCGCCGTACTTGGCGATCAGCCACGTCATCTTGCCGTTCTGGTACAGCGCGCGGATCTGCCGCGAGAGGGCCGCCTCCACCTTGGCTTCCTGCTTGGGCAGGTAGAAGCCGGTCTGGTACGGCTCGAAGTAGGAGTACGACGGGTGTGCCTTGACCTGCGCCTCGGTCGGCGGGGTCAGGTACTGGGTGTTGATCTTCTGGCCGTGCTGCTGCGCGTCGATGATGATCAGCGGGTCCAGGAAGCCGGCGCTGATCCGGCCGGCTGACAGGTCGTCGAAGACCCCGGTGGCGTCGGGGTAGGCGTGGAGCTTGGCTCCCGGCACCGCCTGGATCGACTTGGCCCAGACGTAGCCCTCGACCGTGCCGAGCGGCTGGTTGCGCAGGTCGTCGACGGTCTCGAACTTCTTGCCCGGGGCCACCGCCATGGCGGGGGGCGAGTAGTACGGCGGGTCGGTGAACAGCCCCTGCTTCTGCCGCTCCGCGGTCCAGGCGATGCCGCCGATGGCGACGTCCACCCGGTGGGACTGGACCGAGGCGAGCATGCCGGCGAAGTCCGTGACGACCGGCTCGACGGTGAGGCCGAGCTTGGCGGCCGCGGTGTTCAGGATGTCGGCGTCGAGGCCGACGATCTTGCCGTTCTTCACCGACGTGTACGGGGCGTAGGGCTGGATCGCGACCTTCAGTACACCGGGCTTGATCGTGTCCAGTCCCGGGGCGGACTTCGACGCCGCGGTTTCCTGGCTCTTGGCGGTGCCGCAGGCCGCGAGGGCGAGCATCCCCGCGGCGAGCACGCCCATCCAGGGGCGGACGCGCGATCTGGAGCGACGGCTGGTGACGGAGTGTGAGCGGAACATCGTGGAGCCTTCCGGGACGAAGGGAGAGGTTCGCGTGGTATGCCGGATGTGCGGCTGCCGATTCGCCGGATGATCGCTTGTGGCGCCGAGGGCGTGTGCGAGCAGGGCAACCCCGGGAACGGGTCCGGGGAGGGAGCCGTCCCCGGGGGTTTTCCTGTGCTTCATCGTAGATCCGCCGGGAGGGCTGGTCATTGGGCATGATGCACGGCTCTGCCCTCAATCGACGTGGGATGCTCGTACAATATGCACAACGATCAAGGGGTTGGGGACCATGCTCTCGCCATCGCTCGCACAGGAGATCGCCCGGGACACGACCGCCGTCATCGGGCACAACGTCCTGATCACCGACAGTGAGGGCGTCGTCATCGGAAGCGGCGACACCTCACGCATCGACAGCTTCCACGAGGCGTCGGTCGCCGTGATCCGCGACCAGGAGCCCACGGTGCACAACGCGGCGCAGGCGGCCGCGCTGCGCGGTGTGCGGCCCGGCGTGACCCTGCCGCTGATCCTCGACGGCCAGGGGGTGGGCACCGTGGGGATCACCGGCTCCCCCGGCGAGGTGCGCCGTTTCGGACTGGTCGTCAAACGGCAGATCGAGATCCTGCTGCGCGAGTCCGTCACGCTGCGCTCCCGGGTCCTGCGCGAGCGTGCCCTGGAGGATCTGCTCGCTGACGTCGCGTCATACGACGCCGACCTCGTCGAGCCCGACCTGGTGCTGTTCCGGGGCGCGGAACTCGGCTGCGACCTCACCCTGCGACGCGCCGTCGTCGTCCTCGAACTGCAGGGGCCGACGGCGGGCGGCCCGCTCACCCAGGAGATCCCCGTCCTGCGCCCGGAGATCCTGCGCATCATCCGCGAGGTGTTCGGGGACCCGCAGGACATGGCCACCAGCATGGTGGCCTCCGGGCGGTTCGCGGTGCTCCACCACGTCCCGCAGGGCCTGGCCGCGTACGAGGCGGAGACGGCGCTGGACGCCCGCTGCCGGCGGCTCGTCGAGGTACTGCGGCTGCACCTCGGGCTGACCGCTCATGCGGCGCTCACCGGACCCGCCGACTCGCTGGGCGCCCTGCACGACGCCTACCACGACGCCTGTGACGCGTTGCGGCTGGGACGGCGCGTCGCCCCGGAGGAAAGCGTCCACGCCATCAGCGATCTGAGGGCGCATCAGATGCTGGCGTCAGCCAGCCCCCGGGTCCGCTCCCACCTGGTGCGCGCCGTCGCCGGTGAGCTGCGCGACCAGCCGCAGTGGCCGATCCTGCGGACGACGATCATCGCCCTGTGCGACAACGGGTTCAACCAGGCGCGGACCGCGGAAGCCCTCCACATCCACCGCAACACCCTGGTCTACCGGCTGGGCAAGATCGAGCAGCTCAGCGGGCGGACGCTGCGCTCACCTCGCTTCAGCGTCCCGCTCTACCTGGCGGCGCTCGCGGACCAGCTCGACGCCTCCGGCTGACCCGCGGGTCCGGGGCGGCGGCAGAGGCCCGCGACAAGGGCGGCGACAAGGGCGGGCCCCCGCCGCCGGGGGGGGGCGCGGGGGGGGGGGCCGGGGCGGGGGGGGGGTGGGGCGGGCACGGGGTGGTGTTGGGGGGGGGGGGGTGAGTGATTGGAAAACCACCCCAAAAAAACACCCACA